>NZ_BDCR01000003.1:600000-920382 GCF_001618385.1 Paludibacter jiangxiensis | reverse complement strand
CAAGTGATTTGGTAATGTCGGAAAAAGGGCGTTACTTTGCATCCGCTTTGAGAGACAAACACGGAGGTGTTTTTAAGGCTTAAAGCTGAGAAAGTTTTGAAAAAAAAGTTGCTGAAAAGTTTGGTAGTTCAAAATAAAGCAGTACCTTTGCAGTCCCTTTCGCTTCTAAAAAAACGAGGGGTCAAAACGAGAGATCTTTGAATATAATTGAAACAACAAAATGTAGTATAAGGAAAGGTTAGTGTGAGAGCTAACCGTCAATTTACTTAAATTACACCTTTAATAAAATAAAGGAAGTCATCTTGAGAAGACACGATAATTAATAGCGATATTAGTTATCACAAGGAACAAAAACTAATTTATACAATGAAGAGTTTGATCCTGGCTCAGGATGAACGCTAGCGACAGGCCTAACACATGCAAGTCGAGGGGCAGCACGAGGTAGCAATACTTTGGTGGCGACCGGCGCACGGGTGCGTAACGCGTATGCAACCTACCTGTAATTGGGGGATAGCCTTCCGAAAGGAAGATTAACACCGCATAAGACAATAGATCCGCATGGATTAGTTGTTAAATATTTATAGATTACGGATGGGCATGCGTCTGATTAGATAGTTGGTAGGGTAACGGCCTACCAAGTCTGCGATCAGTAGGGGTTCTGAGAGGAAGGTCCCCCACACCGGAACTGAGACACGGTCCGGACTCCTACGGGAGGCAGCAGTGAGGAATATTGGTCAATGGGCGAGAGCCTGAACCAGCCAAGTCGCGTGAAGGAAGAATGTCCTATGGATTGTAAACTTCTTTTGTAGGGGGATAAAAAAGAGTACGTGTACTCTCTTGTAGGTACCCTACGAATAAGGATCGGCTAACTCCGTGCCAGCAGCCGCGGTAATACGGAGGATCCAAGCGTTATCCGGATTTATTGGGTTTAAAGGGTGCGTAGGCGGGCTGTTAAGTCAGTGGTGAAAGGTTGACGCTCAACGTTAACATTGCCATTGAAACTGGCGGTCTTGAGTGCAAATGAGGCAGGCGGAATGTGTTGTGTAGCGGTGAAATGCATAGATATGACACAGAACACCAATTGCGAAGGCAGCTTGCTGGAATGTAACTGACGCTGAGGCACGAAAGCGTGGGGATCAAACAGGATTAGATACCCTGGTAGTCCACGCAGTAAACGATGATTACTAGCTGTTAGCGATAGAATGTTAGTGGCTAAGCGAAAGCGATAAGTAATCCACCTGGGGAGTACGTTCGCAAGAATGAAACTCAAAGGAATTGACGGGGGCCCGCACAAGCGGAGGAACATGTGGTTTAATTCGATGATACGCGAGGAACCTTACCCGGGCTTGAAATGCATCTGACGAACTTGGAAACAGGTTTTCTAGCAATAGCAGATGTGTAGGTGCTGCATGGTTGTCGTCAGCTCGTGCCGTGAGGTGTCGGCTTAAGTGCCATAACGAGCGCAACCCTTGTCATTAGTTACTAACAGGTTAAGCTGAGGACTCTAATGAGACTGCCATCGTAAGATGCGAGGAAGGTGGGGATGACGTCAAATCAGCACGGCCCTTACGTCCGGGGCGACACACGTGTTACAATGGAGGGTACAGAGGGTCGCTACCTAGTGATAGGATGCTAATCTCGAAAGCCTTTCGTAGTTCGGATTGGAGTCTGCAACTCGACTCCATGAAGCCGGATTCGCTAGTAATCGCGCATCAGCCATGGCGCGGTGAATACGGTCCCGGGCCTTGTACACACCGCCCGTCAAGCCATGGGAGTTGGGGGTGCCTAAAGATTGTGACCGCAAGGAGCGATTTAGGGCAAAACCAGTGACTGGGGCTAAGTCGTAACAAGGTAGCCGTACCGGAAGGTGTGGCTGGAACACCTCCTTTCTGGAGAGATGACGACGTAAGGCAAGTAAGTGACATACAGGTTAGTTATACATTAAACTTACCTTTACTACATTTGTTATATAATACGAGTTAAAAGTTGAATGTTCAAAGTTGAAAGTTGTAAAACCTTAAACTTTAGACCTTAAACTTGGAACTTGAAAGTAGAGCCTGGAAAGAGGCGCAAGAACAGCCAGTCCTATAGCTCAGTTGGTTAGAGCGCTACACTGATAATGTAGAGGGCGGCAGTTCAACTCTGCCTGGGACTACAAAAAAAACGAGCAAGTGAGAAAGTGAGACGGAGAGCAAGTGAGTTCACCTCACACCTGACCACCTGACTGACTCACCTACTAAATCGGGGGTATAGCTCAGCTGGCTAGAGCATCTGCCTTGCACGCAGAGGGTCAACGGTTCGAATCCGTTATTCTCCACAAAAAATATCATCACAAGCGAGTGATGAGAAGAAAGAACAAACATATTGACAAGAAACTTCAGATCCACAGGGGTGTCAGAAAGTGATAATCTGAGCGGTTATCAAATGAAAAGCGGTTCAACCCCGCAAAGTTTCACCACTGTTAAAGCGGTTAATTAAAAAAAAAACATTATTTATAAATCATTATCAAAAAGGTCTTTGACATATTGGAAAAGTAGAGTGATAACGAGTATAGTTAATTTTAATTAAAGGTAGCGATTCTATAATAATTTAAGAGCGCTTGTTAGTTGGCAACAATTATCCACACGAGAAGAATAGTAAGTTAGAGCGCAGGGTGGATGCCTTGGCTCTCGGAGGCGATGAAGGACGTGATAAGCTGCGATAAGCTACGGGGAGGTGCAAATGACCTTTGATCCGTAGATTTCCGAATGGGGCAACCCAATGCCGTGAAGCGGCATTACTTTCCTAATGGAAGGTGCGAACGCAGGGAACTGAAACATCTAAGTACCTGTAGGAGTAGAAAACAAAAGTGATTCCCTAAGTAGTGGCGAGCGAACGGGGAACAGCCCAAACCAACAGTGTTTCGGCATTGTTGGGGTTGTAGGACCACGACATATGATTGTAAAAGGAACAGGAATCGTAATGGAACTTTGTACCATAGAGGGTGATAGTCCCGTACTGGTAATGTTTACAATTGTTAGTGGTATCCTGAGTAGCGCGGGACACGAGAAATCCTGTGTGAAACTGCCGGGACCATCCGGTAAGGCTAAATACTCCCGAGAGACCGATAGCGAACAAGTACTGTGAAGGAAAGGTGAAAAGCACCTCGAACAGAGGAGTGAAAAAGAACCTGAAACCGTGCGCTTACAAGCGGTTGGAGCATCATTTATGGTGTGACAGCGTGCCTATTGCATAATGAACCTACGAGTTACTTTCACCGGCAAGGTTAAGCCCTTCAGGGGCGAAGCCGAAGCGAAAGCGAGGCTGAATAGGGCGCATTAGTCGGTGGGAGTAGACGCGAAACCAAGTGATCTACCTATGAGCAGGTTGAAGTTCCGGTAACACGGAATGGAGGACCGAACCGGTAAGCGGTGAAAAGCTTTCGGATGACTTGTGGGTAGGGGTGAAAGGCTAATCAAACTTGGAGATAGCTCGTACTCCCCGAAATGCCTTTAGGGGCAGCGTTAATATAGTTTACATGAGGTAGAGCGACTGATTGGATGCGAGGGTTTCACCGCCTATCAAGTCCTGATAAACTCCGAATGCATGTAAATGGTTATTGGCAGTGAGGGCATGGGTGCTAAGGTCCATGTCCGAAAGGAGAAGAATCCAGACCATCAGCTAAGGTCCCCAAATTAATGCTAAGTTGAACTAACGAAGTCAGACTGCAGAGACAGCTAGGATGTTGGCTTGGAAGCAGCCATTCATTTATAGAGTGCGTAACAGCTCACTAGTCGAGCGGTCAGGCATGGATAATAATCGGGCATAAGCATTATACCGAAGCTATGGATTCAATAAGAATGGTAGGGGAGCATTCCTGTACAGCGTCGAAGGTTCTTCGTAAGGAGGATTGGAGCGGCAGGAAAAGCAGATGTAGGTATGAGTAACGATAAGGGAGGCGAGAAACCTCCCCGCCGAAAGACTGAGGGTTCCTGATCAACGCTAATCGGATCAGGGTCAGTCGGGACCTAAGGCATACCCCTTGAGGGGGGAAGTCGATGGAAGAACCGGTTAATATTCCGGTACTACCTTATAGAGTGAAGTGGGGACGAAGAAGTGAAAGTCCGGCCAACTGACGGAATAGTTGGTTAAAGGGTGTAGATATTGAGAGGTGTAGGCAAATCCGCACTTTGAGTCGAACCTGACAGTACAGAGAGCCCTCGGGTGATCTGATAAGGACCTAATCAGGCTTCCAAGAAAATCCGCTAGCGTTAATCTATGAGGTACCCGTACTCTAAACGGACACACGTGGTCAAGTAGAAAATACTGAGGCGCTCGAGTGATTCACAGCTAAGGAACTAGGCAAAATAGCCCCGTATCTTCGGGTGAAGGGGCGCCAGCAGCAATGGTGGCCGCAGAAAATTGGCCCAGTCGACTGTTTAACAAAAACAAAGGGCTTTGCAAAATCGAAAGATGAAGTATAAGGCCTGACACCTGCCCGGTGCTGGAAGGTTAAGAGGAGAAGTCATCGCAAGAGAAGCTTTGAATTGAAGCCCCAGTAAACGGCGGCCGTAACTATAACGGCCCTAAGGTAGCGAAATTCCTTGTCGGCTAAGTTCCGACCTGCACGAATGGTGTAACGATCTGGGCACTGTCTCAGCTGTGAGCTCGGTGAAATTGTAGTATCGGTGAAGATGCCGATTACCCGCAACGGGACGGAAAGACCCCGTGAACCTTTACTGCAACTTTACATTGAATTTGGGTACTTAATGTGTAGGATAGGCCGGAGACTGTGAAGCAGGCGCGCTAGCGCAGGTGGAGTCAACCTTGAAATACGGCCCTTTAATTATTTGAATTCTAACTTCCGGATGGAAGGACACTGTATGGTGGGTAGTTTGACTGGGGTGGTCGCCTCCAAAAGAGTAACGGAGGCTCCCAAAGGTGCGCTCATGGCGATTGGTAACCGCCAGCAGAGTGTAATGGTATAAGCGCGCTTGACTGAGAGACCGACAAGTCGATCAGGTAGGAAACTAGGGCATAGTGATCCGGTGGTTCCGCATGGAAGGGCCATCGCTCAAAGGATAAAAGGTACTCCGGGGATAACAGGCTGATCATTCCCAAGAGCTCAAATCGACGGAATGGTTTGGCACCTCGATGTCGGCTCGTCACATCCCGGGGCTGGAGAAGGTCCCAAGGGTTGGGCTGTTCGCCCATTAAAGTGGCACGCGAGCTGGGGTCAGAACGTCGTGAGACAGTTCGGTCCCTATCTGTTGTGGGCGTAAGAAATTTGAGAAGATCTGACACTAGTACGAGAGGACCGTGTTGGACGAACCTACGGTTTACCGGTTGTTCCGCCAGGGGCTCCGCCGGGTATCCGCGTTCGGGCAGGATAAGCGCTGAAAGCATCTAAGCGCGAAACCAACTTCAAGATGAGATTTCTTCTAAGGGCCGTTGAAGACGACAACGTTGATAGGCTGTAGGTGTAAAGGCAGTAATGTCAAAGCCGAGCAGTACTAATCGCCCGAAACTTTTCTTCTCCTCAAACTCTTATTTATTATAGTAATGCTATCCAATTTAGCTTACGAGTTAACTCTCTTTCCAATACGTCAACAATATACAGTTGAAGACAACCTGAAACTGAAAACTTTTAGGTGGCTATAGCGCTGGGGTTCCACCTCTTCCCATTCCGAACAGAGAAGTTAAGCCCAACTACGCCGATGGTACTGCACACAATGTGGGAGAGTAGGTAGCCGCCACTTTTACAAAACGCTTTGCATCTTATGATGTGAAGCGTTTTTGCGTTTGTGTACCTACTTCCTTCTCTTGAAAGTATAGACTATAACGTTTATGCAAAAAAATACACATTCTGTTTTAAACCTTCTTTTTGTTTTATCATCATAGTTTTTATAGCCTCTTGATCCCGGTCTTTAATGAATTTGTAATAGAATAACTTAAATAAAAGGCGGACACTGTCGTTGAAAAGTTTTACATTTGTCGTATCTATTGGTATAACATAAACACACTATAGCTATGAAACAGTATGGTAACAGGTTGTCATTCATTTTCCTTTCTTTTTTTTTGTTGATTGTAGGACTGTTTTTCTCTTGTCAGAATAAAAAAGCGGATAAAGAGAAAAAAGGACCGTCAAAATACCAGGTTATGCTGGTTACAAGGGGGGATGCAACTGTCAGCACAAGCTTTGCAACGCAAATTGAGAGTGAAAATACTCTTGATATTTATTCTCGAGCAAATGGTTACATTGAACGTATCTATGTTAAAGAAGGGGATAATGTACGAAAAGGAAACCCGATTCTGAAGATCAGTGATGCAGATTACCGTCAGACTGTGAATTCGACTAGAGCGATCTATGACAATGCTCAACTTGAAGTGCGAAAACTGCAACCTTTGGTCGATAAAGGGATTATTAGTCCGTATCAGTTGCAGACTGCGCAAAGCAATCTTCAGGCTGCGAGGGCTGCATATGAAAATGCACGAATCAATTTGGGATATACCGTAATAAAAAGTCCGGTCTCTGGGGTTGTGGGGAGAATAACGCTGAAACCCGGAAGTCTTGTGACGGCGGGACTGGCCGCTCCAATAACAACCGTTGCTAGTAGTGGAGACGTTTTTGCCTATTTTTCTTTTGATGAAAAGAAATTAATCCAATTATGCAATAACTCATCGGGCACTCTGAAGCAGAAAGTTGCTAAAATGCCTCCTGTAGAACTGGTTTTGGCGGATGGACAGAAATATGAGTATAAAGGAAAATTGCAATTGGGAAGTAGTATTGTGGATCAAACTACAGGATCGTTGCAAATGAAAGCAGTTTTCCCAAATCCTCAGGCTTTGCTACATACCGGTACAAGCGGAAAGATCAACGTTCCTTCGTTTTACTCAAATGTGATATTGGTGCCGCAAAAAGCTACTTACGAAATTCAGGATAAAAAAATGGTGTTTGTGGTCGATCCTCATGGGATTATTCATGCAACTAACATTACGGTGGTAAATGCAACATCTGATCAGTACGTCGTGGAAGATGGAGTCAATGTGGGTGATAAAATTGTGGTGGATGGCCTTAATCGTTTGAAAGACGGAGATAAGATTATTCCGATATCAGCACATGATAGAAACAAAGGGGGCAAGAGAACTGTGGCTGCAAAAAATTAGACACAATGGTACAAAAATTTCTGAGTCGTCCGGTTTTATCTACAGTCATCTCTATCCTGATTTGTATTTTAGGGGTACTGGGCTATATAAGTCTTCCGGTGGAACAATTTCCTAATATTGCGCCGCCGATGGTTCGTGTAAGTGCTAATTTTCCGGGGGCAAATGCTCAAACGGTTTTAAGAAGCGTCGTTACACCATTGGAAGAGCAAATTAATGGAGTGGAAGGGATGACCTATATGGTGTCGAATGCTACAAACAACGGTAGCGCTAGCATTAGCGTCTATTTCGATTTGAGTACCGATCCCAATATGGCACAGGTCAACGTCCAAAACCGTGTTTCTGCAGCATTGAGCCAGCTACCTACCACAGTGACACAAAACGGCGTTACTACCCGCAAGATGATGAATAACCAACTTTTGGTTGCATCTCTGTATAGCAATAATCCCAAATTCGATCAGACTTTCCTGCAAAATTATGCTCGTATTAATATAGCTCCAGAGTTGGAGCGTGTTAATGGGGTGGGGCAGGTTAATATTTTTGGCTCACGCAACTATTCTATGCGTATTTGGCTTGACCCTGTGAAAATGGCTTCTTATAAACTGATGCCGAGTGATGTAATCAGTGCAGTTCAGGAACAAAATGTGGAAGCAGCTCCCGGACAATTAGGGTTGAACGGTAATCAACAGTTTCAATATACGCTGACTTATAAAGGAAAGTTTACGGAAGTTCCTGATTACGAAAACATCGTTATAAAGGCAAATGATGATGGGCGGATATTGAAGCTAAAAGACGTTGCTCGCGTAGAACTGGGTGGATATGATTATACCGTCGATACGAAGGTAAACGGGAGAGAAGGCGTTGGTATGTCGGTGTATCAGATGGCCGGATCTAATGCCCGAGACGTAGTAGATGCACTCAAGGCAAAGTTGGAAACTTTATCAAAACGTTTCCCTCCCGGAGTGAAATATGCGATTCCTAATGATGCCAATAAATTTTTAGAGGCATCTATTCATAAGGTAAAACGAACATTTATAGAGGCGTTTATTTTGGTCTTTTTTGTAGTGTTTTTATTCCTTCAGAACTGGAGATCGACGCTTATTCCCGGAATTTCGGCATTAGTTGCAATCATAGGTACATTCTTTGTCCTCAATTTGCTTGGATTTTCACTTAATTTATTGACTCTCTTTGCATTGGTTTTGGCAATCGGAATTGTGGTAGATGATGCTATTGTGGTGGTCGAAGCGGTTCATGCGAAGATGGATCATGACGAGTCGTTATCTACAGTGCAAGCTACGTCCAAAGCTATGGATGAAATATGGAGAGCAATTATCTCGATTACTCTGGTGATGGCTTTCGTATTTATTCCGGTGAGTTTTATGTCGGGGCCTGCCGGAACATTTTATCGTCAATTCGGACTTACGTTGGCTGTTGCAATTACCCTTTCTGCTATTAATGCTTTGACTTTGAGTCCGGTACTTTGCACTTTTTTTATCAAAAGGGCCTCAAATGAAGAAGAAAAAAAGAGTTTTATTTCCCGTTTACATGCAAACTTCAATGTGGCTTTTGACGCTACAGTCTATAAATACAAGAAATCTTTGAGTCTTTTCACAAAGCATCGATGGATTCCTGTTGCTGTAATCGTAACGTTTGCTTTGGGAGCCTATTTGTTGATCAAAATAACACCTACTGCATTTGTGCCTAATGAAGATCAGGGGATGATTAGTGCCGATGTGACTTTGCCGCCGGGAGCTTCTCTTGAGCGTACAAAAAGTGTGATGAAACAAATTGACAGTACGATGAATGTTAGTGATTTGTTTGCTGCACGTATGAGTATTGCTGGTCAAAGTATGTTGAGCGGAACAAACGGTAGTTCGCACGGAATGATGACCTGTTCGCTGGTGCCCTGGGAACAGCGCGGAGATACTTCGACCACGGATGTCATTGAAATGCTTAATAAGAAAACCGGAAAAATAAAGGAAGGGAAAATTATATTCTATGCTCCGCCTCCAATTCGCGGTTTTGGCTCTTCGGATGGATTCGAGGTGCAGGTGGAGGATAAAACAGGTGGAGATATTACCAAGTTTTATCAAGTTGTAAAAGATTTTATGAGTAACCTTTCGGCTCGCCCGGAAATCGATTTTGTTAACTCATCCTTTAATGTGAATTTCCCTCAATATCAATTTGATATACAAGTTGATAAATGTAAAATGGAAGGAGTCGCCATCAACGATGTCTTTCAGGCGCTTCAAGCCTATTACGGAGGTATGATGGTTTCTGATTTCAACCGTTATACTAAATATTGTCGGGTTGTAATGCAGGCTGCACCTGAAGACAGAACAGACCTCAATTCTCTGACCAAGGTGATGGTCCGTAATAAGTCTGGAAAGATGGTGCCGATCACGACACTCATTAACTTTTCAAAAGTGTATCGGCCGGAAACCATTACCCGCTACGATTTGTTTACAGCAGCCACCGTGCAGGGTAAACAAAAAAAAGGTTTTAGCTCGGGTGATGCTATAGCCGCTGTCCGGGAAGAGGCTTCTAAATTACCTGTCGGTTATGAAATAGAGTTTTCAGGCATGTCGCGCGAAGAGATTAAATCTGGAAGTCAGGCGATCTATATTTTTATTCTATGTTTCTTATTTGTATACTTTGTTTTGTGTGCGCAATACGAAAGTTACATGTTGCCTTTGTCTGTGATGTTGTCACTCACTATCGGTGTGTTTGGCGTATTTATGTTTATCAATATATTTGGTATCACCAATAATATTTACGTGCAGGTGTCGCTCATTATGCTGATCGGTCTTTTGGGTAAAAACGGTATCTTGATCGTCGAATTTGCCCGACAGCGGCGTGAACACGGTATGGGCATAGTCGAAGCTGCTATTGAAGGAGCAACTGCTCGCTTACGACCCATTCTGATGACTTCTTTTGCTTTTATTTTTGGAATGATGCCACTGATTCTTGAAACCGGTGCTGGTAGATCGGGGAATAATTCTATTGGAGTGGCAGCAGCTGGCGGTATGCTCATAGGAACCCTTTTCGGGATTTTCGTTATCCCTACCATGTACATTATTTTTGAGAATCTGGATGAAAAGATTCGGAGAAAAAAATGGCGTAATTAGCCGAGCAAGGGAATGATCAAATAAATTTCAATTGACGAAAGATGATGAAAAAGAATATTTATAGTGTGTTTGTTCTCTCTGGAATGATCGCTTTCTGTGCTTGTTCTGTACAAAAATATAACAGTCCCGGAATGGCAGGCTATAAAACGGTATTTCGTGATTCGATAAATGGGGATACCGCTAAAAATAGCGCTGCAATTGCCTGGAAGGATTTTTATGATGATCCGTATTTGCAAAAGTTGATAACTGAAGCTCTTGATAGTAATTTGAATATTCGGATGGCAATTGTAAAACTTAATCAGGCTGCACAGTCGGTAAAGCAAAGCAATGCCGCATTTCTTCCAACACTCAATGCAGGGGTGAGTGGTACTTTGTCCGATAATTCTAAATACGGAAATACAATGCCAGCGGCACATCCTCCATTTACGGATTTGAAATTGTCATTGTCGTCCAGTTGGGAGATCGATGTTTGGAATAAACTTTCAAGTGCTAAAAAGGCACAACAGGCGCTTTATCTGCAGCAACAATCCACAGTTAATGCGGTGAAAACGCAAATTGTTGCTAATGTTGCATCAGCATATTATCAGCTTATTATGCTGGATAAGCAAAAGTTGATAACGAATAGGAGCATTGATAGTTACACCAAATATTTGGAGACAGTTAAGAGCTTAAAAAAGTCAGCTCAAGCCACGGAGGTTGCTGTTTTACAGGCGAAAGCTCAATTAGCTACGGCAAAAGCATATTTGCCTCAGATTGAAGCGTCGATAGCAAATTACGAAAATTACCTTTGTGTGCTTTTGGGCAAAGCTCCTGCTGTTATTGATCGTTCTACCCAAATAGATTTAATGGCTTTCCATAACGAATTGCTGGCTGTGGGTCTTCCTGTTCAACTTTTGAGCAATAGGCCGGATGTGAAGACCGCTGAGCTTGTCTTGCGAGCAGCTCATGAGCAATTTAATGTGGCCACATCGGCCATGTATCCTCAGTTTATTTTATCAGGAGTGGTCGGTTCTGATGCCAAAGGCATTACAAACTGGTTTAATTTACCCAGTTCGTTGTTTTGGAATGCAATTGCAGGTCTTACGCAGCCTGTTTTGAACGGACGAACACTGAAAACTCAAAAAGAGATTGCTCGTTTGCAGGAAGAATCTGCTTTGCTGAATTTCAAACAGAGTTTACTCACAGCTGGAAATGAAGTGTCAAATGCCTTAGCGTCGATTCGATACAGTACGCAGCAGGCTGGATTCCAGAAAGAGCAGGTGGACGCACTGAAGAAGGCATATGAATATTCGCAGGAGTTATTAGTTAATGGATATGCAACATATCTGGAAGTTCTGTCTGCTCAAAATAGTGTCTTGTCGAGCGAATTGGCTCTTTATAACACTTACAATACAATAGTTCAGCAGAAAATTACTTTATATAGGGCGCTCGGCGGCGGATGGCGGTAAATGAATCTGTCGTTCGTCAATTAAAGTATAGTCTTTGAAAAAGACAACGATTGGTTGTTAAAAGAGGATATCTTTTGGGGTATCTTCTTTTTTTTTGTCTGTTGGAAAAGTTAAATATGATATATTTTTTAAGTTTTAGGACGGTGTTTTGAGGTTTGTTATAAAATAGAAATGGCTTTATTTCTGATGTTGTATTATGAAAAATTAACTACCATAAAAGATGTGTTTGTAAAGTGGTGCTTATTGTGTGAATCTAAATTTATATATTTGATAAAATTCCCTATTAATCGATATAGTAGCGTGTGTCTTTCTGTTTTAATTTTAATAATTGGATAGTAGAATATCTATTTTTAGAAGTCTGTGTGCGAATTTTATGAACATTTTTTCAGGATATTGTCTTTCGAATTATATATCTTTGCTTTTGCTATAGGGAAACACATGCTAATTTAAATATTTAATTAGTGTTGCATTGATTCTTTTAGAACTGAACGAATATAAGAAATTCTAGTCAATGAGATTCAGATATATTTTTTTATTTGTAACCATATTTTTCGGCACTGTATCAGCTGCGGATACAAAATTTTATAGCGTTAATTCCATCTACGACATTTCTGTGAGAGAAGCCTATTCCATTTGCAGCGATAAGAATGGATTTGTTTGGGCTTCTGCTAAAACAGGAATATTGAGACTGACGGAGAATGATTGTCGGCTATATAAATTACCATATGATATTGCATTTATTTCGTCAAGATTGCTCTATTCAAACAATGTTCTTTACGTTTGTGCAAATGACGGGCAAATGTTCTATTATAATGCGGTGAAGGATAAGTTTATCCCATTTGTCAATATTAGCAAATTGCTGAATGATAAATTTTTAGTTGTAAATGATATTCAGGCTGATGATAAAGGCGCATTTTGGATTGCAACTAGATTTGGCGGGCTTTACCGATACTACAAACAAAAAATTTCTTTAATTGGGAGGCAGCGAGTTGAGATAAGAGGATTTGCGTGGCATGATAAACGACATCTGATTGTTGGGTATTTCGATAATGTAAGATTATTAGATACAGAAACAGGCACAGATATGCCTTTAGTGAAGTTGGGTAATCCGAATGCTTTGTCGAAATTATATTTTGATAAGAACCAAAATAAACTCTGGATTGGAACTGTGTCAAGTGGTTTATACGAATATGACTTTAATAAACGTATACTTTCTCAGTTTAATGCCAATGTGTTTCCGCACCAACCGGTTTTGGCGATCACCGCCAATTCGGATTCCACTTTGCTTGTGGGTGTCGATGGGCAAGGGATCTGGAAAATAGACCGAAAAAAAGCAAATCGAATAATAGATATTTACAAGGAGGATATTGATAATGCATTCTCTCTTCATGGGGATGGAGTCTACGATATTTTTTGTGATCGCAATAATCGGATTTGGACAGCAACATATAGTGGCGGAATTTCGTTTTTTGATCAAAGACCGTCGCTTGTCACCCAAGTATCACATTTGGTGAATAACGCAAATTCTCTTTGTAATAATTTCATCAACAAAATAATAGAAGATTCAAGAGGTAATATTTGGTTCGCTACCAACAATGGAATTTCGAAGTGGGATGTTCGTTCTAATCGTTGGGCAACCTTTTATCATAACGAGAGAAAACAAGCACAGGTTTTTCTGGCGTTATGCGAGGATAATAAAGGAAACATTTGGGCAGGGACATATGCTTCAGGTGTTTATGTTTTGGACGGAACCTCGGGACGAGAAATAGCTCATTACGGTCAAAATACAGGTAAATCTCCATTTGTCAATAATTTTATTCATGATATTTATAAGGATTCTGATGGAGATCTTTGGATCGGAGGATCAGGAGGAAATATTGCCTGTTATATTGTAAAAGAAAATCGTTTTCGCATTTATCAGGAACAACCAGTGTCTGCGTTTGTTGAATATAAGCGAGGTACGATGTTGTTGGCTTGTTCCTACGGATTATGTTCTTTGGATAAAAAAACGGGAGTTGAAACGATCTTAAAACAGGGATTCTTAGCACAGGGGATGACAATCTCAAACGGAGAGACTTGGGTAGCAACTCGGGGTGATGGCTTGATAAGATTCAATTTGGCGACCAAGAAAATTGAGAAAATTACCACAGCGTCGGGTCTGCCATCTAATTTCATTAATGGTATAATGAAAATTGGCGATTGTTTTTGGATAGGAACAGAAACGGGACTCTGTAAGTTTAATCCTAAAAATTATAGTGTAACCACCTATTCGTCTCATTTGTCCTTAAGTAGGGCTGCTTATAATATTAATGCACAGTGTCAGCTCAGGAACGGAAGCTTGATTTGGGGGACTAATAATGGAGCTGTGATGTTTAGCCCTGCTGCTATTAGAAATGTCGTATCAAAAGCTGGCTTATATTTGCAAGACCTTACCATTTCAGGGGTTTCGATAAAGGATAATCCGAACTTTAAATTGAAGTATCCTTTGGATAGTTTGACCGAAATCAAGTTAAACTATAGTCAGAATACATTTTCACTTGAATTGTTAGCTTTGGGGCAAAATATTTCGGATTCCAAATATTCATATCTGTTGGAGGGTTTTGATAAAACCTGGAGTCAGCCTAATAGCCAAAAAATAATAACCTATACAAACCTCCCTAGTGGAAGCTATGTTCTGAAGATTCGATTGTATGACAATTCAATGGATCACGTCATTACAGAACGATCGATAAACATTCGTATTGTACCTCCTGTGTGGGCAAGATGGTGGTTTGTGATGCTCATGCTTTTGATAGTGGCAGGTGTAATATATGTCTTATCAAGATACTATCTCGAACATATTAAAAAATTACACATAGAAAAGAAGGTTCAATTTTTTGCTAATACAGCTCATGAGATCCGTACTGCACTTACTTTGATAAAAGCGCCTATTGAAGAGCTGAATAAAGATGTTGCGATTTCGGAGGCCGGGAAATATTATCTTCGATTAGCTTCGGAACAATCTAAGCGGTTATCCAAAGTTGTTACTCAAATAATGGATTTCCAAAAACTTGATGTCGGTAAAGAGCATCTCTCACTTTGCGATGTTGATATTGTGAATATGATTCAACTCCAGAAAATGATGTTTGAATCGTATGCTCAATCAAAAAACATTGAACTTATATTCAACACAAATGTACCGGCGTATAATTCAGGAGTTGATGAAACTATGATGGAAAAGGTGCTTGGGAATCTGATTTCAAATGCGATTAAATACTCGCATCCTAAAAGCCGTGTAACCCTGAATCTAAATTGTACCCCGGAGAACTGGTCGTTAGAAGTTATCGATCAGGGAATTGGTATTAGTGAGAAAGCGCAGCAGAGTCTGTTTAATGAATTTTACCGAGGAGACAATGCGGTTAATGCCAAAGTCATTGGATCGGGAATCGGATTAATGATTGCTAAAAACTATGTTTTGTTACATGGCGGTGAAATAAGTTGTTCTAGTAAGGAAAACGTTGGATCTTGCTTTAAAATCGTCATTCCATACAAAGACGTTGAACCTTGCAGTCAGGTAATTAAATTAACGACAAGCCAACAAGAAAACGATTTTTCTATAGAACATTCCGATTTGCCAATTGCAGATCAGCTTCCGGACGACAGCCACAAGAGAATGAAGTTACTTGTAGTGGAAGACAATATCGATCTAAGAAACTTTCTTCTTTTTACCCTTGGAAATGAATTTGAAGTACAAGCAGCTGAGAATGGTCAGATTGCTTGGGAAATAATTCAAAAAGATATTCCAGACTTGGTTGTGTCGGATATTATGATGCCGAATATGGATGGATTTGAGTTATGTTCGTTAATTAAATCAACATTTCAGACATCTCATGTCCCGGTAATTCTACTGACCGCGCTATCAGAACAAGCTGATCAACTTCACGGCTTAGGCTTAGGTGCCGATGATTATCTGACGAAACCATTTGATGTTCCCATTTTGTTGCAACGTATAAAATCAATAGTGCAAAATCGGGAAAATGTTAGGGGGAAAACCCTGAAAATGATTGACGGAGAAGCAGGAGAAGAACAGATTTTTGAAAACAAGAATAATGATCAGTTTGTGAAAAAAGCTTTGTCGGTTGTACGGGCGAATCTTGAAAAAACGGAATTTGGGAAAGACGAATTTGCATCAGCAATGAATGTGAGTGCTTCGCTATTGTATAAAAAATTAAAAACGCTAACCGATCAATCTCCGAACGAATTTATTAAGAGTATCAGGCTCAACTACGCTATAGAACTTTTAAAGTCCAGAAAATATTCAATTACGGAAGTAAGTGAACTTACAGGATTTGCAAGTGCCGGATATTTTAGCACAGTTTTTAAGAAACATTTCGGAAAGTCGCCTACCGATATTTTAGATGCATAGCTTCTTGTATAAATCTAATTGGATTTAGTCGTTATTGGATTGTGTGTCGTTCTTAAGTGATTGAAAATAACGACCTGTGATAACTATGCTGCTTTAACATTTGTTATTCTCAATGTGGGCTTTTATTCAAATTTGAAATATAAATATTCAAATTTGCAAGTTTAATATAATTTAAAATGCCATTTTTGCAACTTGCATATGAAAAAAATGTATGTTGAATGTTTAGTTTTTGTTTTTACTTTTTGATGATTGTGATTTTGGGGCAATGAACTTTTACATTAATTCAATTTTTCCTGTATTTAAATTGAACCATATAAATCGGGGGTTGAGTTTTTTGTTTTGATGACAATGTGAAATTCATGAATGATTAAGATAGATAGCGTATAGGAATGATTATTTATCATGAGTTGTTAACCAAGATTAAATTGAAAAACATGATGTACAATGACAGTTAAGATGTAGCTTTCGCTTGATAGTTAAAGCTATAAAAGCAAGTAGAACCAGTTTATAATACCAGCACCTTAAAGTGGTATAGTTATTAACCTATTTAATTTCTAATGCAATGAAGAAAAATTGTGAGATTTCATCAATTGGTTTCTTTCTAAAATTTAGAACCAAATCGATCCTGAAAAGAATTTGGATTTTAATGATGTTATCCGTGAGCATATGCACGTATGCTCAAAACAAACACGTAATCAAAGGTGTCGTTACCGACTCAAAACAAGAGCCTTTGATTGGAGCCGCCGTTATTGTCAAAGGCAATACCTCGCAAGGAACTGTGACAGATGTAAATGGTCAATTCACCCTTTCTGTTTCAGAGCAAAATCAAACTCTTATTGTTTCGTATATTGGGATGATGCAACAGGAAGTTGCAATTAACTCAAAAAGTCAGAATCTGAAGATTGTTTTATTAGAAGATAAAAAGCAATTGGATGAAGTTGTTGTTGTTGGCTACGGTACAGCAAAAAAGAGTGATATCTCAGGGTCTGTTGCTTCGGTAAGCAAGGACGTGATGATGAAAAAAAGTCCTACTAATATTTTGCAGGGACTACAAGGAGAAGCTGCCGGTGTAATGGTTACATCTCAGGATGGAGCTCCTGACGCCAATGCCGCTATTCGTATTCGTGGTGTGGGCACTATTACAGGTAATGCAAATCCTTTGTATGTAGTTGATGGTGTTCAGGTAGGGACAAATGCAAACTTCGTTAACCCGAGCGATATCGAAAGCATTGAAGTGTTGAAAGATGCTTCTGCAACTGCAATTTATGGTGCTGCCGGTGCTAATGGTGTTATTATGGTTACTACAAAACACGGTTCTGTTGGTGCCACACGTATTACTTTCTCAGCAGATTACGGTATTCAAACCTTAGGTAGTAAATTAAAAGTAGGAGATGCTGACCAATATGCTTTTGATGTTCGTGCAGCTCGTGCTAACGATGGAGCGAACTTAGCCAATCAGATTTTCTCTACAAACTATGACGGCAAGAGAAAAACGATTGATTGGCAAAAAGAAATGACTCGTGTGTCATTAAAGCAGCAATATAATCTCTCTGCTTCCGGAGGTTCGGAAAAAACTCAGTCTAACTTTTCTTTAGGATATTTGAATAACGATGGTATCGTTATCAATACTAACATGAACCGACTCACAGCGCGTGCAAATGTTATTACCAAGGTGGGAAAATTCCTGGAAATAGGTGGGGATATCAATTATGTTCATACAGAGTCGCACGGTAGTAATGCTGGTTTCGGAAACAATGGTAACCTGTCCTCTCTCCGTGATATGGCCTATATGTGTCCGACATTGGATTATGTTACTCCCAGTGGGACTTATGTAAGTCCGAATGTCAGAAATGCCAATGGAACCTATGGAACATCCATCCAAAGTTCAGTTGGATCTTATGATGGTGGTCCGAGTGACAACATGGTAGCCGTGCAGATGGAAAACAACGGTTTGACCAAAACGAATCAGACCCTTGTTAGTGCTTATGCCAATGTTAAATTGTTGAAAGGTTTGACATTCAAATCAATAGCATCTTATAATTTATGGACTTCCGACTATCAGAACTTTTCAGGGAACAAGCAACGCTATATGCCGGATGGCGTAACCAAGGTTGATCTGGCTAATTACGATGCCCGTTATCAATTGTCAATCAGTGGTTCTCAAAGCAATAACCTTGCCATTGAAAACTATATGACCTACAACTGGAAAAATAGTCTCCATAATTTAACATTGATGGCTGGGAACACATTGAGTAAGAGCTTCGGAGACTGGACCTCAGTTTCTGCTACAGATTTCCCTGCAGCTTCGATACGAGACATTAGTTTGACCAGCGATATTACGACAAAAAATGCAAGTGGCGCCTATAATGCAGAAACGAGAGGTATTTCTTATTATGGCCGTGCCATGTACTCGTTCAGAGATCGCTATATTTTGACCGGGACAGTTCGTCGTGATGGTTCTTCAAACTTTGGTTCTTCTAACAGATGGGGAACTTTCCCTTCTGCAGCTGCAGCATGGCGTATTTCAGAAGAAAGTTTCATGAAAAACTTTCCTACAATTACAAACTTGAAACTTCGTTTAGGCTGGGGACAGACTGGTAATCCGGGTAATATAGGCGATAAAGCTACACCAGCATTGACATCCAATACGATTGCTTACTATTATTATCAGCAGAATGGAGTTGCTGGTTTAGGTTCCAAAGCTCAAACCGCAAACGGTTATGCTATCCCATTGGTGGATCCTAATTTGAAATGGGAAACCAACGAACAAACCAATATCGGTCTCGACCTTGGTTTCTTAAAAAATAGCTTGAATATCACCGTAGATTATTTCATCAGAACCTCAAAGGATTTATTATTAGACATGAACATACGTCCCTCGGCTGGATATAGTAGTGTATATACCAACTATGGTGAAATTCAGAACAGGGGTCTTGAATTCAGTGCTAACTATAAGAAACAATTGAATAAGGATTGGAGCATCGGAGCTACCTTGACCGGTTCTACCCTGAAAAACAAAATTGTAAATATCGGAGCTGATATTTTGAATGACAACGAAGGAACTACCAATGACGGGTCTAACGTTGGTGCTGTAGCTGCTGCTTCTGGCGTACACTGGGATGGACACTCTATTTGCCGCAATGGTTATGCTGTAGGTTCATACTACGGTTATCAGGTGGAAGGTATTTTCCAGTCTAAGGCTGAAGTGGATGCTGCCAATGCTGCTGCTAAAGCAAAAGGGCACTCTCAGTATCAGAATGCAAATACTGGTGCCGGGGACTTTAAATACAAAGACCTCAATGGTGACGGGTTCATCGATTCAAACGATATGACCATTTTGGGGAATGGTTTCCCAAAAGTAAACTTCGGTTTGACATTGAATGCTTCTTACAAAAATTTTGATGTTTCAATTTATTCATATGGGGTATTGGGCCAAAAGATCAATTCTTACTCGGCGATGACCTTATCCAGCCTTTACCCGGGTGATAACGGAACAATGCCTAATATTTTGAAATCGTCTTCTGCTCAAATGTGGACTCCTCAAAATCACAGCACAACCTTGCCTAAGATGACTATTTTGGATTATAACTATAATATGCGTGCATCAAGCGCCTGGATTAAAAATGGCGATTTCTTGAAAATCAACACCCTTCAAATTGGTTATAATTTCAGCAAGAACCTGTTGAGACCGTTAAGTATTGAAAGTGCACGTATTAATTTTTCTATTCAGAATTTATTCTGCATTTCATCTTATAACAAGTATGGAGACCCTGAATGTGGTCAAGGAAGCGTACTTTATACCGGTTTGGATACAGGACGTTACCCAAATCCCCGTACTTATTCAGTAGGCTTGAATGTTCAGTTTTAACTGTTTAATTTAAATAGATTAACATTATGAAAAGCATATCAAAAATATTATTTACAGTTGGTAGTTTGTTATTGCTGTTAGGATTAAATTCATGCGGTGATAGCTATTTAAATGTGGACCATTATTCACTTTTACCAGCCGATCAAATGTTCAAATCTGACAAGGATGCTCAAGCAGGTCTTGTTGGTTGCTACGATATGATGCTCCCCGTTTCTGAAACGGATGGAGACTGGGGCTTTAAACCCAACTTGTTCATCGGCGGTCACCCAACCATGGATACACAGGCTACCGGATGGGATAAAGACTGGAATACTCAAAACTGGAATGCTGATACCCCTGAATTATTGAGCGGTTGGAGGCACTGCTATAAGGCAATTTCTCGTTGTAATGACTTTCTTGCAGGTCTTGGAGCTGCAACGAATATTACACCGTCGTTGAAAACTTCACTGGATGGTCAGGCCAGATGTGTTCGTGCATTTTTCTATATGTGGTTGGCAAAAGCTTTTGGTCGTGTACCTATGCTTGCCACGGGAGAAAACTATATTAATTCTCCCCAAAAAGCCCGTGCTAAAACATATACCGAAATGTGGGATTTTATTATAAATGACCTTAAAGCTGCAGTAACAGAACTAGACTGGGATCCATTAAACGGAGAATACGGTCGTTGTACAAAAGGTTTTGCTCTCTCGTATCTTGGGGAAGCTTATATGTGGAAAGCATATCGCGTTCCTGATCAGGCAACTGACAACTATAAACTGGCAGCAGATGCTTTGAAACAAGTAATTGACAGTAAGAAATATGAATTGAATCCTTCATTTACTACGTTGTTTGATCCGGGTGCAGTTTGGACCAAAGAGTGTATCTGGGAAGAAGTTCTCGATCAGGGATCTCAGTGGAACAGTTGGGCAAACCTGACCGATGCTCATGCATGGGTTACCTATTTTACCGCTTGTCCTGCAGCCGGTGGTTGGGGTTCTCTGTATCTTTCCTGGGAATGGTGGAGCTCGTATGAACAAGGCGACAAACGCCGTGATGCTTCAGGTATTACCGGCGCTGTTCCTGGTATCGATCCTAAATGGAAATCGGCTACAACTTATGGCTACAACCCATATTTACAGCAAAGTATTGTAACCGATGACGGTTTGACCTCTCACTACCATTATTATAAGGATGGTGAAGCAGCACCTGCCATCTGGAGTTTGAAATACTGGAGAACTTGTCGTGCCGACTGGAATGCGATGTGGGGCCCTCAACAAATTTATTACAAACGTTATTCAAACGTTTTGTTGGACTACGCAGAATGTCTCTTCCATTTGAACGGTGCTGATGATGCAACAGCATGGGGTTATATCAGCCAGATTCGTGATCGTGCATTCGGGAATCAGGAAGTAGGCAAAAAAGCTACTTTGACGGCTACTTACCTGCCATACTATCAGCAAATCGCAAGTTTCTATATAGGTAAGGGAGACAAGAAAGCCGTTGTGCCAACAGACTATCCGCAACCTTTCAATGAAACAGCTGTGACAGTGCCTGATGCCAAGACCTATTATACTCAGGTTAAATCAGCTAAAAACTTTACTTCTCCTGTATGGCTCGTTGCCCTCGGAATGGAACGTCGTAAAGAGTTCAATGCTGAATGGTGTCTTGCTCAGGATTTAATTCGTTCCGGTTTTATGGAAGATCATATCAATCATGATTATCCTCAAAATCAAGGATATCCTAATACAGATCCAAAAGTTCAGGATGCTTGGCAGACAAACCGTACATTTAACTATGTACCGGCAAAAATGGATATGCCAATTCCGACACAAGAATTGTTGAAAAACCCATTGTGTGATCAGAATGATGCTTATAAATAATTAAGACATTGTTTAGAACATCTATCAGAAATAGTAATGTTTACTTGACGCTTTAAGAAAGAAAGGGAAGATAGCCGTTACAAAGGTTTGGAATGGCTACTCTTTCCTTTCTTTTAATTTGATATTCCGATATCCGACAAAGATCTGTTTTTAATCCTTAGGACAAAGAGAAAAATAAAATTCTGATTGATTTATAGTGCAACCACAGGCTATATATGAAACATAAAATAAAGAGTTCGTGTATAGTCTTGAATGGAGCAGTCAAAGAATAAGTTGAATCGGGAATTGATATTCAATCTATGAAATTGCAGATATAGAGCATTTAGATGTGAATTACGAATAAAACCTTTTGCAATATCTTGACAGGTTATTGATGTGAAAAATTGATGTGTGAAAATTCATATTTTGTGTCCAAGATATAGGTATTAGTTTGGAACTAAGACTGTAGTTTAATTAGAAAGGTTTTTAAAAGAGACCTCTACGTGAGGTAGAGGTCTCTTTATTATTTTTTTGAATAAATGAAACAACGAGCCAAGATGGTTTTATGGCGCGTTTTTATATACTTTTGAAAAACAACAATAAACAATGAAAAAGATTGGATCTCTTATTTTTTTTACGTCCTTGATGTTCGGGATAATGTATGGACAACAGAACACAGTTACTAATTTAAAACAAGAAGTTAAAGATTCCAGAGGAGAAATGACTCCATGGTCTAAAGGAGCCTGGAAAACAGGCAAGTATCGTAATGTGTTTAAGGATGCTGGTTATAAACAGGCAGATATTAACGCCAAATTGGCAAAGGCATATTATGATGTGTTTGAAGGTCCTAATAAAGTTTATTTTGAGGTGGGCGATTCTATGGCCTATGTCTCGGATGTTAAAAATCATGATGCGCGTACAGAAGGTCTTTCGTACGGTATGATGGTTGCTGTGCAACTGAATAAAAAAGACGTTTTCGACCGTATCTGGAGATGGACAAGTAAATGCCTGCAACATCATGGTGGACCCCATGATGCTTATTTTGCATGGAGTGTCGATCCTAAAACTTTGAAACATAACTCAGAGGGATCTGCATCTGATGGTGAACTCTACTTTATAACAGATCTCTTATTTGCCTCCAATCGTTGGGGCAATGATACAGGTATAAATTACTATGCCGAAGCCAGAAAAATTCTTGATGCCATGTGGAGTAAAAATGGTACAGGAGGCGTGAAAAACATTATGAACGTCGAACATAAGCTCATTACTTTTACTCCGGACAATTATGGATATAATTGGACCGATCCTTCCTACAATTTACCTGCTTTTTTTGAAATTTGGGCTGAGTATGGCAAAGACGGGCACGAGCAGTTTTATCGCGATTGTGCCGATTCAGCCAGAGTTTATCTTCATAAGGCATGTCATCCTGTTACAGGGTTGAATGCCGACTACACCGATTTTGACGGCAAAATCCGTTCTACCCGTTGGATGCCGGCGGCTTTCCGATATGATTCCTGGAGAGTGCCGATGAATATTGCGATGGATTATTCCTGGTTTGCCAAAGACAATAAATGGCAACAAGATTACTCCAAAAGAATACAGAACTTTCTGTTTAAAGAAGGACTTGATTCATTTGTGGATCAGTATAATATGGATGGAACCCGTCCTGAGTTTATCTTGCAAGCCGGAGGATTTAAAAAATTACGTCACTCCATAGGCTTTGTTGCTACTGCTGCTGCCGCATCTATTATGGGGACACAGACCAAAAGCTGGAAGTTTGTGGATGCATTGTGGAATGCGAAACTCGAACCCTATGAGGATGGTTATTTTGATCCGTACTACGACGGATTGCTCTATCTGTTTGCTATCATGCACTTAAGTGGTAACTATCAGATAATTAAGCCTCAATTAAATCATAAATAATTATAACAAAATATCACAAAAGCTCTTTGACGGAATAATTGACTTGGTCTTGTTTCCGGCATGAACTTTACCCTTGTTTTTCAAGGGGTTCAATAATATATCCACATGAAAAAAGAATTATTAATCCTATTTGCTTTCATCCTTGTGGCCTTACCGTCGGTAGGTGCACAGGAAATTATTCCGTTATATAATGGAGTCGTTCCTAATTCGAAAACAGCCGAGACTACTTTGGTAAAAGAGAGTTTTGGTAATGGAATGTATCGTAATGTAACCACTCCTACGCTTGAGGTTTTTCTGCCCGAAAAGGGCAAGGAAACCGGAGCCGCAGTCGTTATTTGTCCGGGTGGAGGCTATAGTGTGATTGTGTATAGTGGCGAAGGGGTAATGAATGCCAAAGAGTTGGCCAAAAACGGAGTAGCGGCTTTCGTACTTAAATATCGTTTGCCGGATGATGCCATTATGAACGACAAATCAATCGGACCATTGCAGGATGCGCAACAAGCCATCAAAGTGGTACGTGAAAATGCTGCAAAATGGGGTGTTAATCCAAATAAGATCGGGATCATGGGTTTCTCGGCCGGAGGCCATTTAGCCTCAACTGAAGCAACTCATTTTAAGAAGGCTTTGATCGACAATGCAAACAATACCAGTTTGCGTCCCGATTTTCAAGTAGTTGTATATCCGGTCATTTCGATGCAGGAGAAGTTGACTCATCGCGACTCCCGGACGCAGTTGCTGGGAAATAGTCCCAAACAAGAAACGGTCGATCTGTTTTCTAACGAATTGCAGGTAGATGCAACTGCTCCGCCAGCTTACATTACTCATGCGGCAGATGACAGAACGGTGGATGTGGATAACAGTATTGGCTACTTTGAAGCATTGCGTCATAACAAAGTGCCGGTTGAAATGCACATCTACCCCAAAGGTGGTCATGGGTTTGTTTTCAGACAGCAGGGATGGATGGAACCGCTTCTTAAATGGATCGAAAGTACAACCTCATCTGCTGCAAAATGAAATTGAAACGGAAACACATTACGCGAATGTTGTTGTTAACCACAGCATTCGCGTGTTACGTTGCCTCCAATGCGCAGCAGGCCAGAAGACTTCCTGTCGAAGTAGTCTCTCCTCAAGTAAATCCGGACAACACGGTTGTTTTTCGATTCGTTGCACCACAAGCAAAAGAGGTGAAATTGAGTGCCCAGTTTGATAGATTGGCAGTGCCTATGACGAAAGACTCTTTGGGTGTCTGGAGTGTGACACGTGGTCCGGTGAAGCCCGATATGTATCCTTACTGCTTTATTGTAGACGGAGTTTCGGTAGCCGATCCGATGAATCAGGTGATCTTTCCAAACGAAGGATTCAAGAACAGCATTGTGGAGATAACCGGGAATACTCCGCTGATTCACACAGTGCAGAATGTCCCTCATGGCACGCTATCCTATCGCTATTATTATTCAAAAGAGCTCGGCATACGACCGGTTGTGGTTTATACACCTCCCGGATACGAAAATGATTCAAAAACCAACTATCCGGTACTCTATTTATTGCATGGATCTTCCGATACGGAGGAAACCTGGACAAAGGTAGGACGTGCCAATATTATACTCGACAATCTCATTGCACAAAAGAAAGCGGTGCCAATGATTGTAGTTATGCCTTACGGTAGAGCCTATCCGGTCATTAGTAAATCGGCAGGGAGCTTACGCACCTGGGAAAACCTGCAAGAGTTTAAGAAGGACTTTTTGGGTAATTTGATGCCTTTTGTGGAAAGTAACTATCGCATTAATAAAGAGAAGAATAGCCGGGCTATTGCCGGATTTTCGGGCGGTGGTGGCGAAACGTTGTATCTGGGCTTGAATAATCAGAACCTGTTCAGCTATGTATGTGGTTTCGCTCCGGGCATGATAAAAGAAGAGTTTGACAGAAACAACGCGGTTCCATTTGCCGATCCACAGTTGACGAATAAAAATATCAAACTATTGTGGTTTGGTGTGGGGAAAGAAGATATCACGTTCCGGGTTGTGAACGAGTATATGAAAGTGCTCGACCAAAAAGGAATCCGATATGAATATTTTTCGTCGGAAGGCGGTCATACCTGGATGAACTGCAAACTGTTCTTATCCACCATTATGCCAAAACTATTCAAATAAACGCGAATCACGCAATGAAGTCGTCTTGACTTTTTGCTTTTCGACCTCCAGCCCCCAAAAGGGGCTTTGGCGTTGTGAAATGAATGGAATTTTTCATTTTCATAGGCAAGAGAAGTCAGGATGAGTTCACAAAACTAATATGTATGAAACACTTTGCAAAACTAATATTTCTGTTGTTAGCATTGGGCATTGCGGTTGGTGTGCAATGTCAGCCCCCGCGAGGCCCGCTGGCTTTTCCGTACAGAATCAATGCTGACAAAACGGTCACTTTTCAATATTACTCGCATACGGCTACTGACGTTAAAATTAGTGCTCAATGCGAGAAAGCTCCCGTGAATTTGACGAAGAATGCTTCCGGCATGTGGAGCGTAACCATCGGTCCTGTAAAACCGGATATTTACCCGTACAATTTTATTGTGGATGGAATTCAGGTAATGGATCCTGCCAATGAATACTATTTCCCGAACGAACGCTTCAAAGGAAGTTTGCTCGATGTGCCGGGTGATTCGCCTCTCATCCATTCTATGCAGGATGTCCCTCACGGAACCGTAACCTACGAATATTACCCCTCAGCAGAAGGAACTACCGGTTCGCTGGTTGTGTATACTCCCCCGAGATACGAAAAAAACACCACAAAGAAATATCCTGTTTTTTATCTTATCAGTGGTACAACTGATACCGAAGAGACATTCTTCAAAGTGGGTCGTGCGAATTTGATTCTGGACAATCTTATTGCTCAGGGAAAAGCAAATCCAATGATATTGGTAATGCCCAATGGAAATGTGGCAGCTCAGATAGCAGACCAAAAAGGCGGTTTGAAACCCGGTGATCCCATGGGACGGGAGAGTGCTGAGGCTGTTGTTCGCTCCAAACAATTTGAAGACGATTTGATGAAGAACATCATCCCGTATGTTGAAAAGAACTACCGTGTAGTGGCCAATAGCCAGAATCGTGCAATTGGAGGTTTTTCGCGTGGCGGAGGTCAGACCCTCAGGGCGGCTTTTGGCAACATGGATAAATTCTCGTACGTGTGTGCCTACAGCTCCTACCTGACTCCCCAGGAGATAGAATCGAGTTATAAATACTTGGTTGATAATCCCAAACGGACGAATAAGATGTATAAGCTGCTTTGGGTAAGCGTGGGGAATGAGGACTTTTTGTACAAACAAACGGTTGAGTATATGGACTACCTCAAAGCTAAGAAGATTAATTTCAAGAATCTCATTACCACTGGTGGGCATACCTGGATGAACGTAAAAACTTATCTGGCTGCAACGGCACCATTACTTTTTAAATAAGCACTACGATGAATAAGATACAATTATTAGTTGCCATCCTGTTTCTCTCATTTTCGGCGCAAGCGCAGCGAAATCCTGTTGTCGTTTCACCCGAGGTGCATCCCAATCACAGCGTTACGTTTCGGTTCTCGGCAAAGAATGCGAAACAGGTTTCGCTGGAAGCTCAGTTTCTCAAGGATAAATTGCCGATGCAAAAGGACGCTTCCGGTGTTTGGAGTGTTACGGTAGATCCGGTAAAACCCGATATTTACCCATATTGTTTCTGGGTTGACGATACGCAGGTTACCGATCCGAATAATACCGTCGTATTTGCCAACGAACGTTTCAAATATAGTTTGGTGGATATTCCCGGGGATACACCATTGATTCATTCGCTTCAGAATGTTCCTCATGGAAAAATCAGTTACCGATACTACAATTCCAAAACATTGGGGACTACCCGCCCGCTGGTGATTTATACGCCTCCGGGATTCAATGTGAATGGAAAAACAAAATATCCGGTTCTCTACCTGATTCATGGCGGATCGGATACCGAAGAGACATGGACAAAAGTGGGCAAAGCCAACCTGATTGCCGATAACCTGATAGCTCAGGGCAAAGCCAAACCAATGATTATTGTGATGCCGTATGGCAATGTGCGTCCCAAATCGATGCCCGAGTTTACGCCGGATGTGATGAATGATGTAATTCCTTTTGTGGAAGCGAACTATCCGGTGTTGACCGATAGTCCAAACAGAGCCATTGCCGGTTTTTCGGTTGGCGGCGGCCAAACATTGAATATTGGTCTGACGAATACCGACAAGTTTGCTTACGTATGCGCCTATGCTCCTTATCCGGAAACAGAAGAGTTCAGAAAGAATTTTTCCAATTACGCTCCCGATGCCGAAAAGATGAACAAGCAACTGAAACTTTTTACTCTCAGTGTGGGAACTGAAGATTTTCTGTTCGAGAGTGTCAAAAAGAATATTGCGATGTTTAAAGAAAAGGGGTTGAAGCCAGTATCATATATTGTTGACGGCGGTCATACGTGGATGAATTGCAAACAATATCTGGCCACGACATTGCCGCAGTTGTTCAAGTAACAATTATGCACTCGGAATTTGCCAATGTGTTATCTGAAATTAAACCATTACTGTTTTTTTTAATCTAAACAAAGCTATAACATAATATATTTTTTGTTTCCATGAAAAAGCTTATCTCTTTTTTTATTGTATCACTGATACTTAACTGTACGGCATTTGCTCAAACTGTCGTATCTCCGGCTCCGTTAGGATTTGATGTTGTACAGACGAATATTCCACACGGAAAGATCGATACTATTAGTTACAAATCAAAAACGGTTGGTGCAGTTCGTAAAGCGCTGGTTTATACTCCTCCGGGATATTCTAAAGATAAAAAATATCCGGTTCTGTATTTACTGCATGGAATTGGTGGTGACGAAAAAGAGTGGTTCGAACAGGGACAACCGCAGGTAATTCTTGACAATTTATATGCTCAGAAACGTGTGGAGCCTATGATTGTGGTATTGCCTAACGGACGTGCCATGAAAGACGACCGTGCCGTAGGTAACATTTACGATGGAGTGAAGGTGCAAGCCTTTGCAACTTTCGAGCAGGACTTGTTGAAAGATTTGATTCCTTCTGTCGAAAAAAATTATCCGGCTATCAAAGACAGCCAGCATCGCGCTATTGCCGGGTTGTCGATGGGTGGCGGTCAGTCATTGAATTTTGGACTTGGAAACATGGATAAATTTGCCTGGGTTGGCGGTTTCTCATCAGCACCAAACACAAAGATGCCCAAAGAACTTTTGCCTAATCCTGAATTGGCCAAGCAAAAGCTTCAGTTGCTCTGGATTTCATGTGGCGATAAAGACGGTTTGATTTATAACAGCAAACGCACGCATGATTATTTGGTTGCCAATGGGGTCTCTCACATCTATTATGTTGATCATGGCTACCACGATTTCAAAGTATGGAAGAATAGTTTGTATATGTTTTCGCAGTTGCTGTTCAAACCGGTTGATAAATCGTCTTTCGACAAGATCAGTAATGCCGGTCGTCCCGCAGAGAGCAACATCCGTTCTGCTCAATATCCTCAGATTTTGCCTGACGGTCGCGCTGTGGTTCGTATTAAAGCCCCCGAAGCGCAAAAAGTGCAGCTTGATTTGGGTAAAAAGTATGACATGGTGAAGGGCGCTGGCGGTGTGTGGGAAGCCACAACCGACTCTTTGAGCGAAGGATTTCATTACTATACCATTAATGTAGATGGAGTTGGAGTGTGCGATCCTTCCAGCGAAACATTCTATGGCATGGGCCGTGAGGCCAGCGGAATTGAGGTGCCTTTCCGTGGCGACAGCTATTACGAAACACGGAACGTACCTCACGGTGACATCCGTATCAAACGCTATTATTCTGAAGTTACCAATTCATGGCGTAATTTCTATATGTATACCCCTCCGGGATATGATCAGAATACAAGCGAAAAATATCCGGTGCTTTACATCATGCATGGAGGTGGCGAAGATCAACGCGGCTGGGCTACTCAGGGAAAGACAGACTTGATCATCGATAACCTGATTGCAGAAAAGAAAGCTGTTCCGATGGTTATTGTAATGCCTGATGGAAATCTTCCGGCAGGTAATTTTGGAGAAGAAGGTCTGAAGATGTTTGAAAAAGAGATGAAACAAAGCATCATTCCTTTTGTTGAGAAAAATTACCGGGTAAAAACGGATGCTCAATCGCGTGCTCTTGCCGGCTTGTCGATGGGCGGCCTTCAAACACTTTACATGGGATTGTTTAATACCGACATGTTCGCATATCTGGGAGTTTTTAGCTCGGGTTGGATTCAGAATATGTTTGACGATGTGGCAAACAGACAGTATGAATATCTGCAAAACAATGTAGATAAAGTGAATGCAAACCTGAAAAAGCTCTGGATTTCTCAGGGAGGAAAAGAAGATATAGCATGGCAAAATTGCCAGACGATGCGTGGAAAGCTGGATGCTATGAAAATTAAATATGTTTACAGCGAATATCCCGGTGGACATACCTGGCCTGTTTGGAGAAACAATATCTACAATTTTGCGCAAGTGTTATTCAAATAAACCTTACCTAATCTATGCTACCATTCAGAAAAACATCCGTTATTTTTGCCTGTTTTCTGGGCACCTTTGCTGCATTCGGGCAAAATAAGCCAGTGAGTAAACCTTCTCAGACAACTATTTGCAACCCGATGAACCTGAGTTACCGGTTCTGTCTTGATGCTCCGTCAAGACGTGAGGCTGCCGATCCTACTATGGTTACTTTTAAGAATGAATATTATTTGTTTGCGTCCAAGTCGGGCGGATATTTTCATTCAAAAGATATGATTCATTGGGATTTGATAACGACAAATGATTTGCCGATAGAAGATTATGCACCTACGGCGGTGGTGATGAAAGATACTCTCTATTTCATGGCGTCAAAGAACGATGCTCCATTGACTATCTATAAAACAGGAGATCCCAAATCAGGGAAATGGAGCGTGGCCAATGCCGCTTTCCCTATTGGAATGACAGATCCCGATCTGTTTCTGGATGAAGACGGACGTTTGTATTTCTATTACGGCTGTTCGGATAAAAATCCGATTTATGCCGTTGAACTCGATACCAAAACATTGAATCCCATCGGCCAGCCAGTTGCTTTGTTCAATAGCAACAAGAAAGAGCATGGATGGGAACGTTTCGGCGATTACAATGAAAAGGACGATAGTCCATGGGTAGAAGGAGCGTGGATGACCAAACACAACGGGAAGTACTATTTGCAATATGCGGTTCCCGGAACACAGTTCAAGAGCTATTGCGACGGCGTGTATGTTTCAGACAAACCGCTGGGTCCGTTTACAGTTGCTGCACACAATCCTGTTTCTGCAAAACCGGAAGGATTTGTTGCGGCAGCCGGTCACAGCAGTACGTTTCAGGATATCTATGGCAATTATTGGCATATATCAACCATGACGATTTCTCAAAAACATATGTTTGAACGTCGCTTGGGCTTGTTCCCAACGTTTTTTGACAACGATGGTGTAATGTACGTTAATACCGGATTCGGAGATTTCCCGTATAAAGTGCCCAATAAGAAGATCAGCAGTCCCGAAGAGTTGTTCCCGAAATGGATGCTTCTCTCGTACAACAAACCCGTTGCTGCTTCCTCCGAGTTGCAGGGACATCCGGCACGTTATGCTGCCGATGAGGAGATCAGAACTTACTGGAGTGCCAAAACAGGAAACAAAGGCGAGTGGATTGCCCTGGATTTGCAAAAGCTGAGTACTGTCAATGCCGTGCAGATCAATTTTGCAGAAAATAACACCAAAACCATGGGGCGCAAACCGGGCATTTATTATCAATACCTGCTCGAATATTCTACCGATGGTACAAACTGGAAGCCGCTGGCGGATAAAACCAAAAATACGACGGATGTTCCCCACGATTATATCGAGTTGAAAATGCCGGTGAAGGCGCGTTATGTACGACTGACCAACTATCATATGGCAGACGGTACGTTTGCTTTGGCAGGGTTGCGCGTATTCGGAAATGCCGGAGGAAAAGTTCCGACAACACCCGATAAGGTCGATGCAGTACGCAGCCAAATCGATCGCTGTGTAGTGAAAATGAGCTGGGCTCCTAAACCGGATGTTGTAGGTTACAATGTCAGATACGGAACACAGAAAGATAAATTGTATAGCAACTATCAAATTCTGGGAAAGAACTCTGTTACAATCGGTAATCTAAACAGTAAGCAGAAATACTATTTTGTTGTCGACGCATTCAACGAAAATGGCATTACTAAAGGGGATAAAGTGATAGAGCTGGAATAAAATCTCCCTTATAATTATCCGAATTTAGAACAAAAATGTGGATAATTAGAAATGACAAACAGGATCTTCATCGACCTTTGTATTATAAAGTGCCGATGTCATCCTGTTTCCTTTTAATTGCGCCCAACAGTCGGGCATTGAAGGATTCAACTATAGCTGAATTTGCAGGGAATCCTGTGAAGTAATTACCCTTTTGTTCTAACCATGAAAATTGAGATGATAAAGATTGTATCGAGTTGCTTGATATTGTTTTTTCTTTCCGTGAATTTACAAGCCGAAAATGGCCATTCACTCTGGCTGCGGAGCCAGAGTTCCTCACCCGTTAGTGTTATATGTAGTAAAAAATCGATAGTAACAGAAATTGCAAGGCAAGAGTTACTGAATGGCTGGCAGGGACAACCTGGAGCTTCTATAAAACTTATCGTAAAACAGGATAAACAGGTAAAAGGAGATGGGTATAAATTGACTCCGGAAGGAGTTCAGGCAAATACCGATTTGGGTGTTTTGTATGGGGTGTATGATCTTTTGCGCCACCAGCAAACGGGAGAAACGATTAACCCGGGAATCTTTAATCCGTCATATGAGCGTAGAGTCTTGAACCACTGGGATAATCAGGATGGAACCATTGAAAGAGGATATGCCGGACGTTCGATTTTTTGGAGAAACACCAAAGACTCATTGAATGTCACGGAAGCCGATAAAAAGCTCTGGCGAGAATATGCACGGGCAAATGCATCAGTCGGCATAAATGGGGCTGTACTCAACAATGTGAATGCCAATGCAGATATATTGACAGATGTATATCTGAAGCGCGTTAAGGCAATTGCAGATGAGTTCCGCCCTTATGGTGTGAAGGTCTATTTATCCGCTAAATTTTCAGCTCCGTCTCAGGTTGGAGGCTTAAAAACCTGCGACCCTTTAGATCCTACCGTAATAAAATGGTGGCAGGCCAAAGTGAAGGAAATATACGCAATGATTCCTGATTTTGGCGGCTTTTTGGTGAAAGCCAACAGCGAAGGCCAGCCGGGTCCTCAGGATTACAAGCGAACCCATGCCGATGGCGCAAATATGATGGCAGATGCGCTGAAACCCTATGGTGGAATTGTGATGTGGCGGGCATTTGTCTATAGTGCGTCCGATAACGATCGTGCGAAGCAGGCTTATGAAGAATTTTTGCCGTTGGATGGGCAGTTTCGCGATAATGTAATCATCCAGGTGAAAAATGGGCCGGTTGACTTTCAGCCCCGCGAACCGTTCAGCCCGTTGTTCGGAGCGATGAAGAAGACATCGCTGATGCCGGAGGTTCAGATTACTCAGGAATATTTAGGACATTCCATCCATTTGGTTTTCCTTTCCACCATGTGGGAGGAATTTTTGAAAAGTGAGACCTATCAGGAAGGCGAGGGGAGCACTGTTGCCCGTTGTACGGATGGCAGCCTCTTTCCTCAAAAACATACAGCCATTGCGGGTGTTGCCAATGTGGGGTTAGACGTAAACTGGTGCGGACATCAGTTTGCTCAGTCCAATTGGTACGCTTTCGGTCGATTGGCGTGGGACAATAAACTAACGAGCGACCAAATTGCCGATGAATGGCTTAAGCTCACGTTCAAACGAAATGTAGCAGAAACAACAGATTGGCAGGATAATTTTCTGAAACCTGTAAAGCAGATGATGCTCGACAGTCGGGAAGCTGCCGTAAATTATATGATGCCGCTTGGTTTGCACCACATTATGTCTGCCAATGAGCATTATGGTCCCGGTCCGTGGTGGGCTCCGAAAAGAATGAGAAAAGACTGGACACCACCATATTATCATCAGGCAGATACCGTCGGAGTAGGATTCGACAGAACTCATACCGGTAGTGATGCCGTCAGTCAGTATCACGAACCATTACATACTTTGTTCGACAATATTCAGACTTGTCCTGACGAGTATTTGTTGTGGTTTCATCATGTGCCCTGGAGTTTTAAGATGAAGAATGGCTGCACTTTGTGGAATGAATTGTGTTATCGCTATAACAAAGGCCTACATCAGGTACGTGATTTTCAAAAGATCTGGGATAAGGTGCAACCGTATGTTGACGGAGAACGATTCGTTCAAGTCCAGAGTAAACTTCGGAGCCAAAGCCGGAATGCTCAATTGTGGAAAGATGGTTGTTTGCTTTATTTTCAGCAATTCAGTAAGATGCCGATCCCGTATGAAATCGAACGTCCGGTAAACAATCTGGAATATTTGATACGTAATGATACAACACGCCACCAAAACTACGAACAGTAAAGGGGCTCAAATCAACGATGTACAATTATCGTAAGATGAGTTTTAACAAACGATATATATGTAATTAAACGAAAATATGATCATGAAAAAAATGAAATTCTTTCTATTCTTCGGATTGTTTTTATTAAGCATAAATGGTTTTGCAAAAGATCCGAATTTCTATGTTTTCCTCTGTTTTGGACAATCAAACATGGAAGGTAATGCCCGCATTGAAGCTCAGGACACGATTGTTGATAGCCGTTTTCAGGTGTTGGAAGCAACCGACTGTGCTAATTTGGGACGTACTAAAGGTAAATGGTATCCGGCAGTTCCTCCTTTGTGTCGCTGTAAGACCGGACTCACACCGGCTGATTACTTTGGACGGACTTTAGTTGCAAATCTTCCTGAAAAAGTTAAGATTGGAATTATCAATGTGTCGATAGGCGGCTGCAAAATTGAATTATTTGACAAAGATCATTATCAGTCGTATTTAGCAACAGCTCCCCAATGGATGCTCAATATGGTAAAAGATTATGACGGAAATCCTTACGGACGTTTGGTTGAGATGGCAAAACTGGCTCAAAAAGACGGAGTTATTAAAGGGATTTTGATACATCAGGGCGAGTCGAACACAAACGATACTCTTTGGACTAAAAAAGTAAAGCTCGTTTATGATAACCTGATGAAAGATCTGAAACTGAAGCCTAAAAAAGTTCCTTTGCTGGCAGGCGAATTAGTTAGTGCAGATCAGGGTGGTGCTTGTGCAAGTATGAATGCCATTATAGGCACATTGCCCAAGGTGATCCCCAACTCGTATGTCATATCTTCAGCCGGATGTCCGGCAGCTAAAGACCACCTTCATTTTCTGGCCGAAGGTTACCGTACATTGGGCAAAAGATATGCTATCAAAATGCTTTCACTGCTAGGGTATCCTGTTGCTGATATAAAGTAAACGGTTATTCCGGAATTATTATAATGGATTGACGCTGATGTTATATATACGTAACAATTAAAATGATAACAGTATGAAAATCTTTGCGCTCATTTCTATGCTTTTCATAGGAGCTATACACTTGTGTGCTCAAAATGAATTAATGCTTCAGGCCTCCGATTTGCAGGACAAGGTGTTGCAGGATAGAGGTTTTACCAGTGAAGCTGGAATTGCAGGGACACCTTATGTTAACGAGACGAATACAGAAGGCTCGTTTTACTTATCAAACAAGACGGTAATAAAATCACTTACCCGGTTGAATTGCTATTATGGTAATTTTGAATTTGTAAGTAAAGGCAAAATTCATTTGGTAAATACGGCAGGTATTGATAGCGTAAAGCTTGACGGATCTGTATATGTTTATAGAAGCTTCAGCCCGGATGGGCAAAATCAACCCAAAGCCGTAAAGGTAATTGAGCGAAAGGGATCGAATGGCATTTACGAATACAGACAGGTGGAATACAAGCCAGAAGTGAAGGCCGGTGGTTTTATTGATCCAAAACCGGCATGTTTTGAATGGGTAGATCCGGTCTATTTGTTAGAGGTCAAGGATAAAATTGTTGTGCTGAAAAATGTGAAAAGCGTAACAGATCTGTTTCCAAAGAATGAAGAGGCGATTAAGAAATACATAAAGGAGAATCGTATAAATTTCAATAAGCCGGACAAATTAAAACGCCTTTTAGACTATATCAGTCAGCTTTGATAGCACAAACAATTCAAACATAATTTACATTCCAATGCGCAACTTATTATGCTCTCTTGCAGGAGCCTTACTTTTTTCTTCATTCTCTTGCTTGCAAGCACAATCCGGTTCGGATAAGTCAAATTTTCAACAAGTAAACACGTATGTTAATCCGGTGTTGCCCGGTGACCATCCGGATCCAACACTCTTAAAAGTAGGCGACGATTTTTATCATTGCGGATCGACATTTCACTTTAACCCTTACATGCCCATTTATCACTCCAAAGATTTGGTTCACTGGGAAGTAATCGGAAGAGTGTTGCCGCCGTCCAAAGCTGGTTGGGTCGCAGACCGTCCTTCTGCTGGTATCTGGCAGGGAGCAATTACTTATTTTTATGGCTCATACTGGATTTACTTTTCAGCCGGTGGTCAATGGTTTTGTAAAGCCGATTCACCAACCGGGCCGTGGTCAGATCCGGTTCAGGTAAAATCCAATCCGGAAACCGGACCTTTAGGATACGACAACTCTATCTTTGTGGATGATGACGGCACTCCTTATATGGTGATTAAGAATGGGCAGAAAACAAACCGCATACAAGCGCTTGGACGGGACGGTCAGTTGGCAGGTAAGGTTATTGACCTTGACTGGGTGAATAGAAAGCTCCAATATAGCTGGGCAGAAGGTCCTGTAATGTGCAAACGCAATGGTTATTATTTTTACTTCCCGGCGGGTGATGTTTCCGGAGGTCAATATGTACTGAGATCAAAAGAACTGACTGCCGATTCCACGAAATGGGAACGTCTGGGCGAATTTTTCAAACCAATTTCCGATCCTAATGTTGGCTTTCGTCGCCCCAACCACATGTCGGCACCGTACCAACTGGCAGACGGTACCTGGTGGTGTCTTGCTCAAAGTTACGAGAAATATGATAACGATGACTGGTCGGGAACCGGCCGTCAAACCTCGCTCTACCCTGTTATCTGGGAAGGTGATCGTCCCTGGGGTTTGGCACCTACCACTCAACCTATTGCAAAACCGAAATTGCCACAATCCGGAATTCTTTGGAGAAGCGCACAAAGTGATGACTTTGATGCAGATGTGTTAAGCAATAACTGGCATTTCCTTACAAAGAAGGCAGCAGCAACCTATTCGCTTTCGGCACGAAAAGGGTGGGTGAGACTAACTCCGGATTCAACCCGTACGCATTTGGTACAAAAAGAGACGGATCATTACTATACGGTTGTAACCAAGTTAGATTTGAATGCAATTAATGCTGCATCAAAAGCCGGTATTTACCTTACCAATGGTAATCAGAAAGAAATTGTCAGACTCTATACCGGATTTGATAATGGCAAGAAAATTATCCTAAACTTCAACGCTGAAACGCGTAGCATTGACAACCGGTTTGGTAACGTTGTGTGGTTGAAATTGGTACGTTATGAACACAATCTGACGGCATATTGCAGTGGTGACGGGCGAAACTGGATATCACTCGGAGTTCCCGTTAGTGCAGTTGAATTGGACAAAGTTCAGCCAAATTATAACTCCTGGGTGGGAACAAGTGTCGGTTTGTTTGCAGAAGGAAAACCGGCCGATTTTGACTTCTTCATTTGTAAAGATGGTTATTCGTCTATGCCGGCTATCGGATATAGCAACTATTATGGTGTAGAAAAACAGGTTAAAGGAAATTATAAATGTGTGACTAATACCTCGGTTGACGGAGGATGGTTTATGATATCCGGTGTCGAGCTGGGAAGAGGCACCGTAAAAGCAGTTCAACTGGAGGCCACCTCACAAACAAAAGGTATGATTGAGATTTGGATCGATGACCTGACAACCGGAAAGTTGATTGCAAAAATGCCGGTCAATGTAACAGGTGCAGCAGACTGGAAAACTTTTTCTGTACCGGTGCAACCTGTCTCGGGGCACCATGATGTATTTGTAAAATTCCCTCAGGGGAGTAAAGAACAAATATTCGTAAAAGCATTACAGTTTTCTAAGTGAAATGCGAATTAACCATAAATCATTCAGTAATATATGAAATATTTTTCTTGGATTGCAGCAGCGCTTTTGTTTAGTGCTCAATTCGTATCAGCACAACAACCGGCTCCGGTAAAAACAGACAAAGGCTTGGTTCAGGGCGTTTATGAAAACGGTCTGACGGTTTACAAAGGAATTCCTTTCGCAGCTCCGCCAGTCGGGGATCTTCGCTGGAAAGCTCCTCAGCCGGCAAAAAGCTGGGAAGGCGTAAAGCAAGCAGATAAATTTGCTCCGGCTCCTTTTCAGGGAGGAAACACTCCTTCAGGAAAGAGCGAAGATTGCTTGTATCTGAATGTCTGGACTCCTGCAAAATCGGCAGGTGACAAAATTCCGGTACTGGTATGGATTTACGGAGGCGGATTTAGTTTCGGGTCTACATCAGAACCGGGTTATTCCGGTGAAAAGCTTGCGCAAAAAGGGGTTGTTTTGGTTAGTATTGCCTACCGTGTTGGTCAGCTTGGGTTTATAGCCCATCCAGAATTGAGTGCCGAAAGTCCAGACCACGTTTCGGGCAACTATGGGTTACTCGATCAGATAGCAGCATTGCAATGGGTTAAGAAAAATATTGCAGCCTTTGGCGGCGATCCGAACAAAGTTACCATCTTCGGCGAGTCTGCCGGAGCTATTTCAGTCAGTATGCTTTGTGCATCGCCCCTGACAAAAGGACTTTTTCAGGGAGCAATCTCTCAAAGCGGTGGCTCTTTCGGGCCTACTCGTTTGGTCTCTTTCCCTGGCGAAAACATGCAAACGCTAAAACAGGCGGAAGCCGAAGGCGTGAATTATATGAAGAAAGCCGGCGTGACATCTCTTGCTGAGCTGCGGAAAATTGAAGCCGACAAACTTCCTATGGGATTCGGAATGCCCGGTGGCTGGCCGATTGTGGATGGCTTTGTAATTCCCGACGATCAGTATAAGTTGTACGAAGCCGGCAAATACAACGATGTTCCGGTGCTTATTGGCTATAATTCTGATGAGGGTGCCAGTTTCTCGCACGAAAAAAAGCCTGAAGATTATATTGCAGGAGTAAGAGCCCGTTATGGAAAATTTGCGGACGATCTTATAAAAGCTTATCCTGTGACAGAAAATTCGGTTCCTAAAACTGCCCGCGACTTAGCCCGTGATGCTGCCTTTGGCTGGCATACATGGAGTTGGGCTCGTCTTCAGACAAAAACGGGTAAGTCAAACGCCTTTTTGTACTACTTCGACCAACATCCCGACTATCCTAAAGAATCGCCACAATATGGCTTCGGATCGCCTCACGGACAAGATGTGGCTTACGTGTTTATGCACCTTGATCCATCTAATCCCCAAACTACAAAATCGGATCTTGCAATATCGGAAGCCATGGGGACTTACTGGACAAACTTTGCAAAATATGGGACTCCCAATGCAAAAGGAAGCGTAGAATGGCCAGCATTTAACGAGAATAAACCTTCGGTAATGTATTTGCAACAAACACCTCACGTTGGATCAGTGCCGAGTCTGGAGTCGCTCAAAGTGTTAGACAATTATTTCAAATGGAGAAGAAGCCCGGAAGGTGCAGCCTGGGGAAAATAATTCTGAAAGATGAAAAGACTAATTTATATCGCGGCATTTATTCTGTGTGCTTTTCAATGCATGAATGCGCAAAGCAGCAATTCGGTTAAACCCGATTCTTTGTACAAAGATTTCAAAACCGAATTTATGTGGGAAGCTAAGGTTAAAATTAGCGGCATGATTAATGTCGGTGAAAGCAAAAGAGGGACGAGACGTGTGATTCCTATAACTGGCGGCACTTTCAGCGGTCCGAAAATTAAAGGTGTGGTTTTGCCCGGAGGAGAAGACTGGCAGTTGGTTCGTCCAGATGGCGATACAGAACTGAATGCCCGTTATCTCATGAAAACGGACGACGGATACACTTTTCAGGTTCTTAACCAGGCCTTGATTCATGTAGATGCAGCAACAAAAGCGTTTTACTGCAAATCGGTTTTGGATTTTGAAGTACCCGAGAAAAGTCCGTATAGTTATCTGAATCACGCCATATTTCTGGGTACATTGAGAATGCCGGCATTAAAGCCCGGCGAAGAGCCATATGTAATAATCGGAGTTTATAAGGTTTTGTAAAAAATATTGACGGCAATATCCTTTTAGATTAGCGTCTTGCTTGGTGTTTCGCCTAAACAGTGCGATTGCTTTATTTGCCGAATCTTAGTCTCTTATTGTGGATGAAGAAGGGTGGCGTTTTACGGTTTTGTTATTCATAAAACAGTCCTTCTCTGAGTACTTAAACAAGCAAAAGTCGTGACGACTTGTATAATATTGAAATAACCATCTAATATCTATAAAATGAAACTTTTTTTTGTGTCGTGTAAAGATGAACGCTCCAATCTTTACAGACAAAGTTTTTTAATTCTCTTGTTAGTGTTGATCGGTTTCAATCCCCAAAGTTTTTTGGTAAAAGCCGAAAAGCCGAAGTTACCGATTTATCTCAATACAGCCTATTCTTTTAAAGAACGGGCCACTGATCTTGTTTCCCGAATGACACTGGAAGAAAAACAGAGTCAGTTGGGAAATACCATGCCTCCTATTCCTCGTTTAGGTGTCAAAAAGTATGATGTTTGGGGAGAAGCTCTCCACGGTGTTGCCGGCCGCAATGACAATAGCGGGATGACTTCCACTTCCTTCCCTAATAGTGTTGCCGTGGGCTGCACCTGGGATCCTGAGCTGATTAAACGGGAAACAAACGTTATTGGTAATGAAGCCAGAGGGTTTAACCACAACTATATTTTTACTCTCACATACTGGTCACCCGTGGTGGAACCTACCCGTGATCCACGTTGGGGACGTACCGGAGAAACTTTTGGAGAAGATCCTTTCCTGATTTCGCAAATAAGCAGCGGATTTATCCGCGGTTTGATGGGTGATGATCCGAAGTATTTGAAAGCGGTTCCTTGCGGCAAACACTTCTTTGCCAACAATACGGAGTTTAACCGGCATACGGGAAGTGCCAATATGGATGATCGCGATATGCGTGAATTCTATTTGTATCCTTACAAATCATTAATTGAAAAGGACAAGCTGCCAGCAATTATGACAGCTTATAGTGCTGTGAATGGTGTTCCAATGTCGGCAAGTAAATTTCTGGTTGATTCGATTGCACGTAAAACCTACGGATTGGACGGATATGTAACCGGAGACTGTGATGCGGTGGCCGATATTCTGAACGGTCATCATTATGCAAAATCGAAAGCGGAAGCTGCTGCTATGGGGCTCAAGACAGGTGTCGATTCCGATTGTGGCGGCATATACCAGTCCAGCGCACTGGAAGCGCTAAAGCAGGGATTGATTACCGAAGCCGACATGGACAAGGCGCTGATTAATCTGTTTGCCATCAGAATGAGACTGGGCGAATTCGATCCTCAGAATATTGTTCCGTTTGCTGGTATTCAACCCAACATTATCAACGATCCTTCCCATAACGACCTCGCCTTGGAAGTTGCCACCAAAACTCCGGTATTGCTCAAAAACAATGCCGTAGCGAAGACCAGTAAAAAGGCATTGCCTCTCAATGCTGCAACTATCAAACGCATTGCGGTGCTCGGTCCGCAGGCCGATAAAGTAGAGTTAGGCGATTATTCAGGTGAAATTGAGTCAAAATACAGAATAACTCCGCTCGAAGGCATAAAAAAATACCTTGCGGACAACAACTACACCACGGAAGTGGTTTCTAAAGCCGGTGGAAATACCGAAAAGCGTACAGATTTCTTCATGATGTCCGGATTTTCCACCATCACAACAAACAAAACCGTAAAACAGTTTGATGCAACCAAATTCGATGCTTCTGCTCCCGGTTTGATAGCTACCGAACGCTTTGGCAGTAAATCGATCAAAGGGATAAAAGACGGAGATTGGACCGCTTATAATAACGTGGATATAACCGATGTAGATTCAATTCGGCTGAATATGAATGTCTCTCCGGAAGGAGGAACGATCGAAATTCGTGTCGGATCAGCTACCGGTAATATTTTGGCTTCTAAGAAAATCGAGGGCACACCTCAGGCCAACGGTGGATTCATGGGCTTTGGAGGCAGACCCAAAAATATTCCGGTGAAGATCAATACACTGGGGATCACAGGTTCGCAAACCCTTGTTTTGGTTTATCACGAAGCCGAAGTTCCGGCTACCGATAAAGAAACGCTTGATATGGCAGCTTCGGCCGATGTTGCCTTGGTGTTTGTAGGCACCGATCAGACAACCGGGCGCGAAGAATCCGATCGTTTTTCCATCAATTTGCCGGGTAATCAGAACGAACTGATTAAGGCTATTTCATCTGTCAATCCGAATACAATCGTAGTGATTCAGGGTATGGGCATGGTGGAAGCCGAACAATTTAAAAACAATCCCAATATTGCAGGTCTTATTTTTACCGGATACAATGGTCAGAATCAGGGTGCTGCCATGGCTAAAGTGTTATTTGGTGAAGTAAATCCCGGCGGAAAAACAAGCGTTACCTGGTACAAATCATTGAACGATTTACCCGACTTTAACGATTATACACTGCGCGGCGCTACCGGTAAAAACGGTCGTACTTACATGTATTTCGACAAGGATGTTACCTACGAATTCGGATACGGACTCTCCTATACCACTTTTGCATACAGCAATTTCGGAATCAGCAAAAAAACGATTACTCCAAACGATAAAATTACCATTACTGCCGATGTTAAAAATACAGGAGATGTAGATGGTGATGAGGTAGTTCAGGTGTATGTTAAAACTCCGGAAAGTGCAGCTTCACTCCAAAGACCCATCAAACGCCTCAAAGGATTTAAGAGAGTGACCATTCCGAGAGGTCAAACACAAACTATTTCGATAGATATTGATTGTGCCGACCTTTGGTTCTGGGATGCTGCCAACAAACGGATTACCTTCGATCAGGGCAAATATGTCTTTGAAATTGGCGCTTCTTCCAGAGATATTAAAGGCGAAGTTTCGGCGAACATGAGCGGCACATACAAACCGGTTTTAACCACTGTTGTAGCCGAAGGCGACAAAACTGTTTTGCGTCCGGGCAATACTTTGCAAACCAGTGTGACGGCTTCGATGTCGGACGATAGCTTCTGCAACCTTGCCAAAGCTCAGGTAACCTACAAGAGCAATAACCCTGCGGTTGCCAGCGTTGACAACACCGGTAAAGTAACAGCTCAGAGTGCCGGAGTCGCATCGATCTTCGCTTCTGTAACAGTCGACGGAACCACTGTTTCCAATAGCTATCCGGTAAAAGTTATGCCTGATCTTACACCCAAATCGATCAAAATCAACGGGAAAGAAATTCAGGGCTTTAGCAAAGATGAGAAGGCATATAGTTATTTGCTGAAAAAGAACGCTAAACTGCCGGTAGTCAAAGCAACTGCCTTGGACAATAGCATTTCGGTGGATGTTGAACAGGCTAAAGAGATTCCGGGAACTGCAATTGTTAAGTTTATCGACAACAATACGTTTGAAACCAACACATATTATTTTAACTTTGATGCTGCTTCGGAAGGCGATGATTTCAATGCTGCCTCTGCCGGGAAACAATGGCAGTGGCTCAGAGAAAACGCTGCTAATTACAGCTTTACAAAAGTTCTGGGTTCGCTTACTATTACTACCGAAAAAGGCGATATATCCGAAGGTAGCAATGATGCAAAGAATGTTTTACTCCAAAGTGCAAACAACGACTGGGTGGCCGAAACGAAGCTGGTAGGTTCGAGAGTTCCGTCTCAGCCCGAAAATGCTGGTCTTGTTGCTTATCAGGATGATAACAACTTTGTAAAATTAATGCTTCGTGCGGTAACCAAGACTTCGCGTCAGGGACGTGGCCCCGGAGTACAAGCCGGAACTGTTGATCTGGTGGTAGAAGAGAACGGCATTGCTAAGTCGGCGGCTTCGTTCAACCTCCGAAAGGAGATTACGGGTAGCAACTCGTTGATTTTGAAACTTGAAAAGAACGGCGGCGCTTATACTGCTTATTATTCGCTGGATGGAACTAAGTTCGAGAAACTTGGCACAGCCAAAAGTTTCCTCAAAAACATAAAAGTAGGTTTGATCGCATGTGACGGAGTTATCATCCAAAGTATGAAAAATACATTCTGGTTCGATCCCGATACGACCAAACCTGCAACTCCGTTTGATGTTTCGTTCGACTATTTCCACATCACCAATAGCGGACGAAAATAACGCGATACACGGATAAGCTGAAGACTTGTGCTTTTAGTCAGGCAACCGGCTTTTACATAGATGCTTAAGTCTTTATATTACTCACATGAAACGATCTTGTTACACCGGGATCGTTTCATGTGCATTTAAACAAGAAAATTATATTCACATGAAAAACAGAAAGATTCCTGCTGTTTTACTGGCTTTTGCCTGTATGTTTTGCACTGAAGCATTTGCACAGAATGCAACACTAGTTTCTCCCAATCAAAAGGTTAGCGTTGAACTCTGTAGCCGCCAAAACTCGGATGCCGGGAGCTGGTATCTGAAGGTTTCTTACCAGAACGGAGTAAAACAGACGGAGGTCATTCCGCAAATCAACCTCGGTCTTTTGCGTAGCGATCAGGATTTCTCCAAAGCGCTGAGATTAGTCAGGACGGGCAAACCGGTTTCGATTCATGAAGATTATACGGCAGTGCATGGCAAACGTGCGCATTGCACCAATCAGGCTAATGAATTGACGGTTGCTTTTGAAACGCCGTCGAAAGCGAAATTGAACCTTATAATGAGAGCTTACAACGATGGTGTGGCTTTCCGTTATGAATTTCCCGAGAAATCGGGTTCGTTTGTGGTAAAAGACGAACTTACAGCTTATTCCATACCGGATAGTACGAAGCGATGGCTGGAAAAATTCAATCCGGCCAACGAAGGGCTTTACTCCTCAATGGTAGATGGAAAAGTGCAGCAGGACTGGGGCTATCCGGCTCTGTTCAATACTCCCGACAAATCGTGCTGGTACCTGATTCACGAAGCCGATCTCGACCGTAATTACTGCGGGTCGAAGCTTTCCAACGCCGGAACAGGTACTGAATATAAAATTACTTTCCCCGACCAATGGAACGGACGCGGGAAAGGCGAATCACAACCTACCGTTACCTTGCCCTGGAAATCACCATGGCGTGTGATTGTGGTAGGTAGCCTTGCAGATATTGTAGAATCAACGTTGGTTGACGATGTTTGTCCTCCTTCAGTCGTGACTAAAACCGATTGGATCAAACCCGGAATTGCATCGTGGAACTACTGGTCGGACAACCATGGCACGAAGGACTACAAAACGGTGTGCGAATTTGCTGACTTGGCCGCAGCAATGGGTTGGCCTTATACTTTGCTCGATTGGGAATGGGATGCAATGGGCAATGGCGGCAAGCTGGAAGATGCGCTTAAATACATCAAATCCAAAGGACTTAAGCCGCTGATGTGGTACAACTCCGGCGGAGATCATACCTGGGTGTCGGCTACGCCAAAAGATCGGATGCTGACCCACGAAAACCGCGTGGAAGAGTTTACTAAACTGAAGAACCTGGGAGTAGCAGGGGTGAAAATCGACTTTTTTGAAAGCGAAAAGCAGGACATGATTAAGTATTATCTGGACATTCTGGACGATGCAGCAAAGTTTGGGATGATGGTCTATTTTCATGGTTGCTTAGTGCCGCGCGGTTGGGCGCGCACCTATCCGCACCTGATGACATACGAAGGCGTGCGTGGTGCCGAATGGTACAACAACGGACCCGAATTCACCACGACAGCACCCGAACATAACACAGTATTGCCATTTACCCGCAACGTGGTTGGTGCAATGGATTATACGCCGGTAACGTTTACCAATTCCCAATTCCCTCACACCACGTCCTACGGACACGAGCTGGCATTGAGCGTTGTCTTTGAATCCGGAATAGAACATTTTGCAGACAGACCCGAAGGATATTACGCGTTGCCGGATGCTGCCCGCACTTTCCTGAAAGAGGTGCCGAATACTTGGGACAATACAAAACTGCTTGACGGTTATCCCGGTAAATACATAATTATTGCCCGTCAGAAAGGTAACGACTGGTACATTGGAGGCATCAGTGCCGAGAATATGCGCGAAAAGAGAACAAAGCTGGAATTCGGTTTTCTCCCTGAAGGGGTGAAATATAAGCTGACGTTGATTGCCGATGGCAAACATGATAAAGAGTTCTCTACGCAATATCTTGTGGTAGATAAATCATCATCGGTAGATATCAAGATGCTCCGGAGAGGCGGATTTGTCGCCAGTCTGAGGCCTTTGTTGTGATGCAAATAAATAGATAATTAATTACATATTCATGGAAACAGCAATGTTTAAAACTTTTGGGAAAGGCATTTGTGTATCTGCTTTTCTGTTGTTGTCTGCAACGTCCTGGGGTCAACAGTTGCCCTATCAAAATCCGAACCTGAGTTCCGAAGCACGCGCCAAAGACCTTATTTCGCGATTGACGCTTACCGAAAAAGCGACGCTGATGTGCGATCAGTCGGATGCGATTCCCCGTTTGGGAATTAAGAAATTCAACTGGTGGAGCGAAGCGCTTCATGGGTATGCCAACAACGATAGTGTTACCGTTTTTCCTGAGCCTGTGGGTATGGCGGCTTCGTTCGACGATAAGCTGTTGTACCGTATTTACAATGCTATTTCCGATGAAGGTCGTGCCAAATACAATTTGTGGTTGCAACGGGGCAATGAAAACAAGCGTTTCCTCAGCCTTTCGGTTTGGACCCCGAATGTCAACATTTTCCGTGATCCGCGCTGGGGACGCGGGCAGGAGACTTACGGAGAAGATCCATACCTCACTTCGCGAATGGGCGTGCAGGTGGTGAAGGGTTTGCAAGGGCCTGCCGATGCAAAATACCGCAAATTGCTGGCTTGTGCCAAGCACTATGCTGTGCACTCCGGTCCGGAATGGAGCCGTCACGAACTCAATCTGAACAATGTAAATCCACGCGAATTGTACGAAACCTACCTGCCGGCTTTCAAAGCATTGGTGCAGGATGCCGATGTGTGTCAGGTGATGTGTGCCTACCAGCGTCTGGACGATGAGCCGTGTTGCGGAAACACCCGCCTTTTGCAGCGTATCCTTCGCGATGAGTGGGGATATAAATACATGGTGGTTTCCGATTGTGGTGCCGTAACCGACTTCTTTACCAGTCACAAAGTGTCGTCGGATGCCGTTCATGCCGCATCAAAGGCTGTTTTGGCAGGAACCGACGTAGAGTGTGTCTGGGAAAACTATCCTTTCAAAGACCTTCCGGCCGCTGTCGACAAAGGCTTGATTAAAGAAAACGATATAAACAAAAGCCTGCTTCGTGTACTGACGGGGCGTTTCGATCTGGGTGATTTCGACGATAACTCCATTGTTCCCTGGGCGCAGATACCTGCATCGGTGCTGAACAATCAGGAACATCGCCAACTGGCGTTGGACATGGCCCGCGAAGCAATGACGCTGCTTCAGAATAAAAAGAACCTGTTGCCGTTGTCGAAAACGGGAAAGCAGATTGCCGTAATCGGTCCGAATGCAAATGACAAACCGATGCTTTGGGGTAACTACAACGGAACTCCGGTGCATACCATTTCTATCCTTGACGGGATCAAAACAAAGATCTCGGACAAAAAAATAGTGTATGACAAAGGCTGTGACCTGGTTGAAGATAAAGTAACGCAAAGCTATTTCGATCAGCTCTCGTCCGCTAATAAAAAAGGATTTAAGGTTACCTACTGGAACAATACCGACCGTAGCGGCGATCCCGTTGCTACCGTACAAATCTCCAACCCGATCAAAATGACGACTGCCGGTCAGCACGAGTTTGCGTCGGGCGTAAAACTGGAAGGATTTTCAGGCCTTTTCGAAGCCGAATTTACACCAAAAGTATCGGAAGAATTGGTGTTTAAGGGAGGTGCAACCGGCGATTACGAACTGATTGTAAACGGTCAGTCTCTTCAGAAATATAGCAACTGGCGTACATTGCCTTCGCGTATTCCTTTCAAGGTCGAAGCCGGTAAAACATACAAAATCGAGATCAGATATGCTCAGAAAAACAACTGGCAGGCAAACATTGAACTTGATTTTGGGAAAGAACTCAATGTGGATTATACCAAACTGATTGATAAGCTGAAGGGTGTTGAGACAGTAGTGTTTGTCGGTGGTTTGTCGGGAAGCCTTGAAGGAGAAGAAATGCCGGTGTCGTATCCGGGTTTCAAAGGAGGCGACCGTACCAATATCGATCTTCCGGCTGTTCAGCGTAACTGTCTGAAAGCATTGAAAGACGCCGGTAAGAAAGTGATTTTTGTCAATTGCTCGGGTTCTGCCATTGCGTTGACTCCCGAAACCGAATCGTGCGATGCCATTCTTCAGGCATGGTATCCGGGCGAATCCGGAGGACAGGCTGTTGCCGACGTGCTTTTCGGGGATTACAACCCTTCGGGCAAACTCCCGATTACCTTCTATAAAAGTTCCGACCAGTTGAAGGATTTTGAAGATTATTCGATGAAAGGACGTACTTATCGCTACATGACTGATGCACTCTTTCCTTTTGGTTACGGATTGAGCTATACCAAATTTGCTATTGGCAACGCCACCCTCGACAAAAATACGCTGAGTGCGAACGAAGATGTGAAGGTGACGATTCCGGTTTCCAATACAGGTAAACGTCAGGGAACGGAAATTGTGCAGGTGTATGTTCGTAAGGTGAACGATGTGGAAGGGCCACTCAAAACTTTGAAAGGATTCCAGCGCGTAAGTCTCAACGCCGGACAAAAAACAAATGTTACTATCGATTTGCCCGCCTCTTCTTTTGAATTCTACGACTGGAGCCAACGCAAGATGATGGTTACTCCGGGCGAATATGAAATCTTTTATGGCAATAGCTCGGATGCTAAAGACCTGAAAAAAACTACCGTTGTTGTTCGATAACTAAAATACAAATCAATATAGCTATGTCACGTTTAACGTTAATCTTAGTCTCGTTGTTTCTCTGTTTTTCCGGGACAATTACGACGGCATTTGCCGAAGATCCATTACAGTTGCGGTCGGGGATTGACTATCCTGCCGAAATTGAGAATCCCGAATGTTTGGGTATCAACAAAGAACCTTACCATGCAACCCTGATGCCTTATGGCAATTTGCAGGAGGCGTTGGTAGCCAATCGTCTGGCTTCATCGCAATGCCGCAGTTTGAATGGCAACTGGAAATTCAACTGGGTGCCAACCCCAGACAAACGTCCGAAAGATTTTTACAAAACCGATTTTGATGTTTCGGGCTGGAAAGAGATTCCCGTTCCGTCTAACTGGGAAGTGCATGGATACGGAACTCCGTTTTACCGCAACCTCGGCTATACCATCAAAAAAGACTTTCCACGTGTAATGAGCGAACCCGAAAAATGGTACACTTCCTACAAAGAACGCAACCCGGTAGGAAGCTATCGCCGCGATTTCGAAGTGCCTGCCGAATGGGATGGACGTCGCATTTTTATCACCTTCAATGGGGTGGATTGTGCCTTTTTTATCTGGGTCAACGGAGAAAGAGTGGGTTACAGCGTCAATAGCCGCAATGCAGCCGACTTCGACCTGACAAAATATGTAAAGCCCGGCAAAAATACGCTGGCCGTTGAGGTGTATCAATATAGTTCAGGTACCTGGCTCGAAGATCAGGATATGTTTCGTTTGCACGGAATTTTCCGCGATGTAACGCTTTGGAGTGCGCCACAGGTACACATCCGCGACTTCTTTGTAAAGCAAGATCTCGATAAAGATTATAAAAATGCTACTGTCGAGGTGTTGGCAAAACTGAAGAACTACGGCGATAAAACCGGAAAACCACAAACATTTACCGCTACACTATATGACAAGGCAGGAAACGTTATTGCCAAAGGGAATGCCGTGGGGAAAGCCCTTGCGTCAAAACAGGAAGAACAATTGACGGTAAAATTTACGGTGGACAATCCTGCAAAATGGACTGCCGAAACTCCTAATCTCTACACGATAGTGCTGGGCTGTTCGGAAGGAGAAATTCTTTCGTCCAAAGTCGGGTTCCGCAAGCTCGAAATCAAAGGACGTGTATTTACGGTGAATGGCGTGCCCATCAAACTGAAAGGCGTGAACCGTCACGAACACTGGTCTGACGTGGGACATGCCGTTACCGAGGCACAGATGATCCGCGACCTCGAAGTGATAAAACAGGGCAATTGCAATCACGTGCGTACCAGCCATTATTCTGATAATCCCCGTTGGTATGAGTTGTGCGACGAGTGGGGAATCTGGTTGGTGGCCGAAGCCAATTGCGAATGTCATGGGTATGATGGTCGTTTCGATGAAGAACCGACCATGAAAGCTGCCATTATTGACCGCAACGTTGCTAATGTTGAGAACTTCAAAAACCATCCGTCGGTAATAATCTGGTCGCTCGGAAATGAATGTGGCCGGGTCGGTTCCAATTTTGTTGCCGCCTTAAATACGGTAAAAAGTCTTGACCCTTCGCGTTTTGTGCACTACGAACGTTTTGGAACAGGTAAAAATAATCCAGCCGATTTCGATGGCAGAATGTATGGTACAGCTGCTGATTATGTCGATATGGTAAAAAACTGGGGGTTAACGAAACCTTTGTATATCTGCGAATTTGTTCACGCCATGTTCAACTCAATGGGTTCTCTTGACGAATACTCCAAGGCGTTTGATGAGAATCCCGAAATTTTGGGAGGTGCAATCTGGGAGTTTCAGGATCAGGCATTGTGGAACAAACGTGATCCCAAGCATCCGATATTAGCTTACGGCGGTGGTTTTGGTGAAGCTCCTAACGACCACTATTTCATTCACAAAGGAGTAGTGTCCTTCGATCGTACTACCGAAGGACCCAAAGTGAAACCGCATTATCCGGAAATGAAAAAAGCCTTCCAGTGGATCGATACGGAACTGAGCGATGCGGCTACGGGAGAGATTCGTATAAAAAACAAATACCAGTTTATTTCGCTGAATGGATTTGATGCAACTTGGAGCCTGACCGAAAACGGACAGGAAATTGACAACGGGCAGGTGAAAATGCGTCCTACCTGGAGCAAAGGAGTTTTTCAGGCCATGATTCCATACAAAATAGAACATCCGAAAGCCGGTGCTGAATACTTCCTCTGTATTTCGTACAAACAAAAAGAAAAAACGCTTTGGGCCGACAAAGGTTTTGAAGTAGCTTCTGCTCAGTTTAAGCTTCCGGTCAATACGCTACCTGTAGTAGATGCAAAAGCTACACAGCCTGTAAAACTTGTTCAAACAAAAGATCTCGCAACGATTTCGGGTAATGGCTTTTCTGTTGTTTTTGATAAGAAAACGGGCTTTATGAGCCAGCTCACTAAAAATGGAACCGATCTGTTGGCTTCCGATGGTGCACCCAAACTGCACTTCTGGCGCGCAGCTCACCGTACCGATGATGACTGGGCATTCCGTCAATGGGAGAAATTTGGCGTGAATGCGCTTCAATACTCTCTGGTCGATTTCAAAGCTGAGGTAGTGGATAATGCTTCCGTCAAGGTAATTGCCACCGTTAAGGCCGAAGGCAAAGAAGGTTTCGGGGCTTATCATACGGCAACTTACCTCATCACAGGCGATGGAAAGGTGAAAGTTGATAATAAAATTGAATTCACGGGCTTGCGTATTAATCTGGCAGAGATAGGGGTGCGTATGTTGCTGGATAAGAAACTCGACCGCATGGCTTATTTCGGACGTGGTCCGCAGGAGAATTATGCCGACCGCAAAAGCGCTGCTGATGTTGGTTTGTACGAATTGGCGGTAAACAATCAGTACGAATACGAAAAGCCGATGGAACAGGGCAATCATGAAGAAGTAAGGTGGGCAGAACTGAAAGGTACCGGCATGCCGCGTTTATTGGTGCAAGCCGACGAAAACCTGATGCAGGTGGCTGCATTGCCCTATACCGACGAGCAGATGAATCCGGTAGAATACAAAATTGATCTTCCGGCAAGTTCGGCAACAGTATTCAGAATTTCGACCAAAACAATGGGTGTGGGATCGAACAGTTGTGGTCCAAAACCCCTGGATAAATATTTGATTTGGTCGGATAATACCCGCTTTACCTATAGCCTTCAGTTGAAATAACAAGAATTTATTTTCGAAAAAGATATGTGTAAACTCAAAAATGCCATTATAGCTACTTCGGTAGCTTTGTTGTCGATGACAGCCGCAAAGGCCGACAATCCCATTATTCAAACCAACTATACCGCTGATCCGGCGCCAATGTTGTATGATGGAACGGTTTATCTTTATACATCGCACGATGAGGATAAAACGGTTCGTAATTTTTTTACGATGAACGACTGGAAATGTTATTCTTCGAAAGATATGGTGAACTGGACCGATCGGGGAACTATTTTTTCGTATAAAGGGTTCAGTTGGTCGCGCGGCGATGCCTGGGCAGGACAGTGCATCCCCCGAAATGGCAAGTTCTATTATTATGTTCCTGTTAACATGAAAAACGGAGGGAATGCGATTGGTGTTGCTGTGGCCGACAGCCCTACCGGTCCTTTCAAAGATGCCATCGGAGCACCTCTGCTTATCGGGTACGGCTACATCGACCCGACGGTTTATATCGACGATGACGGTCAGGCTTATCTTTATTGGGGAAATCCCAATTTGTGGCATGTAAAGTTGAACGAGGACATGATATCTTACGACCAGAAATTGGGTATTGTAAAAGAAGACCTGAAAGACGCAAATTTTGGCTATCGCGCCAAGAAAATAGATAACCGCACTGCTGCTTACGAGGAAGGCCCCTGGTTTTTCAAACGCAACGCGAAATATTACATGCTTTATCCGGCAGGTGGTGTCCCTGAACATTTGGCCTATTCTACCAGTAACGGTCCTACCGGTCCGTGGGTATATGGCGATACCATCATGCACGTGATTAAAAACCACGGAGCATTTACCAACCATCCGGGATATATCGAATTCAAAGGTAAATCGTATCTCTTTTATCATGATGGAGGTTTGCCCGGTGGTGGCGGATTCAAACGTTCGGTATGTATCGAGCCGTTCAATTTCAATGCCGACGGCTCTATCCCTTTGATTACCCCGACAAGTAAGGGCGTGGTTGAGAGTGCCGCCAATGTTGACCCGTACCAAAGAACAGAAGCCGAAACTATTGCCTGGTCCGAAGGCCTGAAAACGGCACAAGATCAGCAAAAAGGAGTGTATGTTACCGAAATTAGCAACGGCGACTATATCAAAGTGCGCAGCGTTGATTTTGGTAAAGGGGCAAAAACCTTTCTGGCAAGTGTTGCTGGAAAAGCATCAACAGGAACCATCGAAATCCGCATCGACAGCAAAGATGGTAAATTGCTCGGCACATTACCGGTAAAAACTACCGGCGATGATTTAAGCTGGAAAACGCAGTCGTGCAAGGTGAATGCAGTGAAAGGAGTCCACGATATTTTCTTTGTATTCAAAGGTGGAGATGGAAATCTATTCAATTTCGACTGGTGGAAATTTGTTGCCAAATAAATTATAATCTGATTATTAATCTCTAAGCTTGCGATGAAAAAATATATTGTATTTGCTTTGTTTTTAGTGTTTTTTTGTGGTGTTTCCAAGGCCGAAAACCCGATTATGCAAACTCATTTCGGACCCGATCCGGCGCCAATGGTTTATAACGGCACGGTGTATTCCTATGTGGGCGACGATATTCCTGGAACCGATTTTTATTATATGACCAAATGGCGAGTCCTGTCCACTACCGACATGGTGAACTGGACCGACCACGGTTCTCCAATTTCACTCGAATCGTTCAAATGGGCGCGCGATCGTGCCTGGGCTGCTCAGTGTATCGAACGTAACGGTAAGTTTTACTGGTACATCTGTGCGCAAAGTACCAAAAATGATATGGCAATCGGCGTGGCTGTTTCTGACAGCCCTACCGGCCCGTTCAAAGATGCACTCGGCAAGCCGTTGATTATGAATGGTAGCTGGTCGAACATCGACCCAACCGTATGGATCGACGACGATGGGCAGGCTTATCTTTACTGGGGTAACGGTAGTTTGTTTTACGTAAAACTGAACAAAGATATGATCTCTTATTCCGGAGATATTGTAACAGTTCCGGTTACAGTAGAGTCATTCGGTGGTACGAGAGGAAACAAAAGCGTGGAAAATCCCAACAAAGACATGTATGTGGAAGGTCCCTGGTTCTACAAACGTAACAATCTATATTACATGATGTATGCCGGAATGGGCAAAGGTGGCGAATGTCTTTCTTATTCTACCAGCAATGGACCTACTGGCCCCTGGAAATATCAGGGCAAGATCATGGAAAACCAAAAATTGAACAGCTTCACCAATCATGGTGGTATCATAGATTATAAGGGGAATTCCTACTTGTTCTATCATAGCGGTTTGCTGCCAAACGGTGGAAGTTATGGTCGTGCGGCCTGCGTGGAACAGTTTACCTACAATCCCGATGGTACCATTCCTGCTGTGACTGCAACGAAAGAAGGTCCGAAACCGGTCGGATTTATCGATCCGTACAAACGTCAGGAAGCAGAAACAATGGCCTGGTCGGAAAAATGTACTATCTCTCAAAATGATAAACTTGGAGTTTACGTGTCGTCAACACGCTTGAAAGGCTACATTAAAGTTCGTGAGGTGAACTTTGGAAATCAATCGCCAAAATCCTTTACAGCAACTTTAGCAGCAGGAGTAGACGGTGGGGTTTTGGAAGCCCGTCTCGATAGTGTCGGCGGACCGCTTATTGCTTTTGTTACTCTTCCACGCACAGGAGGTTGGGATAAATTTGTAAGTTTTACCTCCAACCTGAGCAAAGAGGTAACCGGTACGCACGATGTCTATTTCTATTTCAATGGACAGAATATCACAGCCGGACGTGAATTGTTCAATTTCGACTGGTGGAAATTCAACCAAAAATAAGAATCAATTTATTGAGATGACCATGAAGCTAAAAATAATCTTATTAACCGTCCTGCTTCCATTCATTTGTTTTGCTCAGGCAGTAAAAAGTTTCAAGCAAGATAAAAAAGGAGTGATTGTTACTCTAAATGAAGGTACGTTAACTCTTTGTCCGTTGACCGAAAACAGCGTGAGGGTGAAGTTGTGCAAAGGCGCAGAAGACAACTTGCAGGAACTTGTATTTACATCCAATGTTTCCACTCCTGCTTTTAAGATGCAGGAGTCGGCTTCTGCGGTGGAAGTGAAAGTTGCTAAAATAAGTGTCGCTGTAGATAAGCAATCGGGTAAGTTGTCGTTTTTTGATGCTACCGGTAAGCCTTTGGTGAATGAATCGGCAGGTTCCCGCAAGCTAGAGCTTGGCACAATTCAGGGTGAGCCCTGCTTTATGGTCGAACAAACATTTGACTCTCCAGCCAATGAAGCAATATTTGGGTTGGGCCAGTTTCAGGACGGGCATTACAACCTGCGCGGTGTTACCCGTCGTTTGACGCAGGTAAATACACAGATTTCGATTCCGTTTATCTATTCCAGTCGGGGCTACGGTTTGCTATGGCATCAGTACGGTCTCACCGATTTCAATCCTGCCGACAACGCTATTGCCCTGAATAAACAGGAGCAGGTGGCTACCGGCAATCAGGAAGCGGAAGTAACCACGACAGCTGGTACTCAAAAAGTTTCTCAAAACCAATCGCTTTATAATGGAAAGTTCAGCGTTCCCCAGAATGGAGAATACTCGCTATTCCTTGATTTAGGCGATATGGGGAATCGTCATTTTGTCACTATTGACGGTAAACCGGTTGTCGATCAGAGTAATATGTGGCTGCCGCCTACCGTGGGCGCGTTGGTGCAGCTAACAACCGGAGAGCATCAGGTGCAGGTGTTGTGCAAATCCGATAACACGCCGCGTTTGTCGTGGAAAGCGCTGTCAAATACTACTACCTTTCGTTCGCCTGTTGCCAAATCATTGGATTACGTGGTTTTTGCCGGATCGGCTGACGATGTTATAGCAGCTTATCGCAAGCTTTCGGGCAACGCTCCTTTATTTCCCAAATGGGCTTACGGCTTCTGGCAATGTCGCGAACGTTATTCCTCAGGCAAACAATTGGTAGAAACTGTAGAAGAGTTTCGGAAACGCAATTTGCCCGTAGATGTGATTGTGCAGGACTGGCAATATTGGGGCAATAATGGTTGGGGCGTGCCAAAATTCGATGAGAAGAATTACCCGAATCCAAAAGAATTTATTGGAAAACTGCATGATTTGAATGCTCATTTCAATATCTCAATCTGGTCGAATCCCGATAAAAATTCCGATATAGGGAAAGAGTTTGTTGCTAAAAACCGCTTTATCCCGAATACCAAATGGCTGGACTATTTCAATCACGAAACCAGAAAGGATTATTGGAATGTGTTGAAAATAAATATGTTCGATAATGGAGTGGATTCGTGGTGGATGGACGCTGTAGAACCTGAAAACGATGCCTTGAAAGGAGAAAAAACCACTTTTGGTCTTGGTGACTTTTACCGCCTGACTTATCCTTATTTTGTAAGTAAATCGGTGTATGAAGGCCAACGTGCAACATCCGACCAAAAGCGGGTGTGCATCCTGACCCGTTCGGCATATTTGGGGCAGCAACGCTATGGCATCATCAACTGGTCGGGCGATATTGGCGGAACCTGGGACACCTTTAAACGTCAGATTGTAGCCGGATTGAATTATTCCGTCACCGGATTTCCTTACTGGACAACCGATATCGGAGGGTTCTTCCGTCCGGGGCGTTCGCAATATACCGACGAAAAATATCAGGAACTGTTGACCCGTTGGTTTCAATGGGGTGTGTTCAATCCTGTATTCCGCATACACGGCTACATGACCGAAACCGAACCCTGGAGATACGGGCAAAAGGTGGAGGATAACATGCGCAAAGCATTGGATCTGCGCTATAGCCTGATGCCGTACATCTATTCCGAGGCATGGCAAATTACAAAAAATGGTTCCACGCTGATGCGCCCGCTGGTAATGGATTTTTGTAACGATGCTTCCGCTTTGCAGTATCCGTACGAATACATGTTTGGAAAATCATTGCTGGTAGCGCCTGTCACTGAAGCCGGAGCCAAAGAATGGAAGACCTATCTTCCGCAGGCTGCCGCATGGTATGATTTCCGGACAGGAGAGAAACTGGCAGGAGGCAAGGAAACCGTCAGTCAGGTTAGTCTGGATATGATTCCGGTTTACGTGAAAGCCGGTACTATTTTACCCATCGGTCCCAAAGTGCAGTATGCATCCGAGAAAAAGTGGGACGATCTCGAAATCCGGGTTTATCCGGGAACGAACGGCAGTTTTACTTTGTACGAAGATGAAAACGATACATACAATTACGAAAAAGGAGCGTACTCAACCATTCGCTTTGTGTGGAATGACAAAGCCGGAACGCTGACCGTTGAAAGTCGCAAAGGCACTTATCCGGGAATGATAGCAAACCGTCGTTTCCGTATTGTTTTGGTGAACGGCAGTCAGAAAAGTACTAAGACTTTGAATTATTCAGGAAAGCAGATACAATTGAAGTTACAGTAGTAATTGGAAAGAGGGAACGTTATTTCCCTTCATTGAATTTTGAAGCTATAATATGCAGGATCGTATCGTGGTGCGAATTGTCCTGATTGATAATAAAAGCGATGATGCCCTCCGGTTTAAAGAGGGTGTTGTCGCTTTTGTCCTATAGCTCAAACAGTTGTTGCACGATTTCGTCATTGGCATTGTCGCGATAGCGGGCCACAAAGTCCTTGGGCGACATGTTGAAATAGCTCTTAAACGATTTTGAAAAATAGGAAGGTTCTGAGAAGCCCACCTCGTAGGCAACCTCCGAAATGGATGTTTTGTCCTGAATAAGCATCAGTCCCGCTTTTTTCATGCGCACCGACTTTATAAGGTCGTTGGGCGAACTTCCGAATAGCTCCTTGGTACGCCGGTAGAGGTGAACGCGGCTCAAAGCGACTTCATGACTTAGTTCTTCTACCCCGAAATCCGCATCGGAGATGTGGCTCGAAATAGCATCCATCACTCTCTTTTTCCATTTGTCGTCTCCTGAATCGACGGACCTGGAAGGGTCAACCTGCTGCGTTTGTATTACGTTGAGGTAGTTCTCTTTGATACGAAGCATTTCGCCGATAACGGTACGTAAGCGTTTTTTGCTCCGCTGGCGTGTTTGATAGGTTCGGTATTGGCTGTATACGAGCGAAAGGAGAATGATAAAATAACACAGTTTGCTCCACCACGACCAATACCAGGGAGCGTTGATGATCACATCGATAGAGGCTTCGGTGGTTTGCAGGTTTTTCCCTTCGCTGATGCTTTGCACGCGGAGCGTATAGTGCCCCGGAGGCAGCTGGTTGTACACTGCCAGCGGATTGTCGGCAGTGGTGGAGTGCCACACGGATTCGTAACCTTTTAACTGATACACGTAGCGAAGTTGAGAGGACGCTGCATAGTTGGAGGTGGTAAAGCGAATGGAAAAGGAGTTCTGATTATAGGGGAGGGTGATGCGGGTTGCATATCCTATTGCCGCATCAAGAAAGTTGTGCCCGGCATTGAAGTCGTAGGTTATCGGTTTCCCGTTTACATTGAGCGAACTGAAGTGTATCGGATTCCATTCTGTTTTGCTGTTGATGATTGAAACCGGGTTGAAGGTAATAATTCCGTTATCGCCTCCGAATGCGATTGTTCCGTTGGCGTAGCAATATACGGCGTTGCTGTGAAAATCTCCTATTTTCCGGATGTCGTATGAAGCGAACAGGCGCATGCTGCCACTTTTGGGGTCAAACCGTACGATTCCCTTGTTGGTGCTCATCCAGATAGCATTGTCGTTGCCTGCAGCCAGTGCAAGCACCGAAATAGCTTTGTTGTCGGAGTCTAACGAATAGTGCCGGCATGAATTATTTTTGTCATTGTACACAAACAGACCGTTGTTTGTGCCGATATATATTAATCCGTTGCTTTCAAGAAAGGCGCGTACCGAACTGTTGTCGATTGTCTCCAGTCTGTAGTTGTACAGACGATTCGTCTTCGGATCGTAGCAGTCGCAGTTGGAGCTTCCTATCCATAAGCGCCCTTTTGAATCGAGCTTCAGTGCAAATACCCAGGGACTGGCAATTGCGATGTGGCTCATTTCACCCGAACGAAGGTCGATGCGGTTAAGCCCCGTGCCGATGTTGGCGATGTACAACACTTTGCGTGCCGGGTCGCATTCCAGATAGCAGCTGTTTTTGTTGATAATGTCTTTTGTGTCGGGAATCTTTTTTACGGCCCCGCGATCGTAGCAATAGAGCCCGCTTCCATAGGTGGCTATCCATATTTTTCCTGTAGGGTCGGTAACCATATGTTGTATGGCGTTGTTGCAGAAAGAGGGCAGGGGAAGTTGCTGAAGATTATCGTAGCTTTTACCGTAGAAAACGCCATTCCCGTCGGTGCAGACCATGATGTTTCCGTTATTGGCATGGTTAAAAGAGGTGATCGCCGATTGAATAGGGATGGAGGATGTGCCCGTAATTTGCTGAAAATTGAAATTGCCCGATGCCGATGGCACTACCAGCATGCCTTTTTGATAGATGCCAATGTAAAGATTTCCCCAGCGATCTTCAATCATGCTGTGGATTTTGCAATATGCCAGATCGAGCGGCGTATCTTGTATTTTGTAGTCGGTAATGGTATTTTGGGCAAGCTCTATTTTGCCGATGCCATTGCTTTCGCATCCAACCAGCAGCGTACCATCCCTGCGTTGTATCAGGCATTGAGCACTCGTGAATTTGGTAGGTTGCGATGTTAATTTTCTCAATTGACGTTTGCCTTCGTCGAAGACCAAAACCCCATTCCATTTATCGCATATCAGGAGTGTATGAGTCACTCTGTCTTCGAGGAAATCGGTGATTTCCATGTCGGACGATTGAATGCCGAATCCTTTGGAGTTGATTGGTAACGGGCGAAAACTCTTCAGGTCAATCACCTCCAGATTGGAGCCAACGACCCAGAGACGCGATTTGGAATCGATGTAGATGCGTCTTGGTACGATATTTTTCAGAGCTTGTCTGAGAGCGGCGGTGGCTTTCTCTGCCACTTTATGGGTTCGTATGTCGATAATGTAGAAGCCGTCTATTCCGCTGCCGAGCAGCAATTGCTTGCCACCAGGCAAAAGGATGATGTCGGAAATAGTGATTGCTTTCCCTTTTCGGGAGGTATTATCATCTTCGCCTTTTTCCAGACGAATGTGCTCAAAGGTCTCTTTTTCGGGATGAAACAGCTGTAAGCCGCGAGTGGTTCCAACCCAATATTGTCCCAGCGGATCGGTGGTTAAGCGGTAGACGCTGTTGCTTCGCAATCTGTTTTGGCCTCTTGCTTCATAAAAGGCTGTCAGGCCGAATCCGTCAAAACGGGCTAAACCTCCATAGTTGCAAATCCATATATTGCCTTTGCTATCCTGATTCATGAAGATGAACTGACTGCCCGGCAGGCCATCAGCGGAAGTAAACAGTCTTGCTCCCTGTGCCTGTACTTTGGCCAGCACACAGAATAAGAGCAGAGGTAGCAAAAGCTTGTATTTCATCCGTACAAAATTGTTTTTTTAGGTCAGATGGAATTGTGCTTGCGAATTGAAGCGAAGCTAACCCGCATGATGTTGTTCATTCGTGTTTGGTTTCTCAATAAACATGCTCGTTTCATAGTGACCAAAAATTGGAATGCTATTCCTGATGCTACGATAACGTGGATGAAATGGACCAGACAGAAGAAGCCATCCGACTCGTATTTGAGGCTTTCAAAGGTACGGATATATTGGAATAATTCAAGGCGATGAACTGCTGTTTTTAGGTGTTGCCAAAGGCTGAAAATGTGCAATAAATGCGTGTTAATGGTCTGAAATTGAAGAAGTGTAACAAATTCACCACTTTTCTGTAACATAAGTACAAGTGGGCGTCGCAACTAAAATGTACATTTGTGACGTGAAACATAGAGCGGAAAACATGAAAAGCGTCCGGTTTATGTTTTGGATATCGCAAACAATAAAAAGCTTTATATCGATTATTAACTCAAATCTAAAAACGTCATGAAGTGTATTTTCTCTCTGCTATGCTTAGTCATGGTGTCGGTAATGAGTTCCCAAGCTCAAATCTTCCAAAAAACCGACTGGGGTGCAAAAGCCGTCATTAATTCTACCGGAGTTGAGGTCCGGTTTTACTCTCCCTCCATCGTGCGAATACAGAAATGGCCTGCCGGAAGCGATTTCAACAAGCAAAGCCTTTCGGTGACAAAGACCCCTGAAAAAACAAAATTTTCCGTAGCGCAACAGGGTGATCGGCTTTTGTTGAAAAGCAGCAAAATGCTTGTGACGCTGAATCTGAAAGACGGAGCCGTGTCGTTTCAGGATGTTCGCGGCAATGCATTGCTGAATGAGAAGGCTCAGGGCGCATCGTTTACTCCTTTCAACGATGCCGGAACCAGTACATATAGCGTGGGGCAAGAATTTACACTCGATAAAGACGAAGCAATCTATGGCCTGGGCCAGCAGCAGGGTGGTAAAATGTCGCAACGCAATGTGACGCTCCACATGGTGCAGGGCAATACGGACGATTATGTGCCGTTTTTTGTCTCAACCAAAGGATACGGCCTGTTCTGGGATAACTATTCTCCCACCATTTTTGAAGATAAGCCGGAAACTACACTCTTTAAGTCGGATGTAGGCGATGGCATCGACTATTATTTTATGGTTGGCGGAAGTCTCGACGGATCGGTGGCCTGCATGCGCGACCTGACAGGCCAGGCTCCTATGTTTCCATTGTGGACGTTTGGTTTTTGGCAGAGCAAAGAACGATATAAAAGTCAGAACGAACTGGTGGGTGTTGTGAAAAAGTACAGAGAGCTTGGAGTGCCGCTCGATGGTATTATTCAGGACTGGCAATACTGGGGCAATAACTACCTGTGGAATGCCATGGAGTTTCTGAATACGGAATTCCCCGAACCGAAAAAGATGGTAGACGACATCCACAACATGAATGCACACCTGATTATTTCGATCTGGTCGTCGTTCGGCCCGCAAACAAAGCAATACCGCGAGATGCAACCGAAAGGGATGTTGTTGAACTTCGGCACATGGCCACAGTCGGGTATGGAAGCATGGCCGCCCAACCGTGATTATCCGTCGGGCGTACAACCCTATGATCCTTACAACCCGGAAGCTCGTGATATTTACTGGAGATACCTCAATAAAGGACTGTTCTCTCTCGGCATCGACGGTTGGTGGATGGACTCTACCGAGCCTGACCATTTGGATTTCAAACCTTCCGATTTCGATTTGAAAACTTATCTTGGCTCTTTTCGCAAAGTGCGCAACGCGTTTCCGCTGATGGCGGTTGGCGGAGTTTCCGAACATCAGCGAGGCGTAAGTTCCGACAAGCGTGTATTTATTCTTACCCGTTCTGCTTTTGCCGGGCAACAACGCTACGGAGCAAATACCTGGTCGGGAGACGTAAACTCATCCTGGCAATCGCTCCGAAACCAGATTCCTGCCGGTCTTAATTTTTCATTGAGCGGTATCCCTTATTGGAACACTGATATTGGCGGATTCTTTGCCGGTAGCTATAACCGGGGTTGGGGAGATGGAAGCGGAGCTAAAAACCCCTTGTATCAGGAGTTGTATGTAAGATGGCTTCAGTTTGGTACATTCACACCGATGATGCGTTCGCACGGGACTGATGTGCCGCGTGAAATATACAATTTCGGAAAGAAGGGCGAACCGATTTTCGATGCCATTGAGAAATCGATCAACCTGCGCTATGCCATGCTGCCTTATATTTATTCTACTGCATGGAGCGTGACGAAAGATCAGTCGACCATGATGCGTGCGCTGGCAATGGATTTTCAGGATAATAATGTCCGGAACATAAATGATGAATACATGTTCGGGAAATCTATATTGGTTGCACCTGTCGTGCATGCTCAATATACACCCGAAACGATAGTGAAAACAGACGAAAATTCGGGTTGGAATAAAGGAGATAAGAAAGATAATAAAGCCGTTGCAGTGGACTTTACCCAGTCGAAATCGGCAAAAGCATACCTGCCGGCCGGGACATCATGGTTTGATTTCTGGACGAATACAAAATATAACGGAGGACAGGAAATTACGCTGGCCACCACTATCGATAAAATGCCATTGTTCGTCAAAGCCGGAAGCATTATTCCTTTTGGCCCAAAAGTAAAGTTTGCTACAGAGAAAAAATGGGATGACCTTGAAATCCGCGTTTATGAAGGAGCAAACGGCGAGTTCTCTTTGTACGAAGATGAAAACGATAACTACAATTACGAAAAAGGAATTTACTCTACCATTAACTTCAAATGGGATGATAAATCGAAAACCCTGACTATTGCCGATCGCAAAGGAACATTTCCCGGTATGCTTGCAGAACGGAAATTTCACGTAGTGAAAATTGCAGCTAACGGCAATAAGACAGAAAAAGAGGTGGTCTACAAGGATAAAAAAGTGACGGTTAAATAATATCCACAGAAGAAAATCAAATGAACACAACATTGAAGGGTTTCGCATGCTTGTTGGCTTTGTTTTCATGTTTTTATAGCAATGCTCACAACCCTATTATACAAACCAAACATACGGCCGATCCTGCGCCGCTGGCATATAACGACACGGTTTTTCTTTACACAAGTCACGACGAAGATAATGCTGAGCGGTTTGTGATGCAAAACTGGATGTTATACACTTCTACCGATATGGTAAACTGGACTGACAGAGGAATCATTGCAGGTGTTTCAGAACCATATAAAACGTTCAAATGGGCAGATGGTCATAGCGCATGGGCACCTCAATGCGTAGCACGGAACGGCAAATTTTATTTATACTGTCCTACGATTTATCAGGGGAAAATGGCAATTGGAGTAGCAGTATCCAACAGTCCTTATGGCCCCTTTGTTGACGAGCTCGGGAAACCTCTCATCTACCGGTCTAACCCTGGCGATTACGATCCGACAGTGTTTGTGGATGATGACGGCCAGGCTTATATTTATTGGGGAGGAAACGGACCTTGCTATTATGCTAAATTGAAAGAAGATATGATTTCACTTGCAGGAGATATTCAGGTTGCTTCAATTGATTTTACCGGAACTCCGCCTGAAGCTTCATATACCGAAGGTCCGTGGTTGTGGAAGAAAAACAAGCATTATTATCTGGCATGGGCATCGCGTTGTTGTCCTGAAGGAATTGGATACGCTATGAGTGATAGTCCGACAGGCCCATGGAGATGCAAGGGAACGATTATGGATCCGGATCAAAGATCGTCAGGGAATCACCCCGGAATAGTTGATTTCAAAGGCAATTCGTATGTGTTCGGGTTCAATTATGCCATTACGAAACAAACCCTGGCCAAACATTATGAGCGTCGTTCGATATGTGTCGAGAAAATGACTTATAATGCCGACGGGACGATTCAGAAACTGCCGTGGTGGTCAACTACGGGTGTTAAGCAAATAGGCGCATTAGATCCTTACAAGCAAAACGAAGCAGAAACTATGGCTTACAGCGAAGGCGTAAAAACAGATAAATTACCAGTCTGGGAACGCGATGATATTTGGAACAGAGGGAAGAAACTTGGCGATATAATGTTTGTGACATCCATCCATAATGGCGATTACATAGAGGTTCAGGGTGTCGATTTTTCAAAAGGTTGCTCTTCTGTCGATTTAAGAGTCGCATCTCTTTATGGTGGCAAGATAGAAATTCGCTTAGATAAAAAGGATGGCCCGGTCGTTGGCATTGCTGATGTTGCAACTTCGGGAGAAGGTGACGTTTGGAAAACGATTACTGCCAAAGTAAAAAGCATTAAAGGTGTTCACGATCTTTATTTCGTTTTCAAAGGAGAAAAAGACCTGCTCAATTTCGACTGGTGGCAGTTTAAGTAACATCCAAAAATAGTATGATGAAAGGTAACAGTAACCTAACATATCTTTTCGTTCTTGCAGTAATTCTCTTGATTAAATCGTTGTCTGTTAGTGCATCAGATAAGGTCAATTTCAGAACTCCATCTCAATACATTCAACACGTTGCGACATCAAAATCTTTTAAAATTGTGGCTAATGGAGCTGCAGCACAGATTGTTGTCGATCCTGCCGACTGGAAAGGCGTTATACGCGCAGCGAACGACTTGGGCGATGATGTTCGCAAAGTTTCTGGTGTTGCTGCCAACGTTAAGCAAGCAGTAACTCCCGAACCAGGTTCCATAATTATCGGTACGATTGGTAAAAGCCGTGTAATTGACAAACTTATAGCTGATAAGAAAATAGATGTCTCAGATATTAAGGGGCAATGGGAATCATTTCTTATTCAGACAGTGGATGGGAACCTTGTCGTTGCCGGAAGCGACAAACGCGGGACTATTTATGGAATCTACGACATCTCCGAAAAAATAGGAGTATCTCCATGGTATTTCTGGGCTGATGTTCCTGCAAAAAAAAGTAACGCATTATATGTTAAGGGCGGTCGTTACGTGCAGGATTCTCCCAAAGTAAAATATCGAGGTATTTTTATCAACGATGAATCTCCATCTTTCACCGGTTGGTGCAACGCTAAATTTGGCGGTGTCAACTCCAAGATGTATGTAAATATGTTTGAATTGCTTTTACGGTTAAAAGCCAATTACTTGTGGCCAGCCATGTGGGGCAATGCATTTAATGAAGATGATCCAATGAGTCCGGTTTTAGCCGACGAATACGGTATTGTGATGGGAACTTCGCACCACGAACCTATGATGCGGGCTCAAAAGGAATATACCAAACGCAAGGACGAAATCGGCGCTTGGGACTTTATTACAAATAGTGCGAATCTTGAAAAATTTTGGTTTGACGGTCTTAGCCGGAACAAAAATTATGAGAACCTGATTACTATGAGCATGCGTGGTGACGGTGATGTGGCCATGGGAAAAGGGAATGACCTTGAAAATATCAAAACGTTGCAGGATGTAATAAAAAGCCAGCGGGATATTATCCAAAAGGTGTATAATGATGATCCCGCCAATCATCCTCAGTTGTGGGCTATTTTTACCGAAGTTCAGCGCTACTATGATGCAGGCTTCAACGTGCCGGAGGATATTACACTGCTGTTTTGCGACAACAACTGGGGGTATATTCGACGTATTTTGCCTCCAAAAGAAAAGAACAGGAAAGGTGGCGCCGGATTGTATTATCACATCGATATGAATGGAGGGCCAAATAACGACCGTTGGGTTAATACGACCACTATTCCGAAACTTCGTGAGCAGTTCAATCTGGCATACCAAAGCGGACTTGACCGTATATGGATCGTTAACGTAGGCGATTTGAAACCGAAGGAACTTCCTATCGACTTCATTATGCATTTTGCCTGGAATCCAAATGCTTATCCGGCAGACAAAGCATTGGATTATACGATTAACTGGGCTAAAGGTATTTTTGGCGAAGCACATGCCGAAGAAATTGCTGATATTGTTTCTAAGTATTCAAAATACAATCTTTTAAGAAAGGCAGAAGTTCAATCTCCCCAAATATTCAGCTATGTCAACTATAACGAAGCCGACCGAATGCTTAAACTTTGGCGAGATGTAGTGGCAAAAGCCGAAGCGTTGGAAGTGAAAATTGCACCTGAAGCAAAAGATGCTTACTACCAGTTGGTGCTTTATCCCGCCAAGGCTTCTGCCGGCATTGCCGAAATTTATCTTTCAATAGGAAAAAATCATCTCTATGCCAAACAAGGACGGGTTAATGCCAATGATTATGCCCAACGGGCAAGAGATCTTTTCAGTCTCGATAAAGAATTAAGTGATTATTATAACAATCAAATGTCCAACGGTAAGTGGAAAAACATGATGTCCGATATTCATATCGGTTACACTGGTTGGCAAATGCCCCGGGAAAGCAAACTGCCCGAAATGAAGAATGTAGCACCGCTTGCCGAACCAACTTTGGGTGTTGCTGTCGAAGGGTCAGAGGCTGCCTGGCCAGGCGGTGCCGGAAAACCTCAGCTTCCTGTATTTGAAAGACTTAAAAATCAATCATATTATATAGATATCTTCAATAGAGGTGTCGGTTCTTTTCTGTTTGAAGCAAAAACCAATAAGCCCTGGATTAAATTAAATATGACCAAGGGTAAGGTTGAAAAGGATGTGCGACTAATGGTAGATGTTGACTGGAAAACATTGCCCGAAGGCAAATCGGATGGCATTGTTGAAATAAGGAAAGGCAACGAGCTTGTTTCTGTATCGGTTAGTGCAGTAAAAGCAGCCTTGCCCAAAGTAAAAGAGCCTTATTTTGGTAACTTTACGGGTGAATTCACCATTCCTGCTGAGGAATTTAATGTTAGTACCCCGGGCAAAAATGCGAAATGGATTATTTTGCCTGATCTGGGAAAGGGAAAAGCTTGCATGGGTATTTACCCCGTAACCACCCCAAGTACTACAGCAGCTGATGGTCCGAAACTTGAGTATAAAGTATTCCTCCCAACTACAGGAAAAACTACTGTTTGTCTGGGTATCCTCCCAACTCAGGATGTCTATCCACAACGTGGGTTGAGAATCGCTGTTGCATTAGACGATCAGGAGCCGCTGGTATTGGATGCACGAAAAGGGTTTTATGATGAGTTTAAAGAATATACTCCCGAAATTCTGGCCAGATCAACGGTGTTGAAGCCTTATCCTCCACTCAACAAAAAAATTGCGTTAATTGGCGCCGGTCAATTTCGAAGAAATGAGATTTTTGACAATATGCGCTGGCTTGACTTTGAAGTGAATGTAAAAGAACCGGGTATTCATGCCCTGAAAATAATTATGATTGATCCTGAAGTGGTGGTTGAAAAGATCGTAGTAAATCCGGATAATAATCATCCCAGTTATTTCGGTGCACCCTCTATTCAGCATAATGCTAAATAAATCTATTGTTATAGGTGCGTAGATCGCAAGTACGGTCGGTAAAATATATAAACAAATAATGAGGAAACTTCATCACGTTCTTTTAGCTAATAAAATGATTGATATCTTTTTATGCGGAATAAGGTATTCCTTGTTGCTCTTAGCTTTTGTTTGTTCTGCTTTTAGCAATGCTAATGCTGCCAAAAATGTCAAGCTTGAAGCTGAAAAAGCCCGATTAATTGGTGGGGCACAAAAGATAAGCGATAGTTCTGCATCAGGGGGATTCATTGTAGGTTTGGTTAAACCGGATCAGGCTATACAATTTGCGAATCTCCCCAAAGCAAGTAAACTGTCGATAAAATACGCATCGGTTAATGTTGGTATAATAAGCGTAGTGATTGATAATCAGCCTGATGTTAAAGTAAATGTTCATTCGTCCGGAGCTAAATCGGGATCTTTCCTTAACGCAATAATCGATGTGGCCATTCCTTCAGGGGCTAAATTAGAAATTAGGAGTGACTCGTCGGATGTTGCCCTGAGCATTGACTACGTAATGGTTGGTGACGGAGATTTGGGTTTGCCCCCCGATAGTTGGAATTTACCTCCCTTAAAGGCCGCCGATGGCCCTTATAAAGCGGATTGGAAAGAAATCAGTCGTTTGTATACCGTACCGGCTTGGTGGCGTGAGGCAAAATTCGGAGCCTGGTCACATTGGGATCCGCAGTCTATGCCCGAACAGGGCGATTGGTATGCTCGTGGCATGTATATGGAAGGCGACCGGCAATACAACTACCATCTTCAACATTTCGGGCATCCGGCCGAATACGGTTATAAAGACATTTGCCACAATTGGGTGATTGACAAATGGAATCCCGAAGAGCTGATGAATTTATACGTGGAAATGGGTGTGAAATATTTCATGGCAATGGGAGTGCATCACGATAATTTCGATTGCTGGGATTCAAAATATCAACCCTGGAATTCGGTACATGTCGGTCCGAAAACGGACATTGTCGGCACATGGGAACGAATTGCACGACAGCATGGATTGCGTTTTGGTATTGGGTTTCACAATACTCCGGCACGCACCTGGGGCCAGTTTATGACCGTTCGCTACACCAGCGACAAAAAAGGATCGAAACAAGGCGTTCCGTATGATGCTCTTCAAACCATTAGCGATGGAAAAGGCAAATGGTGGGACGGAATGGATCCGGTTGACCTGTACGGACCTGCTCATGATAAAAGCAATCCGTTGCAGTCGCCTTTTGCCAATCAGTTTATGTGGCGGGTCGATGATGCAATTTCAAAATATCATCCCGATATGATCTATTTCGACGAACATGCTGGTGATTCGCAAGTGGATTTAGGGGTAAAGATGGGTCTTGGCTTTCTGGCTCCGACCCTCATCTCCAATTATTACAACAAATCATTGAAATGGAACCACGGGAAAATGGAGGCTGTTGTTAACCTCAAAGGGGTAGGCGGACAGTACAATAGCTTTAAGAACACGCCTGAACTTTTGCCATTTGTTGATCGGGCATTGGTGAAAAGTTCCGAATTTGTTATTGAACCCGAAATAATGGCGTATCCCTTTCAAACAGAAACCAGCATTTCCGACTGGCATTATCAAACGGGGCTGAAGTATATGGATGCGCTGAAAGTAGTTCAGTTGCTGATGGAGAATGTTTCCCGTAACGGCACTATGTTGCTGAATATTACTCAACATGGGCGTGGCGATCTTGATCCTGAAGCAATTCGCATTTGTAAAGATGTCGGTGCGTGGTTGAAAGTGAATGGCGAAGCTGTTTACGGTTCCCGTCCTTACGAAGTATGTGCAGAGAATTCAATCCGGTTCACCCGAAACAACGGTTGTGTTTACGCAACTATTTTGAATTGGAACGATAGCGTTCTTGTGATCAAGTCCCTTCGTTCCGGAGGAAATACGATCGGCAAAGTGACAAAAGTAGAACTTCTCGGTTCGGATGAAAAAATAGATTTCGTTCAGGATGAAAAAGGACTGAAAGTAATCCCTGCCGGAATTGCCCTACCGTTGGTTGGTATAGCCGATACACTTTTGACAAAACGAAGCCGGGTATTGCGCATTACGCACGATAAAGTCTGGTTCAATGATGATGATCCGGGCGTCGCAGCTCCCGGCTGGACTCGAAGCTGTAATCTTACAACCGGAGATTTTAATGATGATTTGACGACAAGTAATACGTCCGGCGATAGTTGGAGCACAACATTTACAGGCTGTAGCGTTTCTGTTATTGCTCCGAAAGAACCGGGTGCAGGGAAGATAGAAGTGCTCATTGATGAGAAAAGCCGGGGAATAATCGACTTGTCAACCAGCGGAGAACGGAAACCTCAGCAGATGGTGTTTGTAGAAAGTAATTTGCCGGCAGGGAAACATTCCATAGAGATCGTTAACAAAGGTGATGGGAGAGTGTCTGTTGATGCGTTGATAATCAGGTGAATGATATGGCGGTGGTTTGAAATGTGCTGTTTGTGTTGAAACTGTCTGTTAGCCGGTGAATTTGAATAAAATTTAGTGTAATTGAGTCAATTACAGATTTATAGAATCAGGCAAAAAGTGTATATTTGTTTCTCTTACGCCAGAAAAGACCAGGGGGAGCTCTACCGCGTCTCAGTAGCTTTCCTCTTGTCTGAATATTAATGAACAATTAGATATAAATTAACGAATTATGAACCTTAGATCATTCAAACTTCTTTGTGTGTTTTTGCTCGCAGGTTGCTGCATTTTACATGCGCAAACAACGCCCAAATACTGGCAATTTGCTGCAACTCCACCACTCGGATGGAACAGTTGGGATTGTTTTGGGACAACCGTTACCGAACAACAGGTGAAGGAACAAGCCGATGCGATGGCTAAATACCTTTTGCCAAGCGGTTATAAATATCTGACCGTAGACATACAATGGTACGAGCCCGAATCAAAAGGGCATGCCTACAAACCGGGAGCAATGCTTACGATGGACGAGTACGGTCGCCTGACTCCGGGTTTGAAGAAGTTTCCCTCCGCAGCCAATGGCAAAGGGTTCAAGCCTCTGGCCGATTATGTTCATTCCAAAGGATTGAAATTCGGTATTCACATCATGCGGGGTATTCCTCGTATAGCGGTCGATAAAAATCTGCCGGTATTGGGAACAAATGTTAAGGCTCAGGATATTGCCGTGAAAAGTTCTACCTGCGCCTGGAATCCTGATATGTACGGGGTGGATGCTACCAAACCGGAAGGACAGGCCTACTATTATTCCATTGTAAAAATGTATGCCGATTGGGGCGTGGACTATATTAAGTGTGACGATATATCACGTCCTTACGACAATGTGCAGAAAGCTGAAATTGAAGCCCTGCGCATGGCTATCGATAAAACCGGTCGTCCCATCGTGTTGAGCTTATCGCCAGGTGCAACGCCGGTGAAGATGGGCGAACACGTTATGAATCATGCCAACATGTGGCGTATTACCGACGATTTTTGGGATCGCTGGGGTGCTTTGCTGGCTATGTTCGAGCGGATGGATGTCTGGACTCCGTATCGCGGCGCCGGCCATTTCCCCGATGCCGACATGCTACCTATCGGACTGATCGAATTCAACCGTCCGACTCATTTCACAAAAGAGGAACAATATACTTTGATGAGCCTTTGGGCTATCGGTCGTTCACCGTTGATTTTTGGAGGCGACATGACAAAGATCGACGCTTTTACCAAAGAAATGCTGACGAACCCCGAAATGTTGAAAGTGAATCAACATAGCAAGAATAACCGTCAGGTATATCGCGATAAGAATCTGATAGTTTGGACTGCTGATGTGCCCGGTAGTAAAGATAAATACGTGGCGCTTTTCAATGCCCAAAGCAAAGGAGACAACATCGATTTTGCTAATGCCGACTATGCCAGTCCGGTAATTGCCGGCAAGGGACGTTCTCAAAAAGTGGAAGTGTCGATAAAAGACGGCAAACGACTGGTGCTTTTTGTGAAAGACGGCGGCAATGGTAACGATTGGGATCATGTGGCCTGGGTCGATCCTGTGCTTCACGGTCCGAAAGGCGATCTGAAACTGACCGATTTGAAGTGGATCAGTGCAACTGCCGGTTGGGGAGCTGCTCAGATAAATAAGGCTTGCGATGGTAAACCATTGCAGGTGAATGGTCAAGCAGTGAATGGCATTGGCACTCATGCCGAATCAACAATTATTTACGACTTGCCGGAAGGGTATGATACCTTCTCTGCAACAGGTTATGTAACTCAGGAAACGGGCTCGGTTGTTTTTGGAGCGCTTGTGGATAAAGGCAAAATAGACCTTCCGGACAAAGCGGATGTGAAGGTTAATTTTCAATCCATTGGCATCAAAGGAAACGCGAGAGTGCGTGACCTTTGGGCGCATAAGGATTTGGGCACTTTTAGCGGAGCATTCAGTCGGGAATTGAAACAACACGGCGCCGGACTTTACCGAATCAGTCCGCTACGTTGATTCCTGAGAGCTGCATTTGTTATTTATCCAGTTAAATAGAAAATGTGCTCTTGAATAAATCTCCAATAGTATTTGAAAAATATCTGTTGTCTTAAACCTTTCTGGATATTGACAATCCACATATGGCGTATATGCTATAATGAGGAACTATTAAATTGAATAGATAAATAATAACCAAATATAAATCTGATAAACTATGATGAGAAAACTTTTTATGGCAGGTTTTATCCTGATCGAGACTTTGGCTGTCTCTGGATATAGCCAGGACAATACATTGTCACAGAAGACTCTAAAGCAAGCATTTGCTGATAAATTTCTTATCGGCTGCGCTGATGATCTGACCTCGAATAACGAGGCCTATCAGGCAAGTATTAAAGCGCAGTACGACATTGTTACGCCGGAAAACTGCATGAAACCGCAGCCAATTCATCCGTCGGAAAATACGTATAATTTCAAAACTACCGATGCCATGGTTGATTGGTGTCAGAAAAACGGATTAAAAGTGTGGGGACATACCCTGGGCTGGCATTCACAAACTCCGGCATGGTTTTTCCAGGCAGTAAATCCGAAAACCGAAGAGGCTCAACCGGCAAGAGGACCGCGAATGAGCTTTGATCCGAAAGCACCGCGCCTCTCGATGGATGAGATGTGGGCACGCAGCATCAAAGGTGAGATGGCAAGTAAAAAAGTTGCGCTGAAACGGTTGGAGAAACATATCAAAACCGTGGTAGGGCGATACAAAGGACGTATCATTGGTTGGGATGTTTTCAACGAGTCCATTGCCGATGGTGGCGACGGTTCGACGGAAAATTTGCGCACTTTCAGTTGGTATAAAGTTGTCGGACCGGAGGTATTGACCAAAGCCTTTCAATGGGCGCATCAGGCCGATCCGAAAGCGAAATTATACTACAACGACTACAACATCGAACAGGGTGCGGTTGAAAACAAAGGAAAACATGCAAGTTCCATGTTGCTGCTGAAACGTCTCCTTAAAGAAGGAGCACCTATCACCGGTGTTGGAATTCAGGGTCACTGGCATTTGGATACCAACCTTGCCGATGTTGAAAAAGCCATTGAAGATTACGCGTCGCTGGGACTAAAGGTTTCTATTACAGAACTTGACGTAACCGCAACAGGCGAGAACAGTGGTGCTTTTAGCGTGAATCAGGGTGCTAAAAAAATCCCGGCTGAGAACTATATTAAACAGGCTGAGGTATATAAGAAATTATTCGAAATATTCATGCGCCATTCCGACGTAATCGAACGTGTAACCTTCTGGGGTTTAAGTGATACCCGTTCATGGCGACGTGGACAGGACGCGCTTTTGTTCGATGGACAATTGAATCCAAAACCAGCTTACAAAGCTGTTATTGAGACAAGTCAAACCAAATAATTTTTGATTTTAGTTTTATAAAACAGCAAACATAAGATGAAACAATAACGAGCTATCGCATCTCAATAGTATTGCCAATTATAGCCTGTTTGTTTTATCTTAGTTGGCTTTGTCCAAAATTTTTCAATGGAAGATGCTTTTGGGAGAAATTGGAAGTTCTGGCAGTAAGATACAACGGAGCAGAGAATTCTGAATATCTTGATGCAATGTAAATCATTTAAAAACTCCTGCAGATAGGAATCCTCAACCAACCGTAAAATCGCACAATCAGACAGAAGCGACAATATATATCAAAACCCATAAATAATCAATCAAAACAATGATGAAGAAACTTTTATATGCCATGGCGTTTTTCTTGTTAACGTTGAGTGTTAACGCTCAAACCGTCTGGCTCGACCAGTTGGATCTTAGTGCAGCCACGCAGGGTTACGGCGTTCCCGGAAAAAATAAATCGTTGGATGGCAAAACGATAACGATTGCGGGAAAAACATTCGAGCGTGGTTTCTCAACTCATTCGGTGAGTTCGTTGTTGGTTTTGCTTGAAGGCAAGGCGGTTAATTTTACTGCTCAGGTGGGGATTGACGATGAGGTTGCCGGCCACGATCCTGCGGTTGAATTTCAACTCTTTGGCGACGGCAAAAAAATATGGACCAGCGGTCTGATGAAACTGGGAGACGCAGCAAAGGCTTGCTCAGTACAACTTACAGGCATAAACAAGCTCGAATTGGTGGTAACCGATGGCGGCAACGGTAATTATTACGACCATGCCGATTGGGCAGATGCCAAATTTGAGGCAAAAGGTGTTACTATTTTCAAAACCTACAATCCGGTAAGCAGCGTTCCGTATATACTCACACCTAAAGCTTCGGACAAACCACGCATTAATAGTGCTGCGGTTTTCGGCGTACGTCCGGGCTCTCCGTTCCAGTATTTTGTTGCCGCAACCGGCGACCGTCCCATGACGTTCTCTGCAAAAGGTCTGCCCGAAGGTCTGAAACTGGACTCCAAAACCGGTATCGTCACCGGCTCGCTTACCAAAGCGGGAACATACGAGGTGATGCTTAGCGCTAAAAATGCAAAGGGAAAAGCAGACAAAAAACTCCGCATTGTTTGTGGCGATCGTATTGCACTCACTCCGCCGATGGGATGGAACAGCTGGAACTGCTTTGCAGGCGAAGTTTCGGCCGATAAGGTGAAACGGGCTGCCGATGCGATGGTAAAAAGCGGTCTTGTCAATCACGGTTGGACATACATTAATATTGATGACTTCTGGCAGAATCACCGCGATTCGAAAGATCAATCGTTGCGGGGTAAATTCCGCGATGAAGCCGGATATATTATTCCAAACGCCCGCTTTGGCGACATGAAACCGCTGGCTGATTATGTTCATGGCCTTGGTCTGAAAATCGGTTTGTATTCCAGCCCAGGCCCATGGACCTGCGGAGGTTGCGCCGGAAGCTATGGTTACGAAAAACAGGATGCCGAAAGCTATGCAAAATGGGGTTTCGACTACCTGAAATACGACTGGTGCAGCTATGGTAACGTGATTGACGGATTGCCTGAAAACGACCCGAACAAAGTGTCTTCTTTGTCGTACAAAGGCGGAAATGAATTGAATACAGCAATCAAACCATATAAAGTGATGGGCGAATACCTTCGTCAGCAACCCCGTGATATTGTGTACAGCTTGTGCCAGTACGGCATGTCGGATGTGTGGAAATGGGGCGACTCGGTGAGTGGCAATTGCTGGCGTACCACCAACGATATTACCGATACATGGGAAAGCGTGAGAAGCATTGCTCTCGATCAGGACAAATCTGCCGCATGGGCAAAACCGGGCAACTGGAACGATCCTGATATGCTGGTAGTAGGTACTGTCGGTTGGGGTAATCCGCATAAAAGCAAGCTGAAACCCGATGAACAATACCTTCACATTAGCCTTTGGAGTCTTTTCTCGTCACCACTTCTTATTGGTTGTGACATGGAAAAACTGGACGATTTCACCTATAGTTTGCTGACGAATGATGAGGTGATTGAAGTAAATCAGGATCCGTTGGGGAAAGAGGCAGTCTGTGTTCAGACGATGGGTGATGTTCGCGTTTACGTGAAAGAGCTCGAAGATGGTAGCAAAGCAGTTGGTTTTTGTAATTTCGGTCTTGATATAGCCCAACTTTCATACAAAGATTTTGCAAAACTCGGAATATCCGGGAAGCAGCTTGTGCGTGATTTGTGGAGACAAAAGAATGTATCCGTAATCAACGCCACGAACGGACAACTTTCGCTGAAAGTGCCTGTGCATGGGGTAGTATTTTATAAGTTTACCCCCGCAAAATAATCCGATTCTACGATAACAGTACTAAAATAAATCGAATTCCGGTATGAACAGACTTTTGAAAAAAACCGTTTTAGCATCATTGCTTTTTTCCTGTTTTTTAGCGGCATCCACCAATGCCTTCGCACAGACAAAACTATATCCCAACGAATTCCCATTGCGGGATGTGACCTTACTTGACGGTCCGTTCAAACACGCCCGCGATTTGAATATTCAGGTCCTGCTGAAATATGATGTTGACCGTCTGTTGGCAGGTTATCGCAAAGAGGCCGGATTGTCGGCGAAAGCGAAAAGTTATGTCAACTGGGACGGCCTGGACGGCCATGTGGGCGGCCATTATCTGTCGGCGTTGGCAATCAACTATGCTGCAACGGGCAATGCAGAATGCAAAAAACGGATGGATTACATGATTGCCGAACTGAAAGCCTGTCAGGATGCGAATACCGCTAAAAATAGCGACTGGGGCAAAGGGTATGTGGGAGCTGTTCCCAACAGCAAAGCCATCTGGAGCACTTTTCAGAAAGGCGATTTTGCGGCTTTTCGTGCGGCATGGGTTCCCTGGTACAATGTGCATAAGATGTATGCCGGACTCCGGGATGCCTGGTTGTATACCGGAAATGAGCAGGCCAAAACAATGTTCCTGAAATTCTGTGACTGGGCAATATCAGTTACCGCGTCACTTTCCGAAGCTCAGATGCAATCGATGCTCGATACCGAGCAGGGAGGGATGAATGAAGTGCTTGCCGATGCTTATCAGATGACCCACGATAAAAAATACCTCACTGCGGCAGAACGTTTTTCGCATAAAATGTTGCTCGATCCGATGTCGCAGAGAAAAGATAATCTGGATAACAAACACGCCAATACGCAAGTCCCGAAAGCAATCGGCTTTCAGCGGATAGGTGAGTTGAGCAATGATGCCGCTTACCTGCAAGCCGGAAAATTCTTTTGGGAAACGGTGACCACGAACCGTACCCTGGCATTCGGAGGCAACAGCCGTCGCGAGTTTTTCCCCAGCGTGGCATCCTGCATCGATTTTGTGAACGATGTGGAAGGTCCCGAATCGTGCAACTCGTACAATATGCTCAAGCTTACCGAAGATCTTTTCCGCCTGCATCCGTCGGCAAACTACGCCGATTATTACGAACGAACCATGTACAACCATATTCTTTCGACGCAACATCCCGATCACGGCGGATATGTCTATTTTACTCCGGCGCGTCCGCGTCACTACCGGGTCTATTCGGCTCCCAACGAAGGCATGTGGTGCTGTGTGGGTAGCGGCATGGAAAACCACGGGAAATACAGCCAGTTTATCTATACCCATCAACACGATTCGTTATTTGTCAACCTGTTTGTGGCTTCGGTGTTGAATTGGAAAGAAAAAGGGCTGAAAATCAAACAAGAGACCAATTTTCCGAATGAAGAAAAGACGAAATTGACGGTTACAGCCGGTAATACCCGTTTCAAGCTGATGATTCGTTATCCTTACTGGGTGGCCGACGGTGCCTTAAAAATCACGGTTAACGGAAAAGCGGTTGCCTATACCGCTCATCCGTCATCGTATGTTGCCGTAGAACGGACATGGAAACAAGGAGATGTGGTAGCGGTTGAACTTCCGATGCACAATTCGGTGGTGCAATTGCCCAACGTGCCTAATTACATAGCATTCATGCACGGCCCGATTGTGCTTGCTGCCAAAACCGGCACGAACGATCTGACCGGATTGGTGGCCGGAGATAGCCGCTGGGGACATATTGCCGGAGGTAAAAAGATGCCGTTGAATGAAGCTCCTGTCATTATTGAAGATGACGAGTCTACTCTGGCCGATAAGATTGTTCCTGTAACCGGAAAACCAATGACCTTCAGCCTGTCTGGTATTAAAATGGCGAATAAGATCGACGCGGTGCTTGAGCCATTCTATAAAATTCACGATGCCCGTTACGAAATGTACTGGATGCGGTTGTCCGACAGTCAGTATCGCTCTTTTGCCGATTCACTTGCTCAGGTAGAACAACAAAAGCTGGCCTTGCAGAAACGTACAGTGGACTTTGTTGCTCCGGGCGAACAACAACCCGAAGCCGACCATTTTATTCAGAAAGAGAATTCCAACACAGGTAACAATCAGGACGAATTTTGGCGCGATGCCCGCGACGGTGGTTATTTCAGCTATCGCTTGAGCACCAATAAAGAATCGAACCTGAGCCTGCTTATCAGATATTGGGGCAATGAAAGGGGGCCGCGCAACTTCGATATTTATATTGATGATGTGAAGCTGACTTCGGAAAATCTCTCCGGCAAATGGAACAGCAACAAGTTCCAGAACGTGGAATATCCGATTCCTGATGCTGCCGTTGCCGGTAAAGACTTTGTGAGAGTCAAGTTTGTCCCTCAACAAAAAAATATGACCGCATCAGTCTATTATATCCGATTGTTGAGAAAATAACCTGATTTTTCGTAGGTCATCACATAGTCAACTTAATGAAGCTGTCTTGATTTTTTATTTCTTGACCCCCAACCCCCAAAATGGGGGCTGTAACTTTATGAAATATACAAAGTTTACTGATTTTACGGGTTAGTTCCTCCCCATTTAGGGTAGGGCTGTTAAGTTCTGTAGTTTTGCCCGTTAGGGCATACATAGCAATAGAAAAAGAATATCGTCATTAGGATTTATTTCCCGTAGGGAATACACAATGAATGTCCTACGGACAATAATGTGCAAACTGAGACAATTTTTCTATTGATAGGAAAGCCCTCTGGGCTACAATTTGTCAGAACTTAACAGCCCTGCCATTTAGGGGAGGTTAGGAGGGGTCAGCAATCAAAATGTAGCAAATAATTCACTTCTATACATATTCTATCAAAAGACAATGGCTTTAATGCCATAAAACAAATTACATTCGATTTATGAATCTAAAATCTCATTCGCTGTTTGCGACAATTATTATTCTCTCGTTCTTCCTGTTTCTCTCGTTTTCTTCGCAGGCGGCCAAAGGGGGTAAAAAAATCAGCTCCGACCTTTTCGGGTTGTTTTTTGAGGACATCAACTATTCTGCCGATGGCGGGTTGTATGCCGAAATGGTACAGAACCGTTCGTTCGAGTATAATCCTACTGAGCAGAAAACATGGAATCCCTTTTCGTATTGGGAATATGTTGCTCCCGGATTTTCGTATGGCAGAATCAATGTGGAAACTACCGCACCCATTCATCCCAACAATCCGCATTACGTGGTTCTGGATGTCGAGCATATCGGACATGAGGCAAAATACACCGGGATTTCGGGGGTCGGAATCAAGAACTCCGGCTTTGAAGGTATGGTGGTAAAGGCGAACGACAAATATGATTTTTCGATGTTTGCCCGCCAACTTGGCAACGAGCCGGTGGCATTTACCATTTGCCTGCAAACATTGAAAGGGAAAATTCTTGCTCAGACAACAGTTTCGGTGGCTGCTTCCGACTGGAAAAAATATAGCGCTACTCTTATTCCTTCGGCGAATTGCGATACAGCTAATCTGGTTATTTTGGCGACTAATGCAGGGAAAGTGGGATTGGATCTGATCTCGTTGTTCCCGGAAAAGACCTTTAAAAACCGTCCGAATGGGATGCGTGCCGATTTGGCGCAGATGCTGGCCGACATGAAGCCGCGCTTTATCCGTTTTCCGGGTGGTTGTCTGGCGCATGGGGACGGATTAGGTAATATGTACCGCTGGAAAAACACCATCGGTCCGCTCGAAACACGCAAGGAGCAACGCAATATCTGGAACTACAATCAAACAGCAGGACTGGGCTATTATGAGTATTTCCGTTTTTGCGAAGACATCGGAGCCAAACCATTGCCCGTTTTGCCGGCAGCTGTAAGTTGTCAGAACTCGGGAGATACTTGGAGGGTTGGCGGAACCGGACAAAAGGCGTTGCCGATGAACGAAATGCAGGAGTACGTTCAGGAAGTGCTGGATCTGATTGAATGGGCTAATGGCCCCGTGACATCCGTTTGGGGTGCCAAACGTGCGGCAGCAGGTCATCCGGCTCCGTTCAATCTCCAGTATATCGGCATTGGTAACGAGGATAAAATTACTCCTGAATTTGAAGAACGTTTCAAAATGATTTTTGCAGCTGTCAAAGCCAAACATCCCGAAGTGACTGTTGTTGGAACGGTAGGCCCGGCTCCCGATGGTGAAGATTTTACCAAGGGTTGGAAATTGGCGGATGACCTGAAAGTTCCTATTGTGGACGAACATTACTATACCAGTCCCGAATGGTTTATTTCTCATCAAAACCGCTATGATTCGTATAAGCGCAATGCAACGGAGGTCTATCTGGGCGAATATGCTTCGTGGGGAAACAAGTTGCGTAACGCGATTGCCGAGGCGGCTTACATGACCTCGCTCGAACGTAATGGCGATGTGGTTCGTATGGCTTCGTATGCTCCCTTGCTGGCCAAGAAAGATTTCACACAGTGGAAAACCGACATGATCTTTTTTAATAATGTAAAAATCAATCCGACTCCCAATTACTATGTGCAAAAGATGTTCTCGGCCAATCAGGGTGATTACTATTTTGACAAGGTGATTTTGAAGGATGAAAAAGATCAAAACCTTGCAGCTTCGTGTGTTCGCGATAGCAAAACCGGCGACATTATAGTGAAAATGGTCAATTTCGGGAACGCTCCGAAACCGATGAAAATTAATCTGGGTAAGTTTGGTAGTATCGCATCACTGGCTGAACAGACTGTTTTGAGCGGAGAGGCCGATGCCGAAAACACACTCGATAACCCGCAAAAAGTGTCTCCGGTGTCATCAACGGTGAAAGTCGGTAAATCATTCAATTATTCAGCTCCGGCCATGTCGTTGACTGTGGTTAGAATCAAAACAAAAAAATAAGTATTGCCATGCACCATAGAAAGAGTCTCATTCTGATCGTTTTGTGTGTTTTTGCCTCCTGTATGTCGTATGCCCAGACGTGGACGGCCGATAATGGCAACGGGACCTACACCAATCCTCTGTTTTACGACGAGTTTTCCGATCCCGATATGATCCGTGTGGGAGACGATTTTTACCTTGCCGGTACCACCATGCATGCCATGCCGGGCGTGGTAGTGATGCACTCCAAAGATTTGGTCAACTGGGAATTCTTAGGTTATTGTTTCAAAAACCTCAATTTGGGAGATGATTTTAATCTCGAAAATGGCAAGGAGGCTTACGGGCAGGGAATTTGGGCGCCGTGTATCCGCTATCACAACGGCATGTTCTACATTTTTACCAATGTGAACAATCATGGAATGCAGGTGTTTATGTCCAAAGATCCGAAAGGGCCGTGGATACATAAACCGCTCAATATCGAGATTTATGATTTGTCCATTCTCTTCGACGAAGACGGGAAGATTTATGCTGTTTACAAATACAATGAGGTGCATTTGGTAGAACTGAAACCAGACTTTAGCGGCATTGTGGATGGTAGTGACAAGATTATTATTCCTGCCGGAAACAACATGGGCGAAGGACATCACATGTACAAAATAAAGGGGAAATATTACATTATCAGTGCCAATTATTCCCCCACAGGGCGGATGCAATGTGCCCGTGCTGATAAGCCTTACGGTCCGTATGAAACTACTGTTATCAGCGCAGAAGAAACTTTCGGGTTTCAGCGGGGATGGCTGACGGACAATGTTGGTCTCGGGTCTAAGGTTCCGGCTCCGGGCTTCAAGTTCCAACTTACACCGGCTGGCAACAACTATTTCGGGGCTGTGCCAATGCATCAGGGTGGTATTGTCGATTTGCCCAATGGCGATTGGTGGGGCTTTTCGATGATCGACTTTATGTCTGTTGGTCGCACCACATGCCTTTCACCGGTTACCTGGCAGGATGGCTGGCCCTATTTTGGGCTTCCGGGCAATTTGGGTCGCTCGCCCCGCACCTGGCTCAAACCGAATGTGGCTGCACAGACAAGTCCTTCGGCTCCTTACCAGCGCAATGACGATTTTTCAGGTCCGGCACTTCAATCCGTTTGGCAATGGAACCACAATCCGGTGGATGCCAAATGGGAGCTTAATAAGAAAAAAGGAGCATTGCGTTTGCATACTTTGCCTGCCAACGATTTTCTCTGGGCAAAAAACACCTTGACTCAACGCGTCATCGGCCCCGAATCGTATGCCACCGCAGTGCTGGATGCAAGTGCTTTGAAGTCGGGTGACTATGCGGGTTTGGCGTATCTGAACATGCCTTATGCCAGTTTGGGTATAGTGAAAAATAACGACGGCTTCGTCCTTCGATTCTACGATCAATACCAAAACAAAACGATTGAAGAAAAACTGACATCAGGAAAGATAAGCCTCCGTGCATCGGGCGATTACGAAAAAGACATTGCTCAGTTCAGCTATAGCGTCGATGGAATGAATTTTACCAATATCGGCGATTCTATCCGGTTGCCCTATCAGTTGAAGACTTTTCAGGGTTCGCGCTATGCTTTATTTGCCTATAATACGCAAGGAAAAGAAGGTGGATATGCCGACTTTGATAACTTCAGGGTGGTGGAACCGCTTGCCGACCGTTCGCACAATATTCCTGTCGGGAAAATCATTACTCTGACTAATTTAGGAACCGACGCTCCGGTATGGGCCAACCCGCACGGTATGATGCATTCAGCCGCCACAGGGTCGAAAGAGGCTCAGGGCAATGGTTGCCAGTTTCGGGTGCACGACCGCGGTAAGGGTAGGGTAGCACTCGAAGCATTGAACGGCACCGGTTTCCTGACTGTTGTGGGAATCGGTATTTCGGGCGATGTGCGGTTGATGAAGCAGGAGTCGGAAGGAAGCCTGTTCCAGTGGCAGGATATGTTGCACAACCAGTGCATGTTGCTGTCGTTGAAAACAAACCGCTATGTAGGTTTGACTCCGGGTACCGGCGAACCGTACGCTGCCGACCGTCCGGGAACACTGCCCAACCGTAAGGATGGAACGGTATTGAGCTGGACAATTGTTGGAGAATAGTTGTTGATAAGATTTGTTATAAAAAAACAGGAGCGCATTTAAACCAAGTGAAAGAAAAGCTATCTAACGAACAAGATGACAATTTGTCCGTTTAAGGTTTATCTGTTTATCAGATCTTAAACGGAAGAGTGATTTTTGCCCCGATCACGTGGGATTTTTGAAGATATAAACCTTTCTACTTACAGCGTATTATCCAAACCGGTTTGGTTGGCATTCATTCTTTGATGTCGGCTGATACACTTTATCGTACCGGGAATTGACTTGTGATGCAATCAGGTTATTGGTTGTTGCTGGTATCGTTCTTTTATACGCTTAATCGAATTTAATTTTAACTGAGCCAATGTGTTTGTAGTAATGCATTGGTCTGATTGGCATCGCATTACGCGATTATTTGTCAATTGATAATATATAATCAAAATGAAAAAAAATATTTTGTTGTTGTTCTCTTTTTTGAGTGTTTCAATGCTTTTTGCTCAGGGAAGTAAAGCCCATAATCCGATCATTTTTGCTGACGTACCCGATATGTCGATGATTCGGGTAGGCGACACTTACTATATGAGTAGCACCACCATGCACATGAATCCCGGGGTGCCTATTATGAAATCGAAGGATCTTGTCAACTGGAAGATGATAGGTTATGCATATTCTACTCTCGGCAGTATGGATGCCCTGGATCTGAATAACGGAAAAAACAATTATGGAAAGGGTTCCTGGGCAAGCTGTATCCGTTACCACAACGGACTTTACTATATTTCAACTTTTGCTCAAACAACGGGCAAGACGTACATTTTTACCACTAAAAATATTGAAAAAGGGCCCTGGACAGAGCATTCGTTCAAACCTTCGTTCCATGACCATTCTCTATTTTTCGACGAAGACGGTCATATCTATCTGGTTTACGGTAGCGGTAAAATTATGATAACCGAATTGAAAGCTGATTTGTCGGGTGTCAAAGAAGAGACCACACGGGTGCTTATTGACAATGCAAGCGCGCCCGGCGGTCCTATCATGCTTCCGGCCGAAGGATCTCAGTTGTTTCAGCACGATGGCAAATGCTATTTGTTCAATATTTGCTGGCCACGCGGCGGAATGCGAACTGTTCTTGTTCATAGAGCCGATAAACTTGCCGGACCCTGGGAAGGCAAAGTCGCTTTTCAGGATCAGGGTGTGGCACAGGGAGGTATGATAGATACCCCTGATGGAAGATGGTTTGCCTATTTGTTTCAGGATCACGGATCGGTAGGTCGTATTCCGTATCTCGTACCCATGAAGTGGGAAAATGGATGGCCGGTGATCGGTGTTAACGGGAAATTGCCGGAATCGCTCGACCTTCCAGCAAGTAAAGGCATCAATCCGGGCATTGTAGCATCCGACGAGTTTACCCGTAAACCCGGCGAACGCGCTTTACCATTGGTTTGGCAGTGGAACCACAATCCCGATAACTCTCTTTGGTCGGTCACCAAACGAAAAGGCTACCTGCGCCTGACTACCGGACGCGTCGATACCCTGTTCGTGCAGGCCAGAAATACGTTGACACAACGTACTTTCGGTCCGGTTTCTACAGGCATCACTGCTATTGATGTGACGAACATGAAAGATGGTGATTTTGCCGGACTTGCTCTGTTGCAGAAAAAGTTCGGACAGGTGGGAGTGAAGGTTGCCAATGGTGTAAAATCAATTGTAATGGTAAACGGTTCGGCACGGATTCCGGTTGAGGCACAATCTGTTCCCTTGACTCAGAAAACAGTCTATCTGAAAGCCGAATGCGATTTCAGGGATAAAACCGATATCGGATATTTCTTCTATAGTCTCGATGGTAAAACATGGCTGCCGATAGGCTCTCAGCTGAAAATGGAGTATTCGATGCCGCACTTTATGGGGTACCGTTTTGGCTTGTTTAATTATTCGACCAAAACTCCGGGTGGTTACGTCGATTTCGACTATTTCCGTATTTCCGATAAGATTTCCAAATAACTCCTTTGTAATCCTGATTGATATACAAACAAAAAACTGTTATGCGAAAATTAAGTCTTGGCCTGGTTGTTTTGTCTTTCTTGCTGGTAACGATGTCGGCGAATTCCAAAGGTAAATCACACACTTCAACTCCGCGTACGCCTTTGATGGGGTGGGCGAGCTGGAACCAGTTCGGAGCAAAAATCGATGAGGCTTTGATAAAACGGCAGGCCGATGCAATGGTTTCATCGGGGCTTGCCGCTGCCGGATTCCGGTATCTCAACATTGATGACGGTTTTTTTAATCTTCGCTATCCTAACGGAACCCTGCGTATCGATTCGATCAAATTTCCTCATGGAATGAAATATCTGGCCGATTATATCCATTCAAAAGGATTGAAAGCCGGGTTTTATAGCGAAGCCGGCGAGAATACCTGCGGGTCGCAGTATAGCGGACAACCCGGAGGTGTTGGCGGCGGACTTTACGGTCACGATCAGCAGGACATCGATCTCTTCTTCAAAACTTGGGGATTTGATTTCCTGAAAGTGGATTATTGCGGCGGCTTGAAGCAAAAACTCGATGAGAAAACCCGCTACACCGCTATTCGTAAAGCAATGAACAATACCGGTCGTATCGATATCAACTTCAACGTTTGCCGCTGGCAATTTCCCGGCACATGGGTGACCACGATTGCCGACTCTTGGCGTATGTCGCAGGATATCAACTTTGTTCCCGGTTCAAAAGCGCGATGGAAAAGTATTATCGGCATTATCAATCAGAATAAATTTCTGGCTCCGTATGCCAGTCCTGGGCATTACAATGACATGGATATGTTGGAGGTGGGACGTGGATTGTCGTTTGAAGAGGATAAAAGCCATTTTGCCATGTGGTGTATTCTCTCTTCACCATTGGCTCTGGGACTCGACATGACCAAAATCAGCGACGAAACCAAATCGATTATTACCAATCCCGAAGTAATTGCCATTAATCAGGATCCGACTGGTTTGCAGGCACATTTGCTGTTCGAAAAAGACAGTGTGCAGGTGTGGGCAAAACATCTCAACGGTCGCCAGAGCAAAGAGTTTGCGGTAGCGCTGCTCAATCTGAAAACAACGCCGACGTCGGCCTCCGTTAGCTGGAAAGATCTTAATATTGTAGGTTCTGCCAAAGTACGAGATCTTTGGGCTCGCACTGATTTGGGAACTATGGAGTCGGAATATACGGCTACCATTCCCGCACATGGCGTGTCGTTGGTGAAGGTGACGGCTCAAAAAACGAAGTTGCAGGAAGTCTTTGAAGCTGAATATGCCTGGATCAATAACTTTAACCTGACGGAGAATAGTGAAATTGTTCCCGATCAGGCAAGGCCGCTGACGGATGCGGCTTGTTCCGGAAGAACCAAAGTAATCAAAATCGGCAACCGTGAAGATAATTACATTGAATTCCGTGATGTGTATGCTGCGTCTGCCGGAAGTTATACGCTCGTTTTGTATTACACTTCCGAAGATACCAAAACCGCAACGCTTTCTGTCAATGGAAAGGCCTTTTCGCTTGCCGGTCTGAATTCGGGCGGAAAAGGTATTGTGGCGAAGAAGTCGCTATCGGTGAAACTGAACAAAGGATATAATGCGATACGGATTTCCAATGCAAAAGGATGGGCTCCTGATATCGACAAAATTGAAATTAACCTGAACAACAATAAATTGTAATAAATTTCTGATAACCATACTACAAATGAAGAACAATAAGATGAAGTTGATTTTTGGCGTTATGCTCGGACTTTTAGCTGTTTCTTTTGTGAACGCTCAAAACCCGATTATCCGCAACCAGTTTAGTGCAGACCCTACAGCACGTGTTTTCAACGGGAAAGTGTACCTCTATCCATCACACGATATACCAACACCTCAGGATAAAAACCTGCGGAAGGATTGGTTTTGTATGGCCGATTACCACGTATTTTCGTCCGATAATCTTACCGATTGGACTGATCATGGGGTGATTGTTACACAAACCAAAGTACCCTGGTTGACCAAGATTAATTACGATATGTGGGCACCCGATTGCGTGTTCAAAAATGGCAAATATTATTTCTACTTCCCGGTTGGCGGAAGAGTTGGCGTAGCTACAGCCGATAAGCCGGAAGGCCCTTATACTGTGCTGGATAAACCAGTTGAGGGTATCCGTGGTATCGACCCTTGCGTGCTTTTGGACAAAGACGGTAAGGCATACATTTTTACGGCAATGGGGCGTATCAGCGTTGCCAAGCTCAAAGATAACATGATTGAAGTGGATGGTCCGGTACAAACTATAGCAAATCTTCCAACCAAAGGCCTGATTGAAGGTCCGTTTGCGATGGAACGTAATGGCAAATATTACCTCACCTATCCCCACGTAGCCAACCAGATTGAACGTCTCGAATATGCCATGAGCGATAGCCCAATGGGTCCCTATCAACCGGTCGGAGTTATCATGGACGAATCACCATCTAACTGCTGGACGAATCACCATTCTATCGTCAATTACAAAAATCAGTGGTATCTTTTCTATCACGACCGCGACTACTCTCCCAAGTTTGACAAAAACCGTTCGGTAAGGGTTGATAGTCTGACCTTTAATGCCGACGGAACCATCAAAAAAGTTATTCCGACGTTCCGTGGTGTAGGTTTGTCGGATGCTACAAAAGAGATCCAACTCGATCGCTACAGCAAAATCAGTGAAAAGGGAGCTTCGATAGCTTTGCTTGATACGGCCGATACATTCAAAGGGTGGAAAACAATTTTCGATGCTCAGGGAGCATGGGTGCAATATAACGCAGTAAACTTTGCTAAGAAAGGAGGCAAATCACTTCAGGTTAGAGCACTTTCTGCAACGGGAGGTTCGCTGCAATTGAAACTTAACGATGTAAATGGAGTCGTTGTTGCCAAAATCAATGTTCCGAAAAGCAGTGCTTGGACAACCATCAAAGTCCCAGTTTCCGCCGTAAAAAAAGGAGTTTATAATTTGTGCGTTGTGTCTCAGGATAGCAAACCAGTAGAAGTTGATTGGATACGGTTCGAATAACGAAGATCGGCTCCGGCTTAGTTAATGTATTGAATCTGTTAATGTATATAGAATGAGGAGTATCAACCTGTTTCTTGTCTTGTTTGTGTTGTCGGTTTCCTGTTTTGCACAGGAAAAGGCGAATGCCGCCATATCCCCAGTCAAAGGGGCGAAGCATATTTTTCGGTATACCAACCCGATAACGCGGGACACGGCAATCTCCATGCGCGACCATTGCATCATTAAAGTGGGAGACAAATGGTATTGTACCGGAACCTCCAACCCTGTTTGGACAGGTCCTAATCCGGGCGTTCGCCTGCTCGAATCCGACGACCTTATCCACTGGAAACAGCATTCGTGGATTATTGATGCTGCTAAGTTGCCGGCCGATTGTCCTTATAACGGACGTTTCTGGGCTCCCGAAATTCATTTTATACAACACAAATACTACCTTACCGTTAATAGCGGAAAGGTGACAAAGGAAGATCCGAAGGGAATGAAGACTCATAGCGTCTGGTTGTTTGTTGCCGATAAGGTGACTGGTCCCTATAAACTTGTCAACGGACCGCTCACTCCGCAGTACAATAACGACGCTACCTTATTTGAAGACGAAGACGGACAGACTTATCTCTATTGCAGCGGCAACGGACTTTTTCAGGCCAGAATTGATTTAAACATCGGCAAACTTATGACTCCTATTCAGAAATTTCTGGATAAAAAGCAACCCGGTTGGCCGGAGTGGATGATAGGAGGTATTGAGGGACCGTTTGTGGTGAAAAAGGAAGGTACCTATTTCATGTTTTTCTCGACATGGACTCGTGGATACGAAGTTGGTTTATTGAAATCGAAATCGCCTCTCGGGCCCTGGGAATTAGCCTCTCCGAATCCGATATTCGGAACCCGAAAAAAAGGATATCGTCCCGAACTGGCTGCTGAAGGAGGATACTCGCATTTGAAATTTCAGGACACGCCCGATCCATATTCCGAGACGGGGCATAATGCGTTGTTTATTGGTCCTGATGGAAATTTATGGAACTCATGCCATTATATGATGTACGAAAAGCGTCCTTATCCCTATTGTCAGACGCTCGAACCGTGGGAGCCGATGCCTCAGATGGGTATCGAACCGGTAACTTATAAAGACGGAATGTTCTACATCCATGAACCAACATGGACGGAGCAGACGGTGGAATATTGAAACCGGATGAGCCCGGTATTTTAGACCATTATTGAAAATTTATCAAACAACAGATTCTTTTCCTGATCAGGAATTGATATGTATTATTATTAATCTAAAAAAACATCATGAAAATCAAAATGTTAGCTGTTGCTTTTGCGACGGTACTTACCAGTAGTTTTTGTTCGGCTCAGGCAAATCAGTCGGCCGTTATCGAAGATTTCAAACCTTCAACATGTAATCAACCGGGACAAATGTACCCGCAGGTAAATTCGCAGGGTTATGCACGTTTTCGCGTTATAGCTCCTAATGCACAAAGCATTGTGGTAAGCCTCGGACTAGGTGGCGCAAAAGGGGGAACTCCGCTTGCAAAAGCCGAAGACGGTTCGTGGATGGGTACAACTGCCGGTCCGATGGATGAAGGTTTCCACTATTATCACCTGACCATCGACGGTGGCGTATTCAACGATCCGGGTGCAATGAATTACTACGGTTCTACCCGTTGGGAAAGCGGTATCGAAATTCCTGCTCACGACAAGGATTTCTATGCGCTCAAAGATGTGCCTCACGGTAACGTACAACAAATTCTGTTCCCTTCAAAAAGCACCAACACTTCACGACGTGCGTTTGTCTATACTCCTGCCGGATACGATAAAAATACAAAGACAAAATATCCTGTATTGTATCTGCAACATGGTTGGGGAGAAGACGAAACAGCCTGGAGCAACCAGGGACATGCCAATCTGATTATGGATAACCTGATTGCCGAAGGTAAAATCAAACCGTTTATCATTGTGATGACTTATGGAATGACTAACGATGCCAAACCTGGCACTATCGGTAGTTTCAGCTATGTTCCGTTCCAGACGGTGCTTGTTGATGAACTGATTCCTTACGTAGATGCTAATTTCCGTACTATTGCTAATAAGGAAAACCGTGCTATGGCAGGTCTTTCGATGGGTGGTATGGAAACGCACGCGATTACACTTGCTCGTCCCGATGTATTTTCTTACTATGCATTGTTAAGTGGAGGTACTTACAATCCTGCAGAACTGAAAGGCAAAGCGAATCCTAAACTTATCTTCATTAGCTGCGGTAGCCGTGAAAACCCCGACATGGTTAAAAAAGCTGCCGTTACTTTGAAAGAAGCCGGTTATAACGCTGTCTCTTTTGTTTCCGAAAATACAGCTCACGAGTTTCTGACATGGCGTCGTAGCCTGAAAGAAGTGGCTCCGCTTCTTTTCAAATAAAACAAGCATCTGATATTTTGCCTGAAAGGCATTATTTTCATAACCGCAGGTCACTGACCTGCGGTGAATGGAAGCTTTCATATAATTACAGCCTGAAAGGTTGGACGAGGAAAGATATCCTATAATCTTTTGAATAATTCAATAACAGTATTAAAAATAAATTCATGAAATACAGATCAATAGCCGTTTTGTTGACGGCGGCATTAACCGGAGGAATTTGCTTGGCTCAGACTGCCGCGGTGGAAGATTTCAAAAAAACTCCTACAACCCAACAGGAGAAGGAATATCCTCAGGTAAACTCGGAGAGAAAGGTTCGCGTTAGTATTCCGGCACCTGAAGCTCAACGAGTACAACTCGATATCGGTGGCGTGAAATATGACCTGAAGAAAGACGAAAAAGGAGTGTGGACAGGCGAGTCTGCTCCGCAGGATGAGGGTTTCCACTATTACCAACTCAATATCGACGGAGCTTCGGTTCCAGATCCGGGAAGCTTGTACTATTACGGAGCAAGTCGTTGGGGAAGTGGTATCGAAATTCCGGCTAAAGATCAGGAGTTTTATGCCGTTAAAAATGTTCCTCATGGCCAGTTGCGCGAAACGCAATACTATTCAAATACAAGCAAAAGCGTTCGTCGTGTTTACATCTATACTCCGCCGGGATATGATAAAGACAGCAAAAAATATCCGGTGTTGTATCTTCAGCACGGTATGGGCGAAAATGAAACAGGTTGGGGAAATCAGGGACACGCAGGTTTCATTATGGACAACCTGATTGCCGAAGGAAAAGCCGTTCCTTTCATTATTGTGATGGAAAACAGCAGTATCAATATGAGCGGAATGCCACGTGGTCCGAGACCAGCCGGCGCTCCACGTCCTGGTGCCGGACAACCCAATGCAGCACCGTCGGCTCCCAGCAATGGTCCCCGAATGGCAGGTCCTGGTGGTGGAATGAACTTTGCCGCCGAATTTGAAAAAATACTTTGCAACGACCTGATTCCGTTTGTAGAATCTAACTTCCGTGTAGTTGGCGATCAGGCACACCGTGCAATGGCCGGGCTCTCCATGGGTGGAATGCAAACGCACTCCATCGTTGTGGCAAACCCCGACAAATTTGCATACGTGGGAATGTTCAGCAGCGGAACATTTGAGCCATCAGAAATCAAAGATATCGAATCGTTTAAGAAGAATACCAAAGTGGTGTTTATGAGCTTTGGTGGTCGTGAAGGTGGTGCTGCCCGTATCGGAGCAGCTGCTGATGCGTGGACAAAAGCAGGCATTAAAGGAGTTTCCTATGTTTCGCCCGAAACTGCTCATGAATGGCAATCATGGAGACGTAGTTTGCACGAATTTGCTCCGCTTCTTTTCAAATAATTCAAGACATTTGGCTCATGAATATCAAACATATTTTTATAGCTTTTGTTGCAGCTGCTTTTTGTCAAATGGCACCGGCTCAGACTGTAGTGGAAGATTTCAAACCGTCGTCGGTTAATCAGCCGGGGAAAATGTTTCCTCAGGTGAACTCCGAAGGACGGGTTCGGGTCAGCATTCCAGCTCCGAATGCACAGAAGGTGCAACTCGATATCGGCGGTGTGAAGTACGACCTGAAAAAAGACGATAAAGGCGTTTGGACCGGTGAATCTGCTCCGCAGGTTGAAGGTTTCCACTATTATCAACTCAATGTGGATGGTGCTTCGGTTCCCGATCCGGGAAGTCTCTATTTTTATGGTGCCAGCCGTTGGGGCAGCGCTATTGAAATTCCAGCACCCGATCAGGATTTTTATGCACAGAAGGATGTGCCCCATGGCTTGGTTAGTCAGAAAATGTACTTTTCAAAAGTTACTAACTCATGGCGTCGTTGCTTTGTGTATACTCCGGCCGAATACGATAAGAATCCGTCGAAACGTTATCCGGTGCTCTATTTGCAGCACGGAAGCGGAGAGGACGAAACCGGCTGGCCTACCCAGGGGAAAGCCAATCTGATTCTCGATAACCTGATTGCTGCAAAAAAGGCAGTTCCTATGATTATCGTCATGGATAATGGTTATGCAACCAAAGCAAATGCAAGCGCGCCAAGCAAAAGTGCTTTCCCGTTTGAAGAGGTGATGATTAATGAAATTATCCCGATGATCGACGCTTCTTTCCGTACGCTTTCCGATCGCGAGCACCGAGCCATGGCCGGTCTGTCGATGGGAGCCAACCAGACTATCACCATTACGATGAATAATCTGGATAAATTCTCTTACATCGCCGGTTTCAGTGGAACTTCCAACTATCCGCGTACCGAAGCCATTGATGTGGAAAAATTTATGGGTGGCAAGTTCAAAGACGGAGCAGCGTTGAATAAGCAGATCAAACTTTTCTGGCTAGGTTTGGGCACGGTAGAACCGGCTCCATTCCCGGGATCGGTGAAAGCTTTTCGTAATATGCTGGAAAAACAAGGCGTGAAATATACCTATTATGAATCTCAGGGCACGGCTCATGAATGGCTTACATGGAGACGTGATTTAAATCAATTTGCAGCGTTACTTTTCAAATAATCTAATAAAACGATGAAGAAAATTGTGATGGCAATGCTAAGTCTGGCTGTCAGTGCCGTTAGCTTTGCGCAAGAAAATAACTATCCGGCCGATACAAAACCGGCTTCGACAAACATTGTCGGACAGGATTATCCGCGCGTCGATTCTCAGCGACGGGTTTATTTCCGTTTTCGTGCTTCGGGAGCACAAACTGTTTCTGTAGGTCTGGGCAATACACCGCTCACCAAAGGTGAAGATGGTTTTTGGACCGGAGTAACAAAACCAGAAGATCCCGGTTTTCATTATTATACCCTGAAAATTGACGGCGTTGAGGTGGCTGATCCTTCAAGCGAATCGTTCTTCGGAGCAGGTAAAATGATGAGCGGTATGGAAATTCCCGAAGATGGTGTTGACTTTTATAACATCAAAAACGTGCCTCACGGTACAGTTAACTCTTTCTGGTACTTTGCCAAGTCTACAGGCGAATACCGTCATGCTTACATTTACACTCCGCCGGGATACGACCAGAATACCAAACAACGTTATCCGGTACTCTACCTGCAACACGGCATGGGAGAAGATCGTCGTGCCTGGTCGACTCAGGGACGTGCCAACTTTATCCTCGACAACCTGATTGCTGAAGGAAAAGCCAAACCGATGATTATTGTGATGGAAGATGGTGGCATTGCTGCCGGTATGGGTGGTGGTCCACGCCGTCCTGCAGGGCCACGGCCTCAGGGTCAGCCGGGAGCTCCGCAAGGTCAGGCTCCGCGTAGTCCTATGGGTGCACCTGCCGGGATGGTCTCTTTCTGGGATGGATTCGGAAAAGTGATGATTGCGGATCTGATTCCGACCATCGATGCAAACTATCGTACACTTTCCGATCGCGAACACCGTGCCATTGCAGGTCTTTCACTTGGAGGTACTCAAACATACGGTATTTCACAGGCTAATCTGGACAAATTCTCGCATATTGGAATCTTTAGCGCTCCATTTGGTTTCCCAGGTGTGGAAACCGGGTACAACGGGTTGTTGCAGAAACCGGCTGAATTTGCCAAATTAGTGAAGGTGTTTTTCGTAAGCATGGGTTCCAAAGAAGGTCCGAATTCCGGCCGTGCCATTCACGAAGCGCTCGACAAAGCCGGCGTGAAGAACGTATATTACGAAGCTCCTGGTACTGCTCACGAATTCCAGACATGGCGCAAGAGCCTGTACGGTTATGCCCAACTTTTGTTTCAGGATAAATAACTGATCCGATGAAAAAAACGATTCTGATCCTTTTGGCTGTTCTGTCGCAGACTGCTTTTGTCTGCTTCGGACAGGAGGCTGATAATTCGAAACCGGCATCAACGAATGTTGTCGGTGCCGATTATCCGCGTGTCGATGCACAGCACCGCGTGCTCTTTCGTATTAATGCACCAAAGGCGACAAGTGTTGTGGTGAGTCTTGGAAATACGGCGCTGACTAAAGGAGAAGATGGTTTCTGGACAGGTAGAACAGAGCCCCAGACTCCCGGATTTCTTTGCTATACGATCAAAATCGACGGTGTTGAACTCAACGATCCTTCGAGCGAAACATTCTATGATGCAGGCCATATTTACAGTTGTATTGAAGTGCCTGAGCAAGGCGTTGACTTTTACGACATAAAAGATGTGCCGCATGGCGATGTTCGCTCGGTTTGGTATAAAGCCAAATCGACCGGTGAAATGCGCCACGCTTATATTTATACTCCGCCGGGATATGACCAGAATGTCAAACAGCGTTATCCGGTTCTCTACCTGTTGCATGGTATGAATCAGGATCGTCGTGCGTGGGAGAGTCAGGGCAGAGCCAATTTTATTCTTGATAATCTCATTGCTCAGGGTAAGGCAAAACCGATGATTCTAGTGATGGAAGACGGAGGCCTTGCCGGAATTAATCTTGCGGCCCGCAGGGCTCAGAGTCCTGCAGGATCTGCTAATGCAGCTCAACGTCTGGGTGGAATGGATCCTTTCTGGAATGCTTTTGCCAAGATTATGATAGAGGATATTATTCCGATGGTCGATACAAGATACCGCACGCTTACCGATCGTGAGCATCGGGCTATTGCAGGTCTTTCTCTCGGCGGTGCTCAAACATATCAGATTTCCGAAACTAATCTCGATAAATTTGCAAGTATCGGTGTTTTTAGTGCCGCTCCTTTTGGCTTTGCTGGTATTGAGAAGGCTTACAATGGTTTGCTTACCCAACCGGATGCTTTTGCTAAGCAAGTTAAGGTATTCTATATCGGTCAGGGTTCGGCAGAGGGACCGAATGCCGGTCGTGCTATTCATGAACAATTACAAAAAAACGGAATAAAGCACGTGTATTACGAAGCTCCGGGTACTGCGCATGTCTTTCAGACCTGGCGTAAATGCCTCTATGGCTTTGCTCCCTTGCTATTTCAGGATAAATAATGCGGATCAGGAGTTGAAATAATTACTAAATATCGGATCATTAACTTGACCGTAGGTCATACATATCAAACAACGTTCAGCGAAGCTAATAGAAAATGTAATTCCCGCATTAATGCAACCCCGTATGGGATTGAACTCTGAGCACGGTATTTATTTTCTATTGATATATAAGTTCTAACGGACTATTTTCCACTTCTGATTCGTATAAATAATTGATTGGATGAGAAAAACGTTTTTATTGTTTTTTGCTGTTCTGTTGCAGACTTCCATTGTCTGCTTCGGACAGCAAGCTGATAATTCGGCACCGGCAGTAACCAATATTGCAGGGGCCGAATATCCGCGTATTTTGCCCGACCTGCGGGTTATGTTTCGGATAAAAGCACCCGAAGCTCAAAAGGTGCAGATCGATTTGGGCAAGAAATATGACATGGAGAAGGGAAGCGATGGTTTCTGGACGGTCACTACCGCTCCGCAGGTTCCCGGTTTTCACTACTACTCTCTGGTGATTGATGGCGTGGCTGTTGCCGATCCGGCAAGCGATACCTTCTTCGGTATGAGTCGAGAAGCAAGCGGCATCGAGATTCCTGAAGCGGGAGTCGATTTTCACCTTATTAAAGATGTGCCTCACGGAACGGTGCAAAGCAAACGCTATTTTTCGTCCAAAACAAACTCGTGGCGCAGAATTTTTGTCTATCTTCCTCCCGGATACGAACAAAATCTGACTAAGAAATATCCGGTGCTTTACCTGCAACACGGAGCCGGTGAGGATGAAACCGGCTGGGTGAAACAGGGTCATCTGGATATTATTATGGATAACCTGATTGCCGAAAAACAGGCCGTTCCGATGATTGTTGTTACTACCAACGAGTATGTTATTCGCAACATAGGAGCGGGTTACAACACCGAATCGACCAACCACTTCATGGATCTTTTCAAAGACGAATTGGTCGACGTGATTATCCCGTTTGTGAACCAAAATTATCGGATTGAGAACGATCGCGAACATCGCGCCATTGCGGGGCTTTCGATGGGCGGCGGCACCTCTTTCCGGATAGGAATGCTGAATCCTGATAAGTTTGCCTGGGTGGGAGCTTTCAGTTCGAGTGCTTTTCGCGGGACAAACGGCAATATCTTTGATGCCGAAAAACAAATTCCCGGCATCTTTACCAATCCCGAAAAATTTAACAAGCAACTGAAACTGCTTTATATCTCCAGCGGAGAGCAGGATCATTCGTACGAGTACACGAAAAAGACCATTGAAACATTTAAGGAGAAGGGTTTTAAACTGGAATACAACTATTTTCCCGGAGCTCACGAATGGCATGTGTGGCGGAAAGCGTTGCACGATTTTGTACCTAAATTATTCAAGAAATAGAAAACGATTATGATCCGGAAATTTATCACAACAGCGGTGCTGTTCTTCATTCTGATGATTTTACTGATCGGCAAGGTTAGTGCGCAAGAGGTGAACCCCGGCAAACCGGCTGCAACCAATATTGCCGGTGTCGAATATCCGCGTATTTTGGACAACCTGAGCGTTGTTTTCAAAATCAAAGCGCCCGACGCTAAAAAGGTGCAGATTGATTTGGGAAAACTGTACGATATGACCAAAGATGATCAGGGTTTCTGGACGGTTACCACAGCGCCTCAGGTTCCCGGTTTTCACTATTATTCGTTGGTGATCGACGGCGTGAAGGTTGTTGATCCTGCCAGCGAAACGTTTTACGGCATGGGGCGCATGGCTAGCGCAATCGATATTCCTGAGAAAGGTGCCGGTTTTTACGAAGTGAAAGATGTTCCGCACGGAGCGCTGAGTTCCAAATACTATTTCTCGAAGGTAACCAACAGCTGGCGCAGGTTGTTTGTCTATACTCCTGCCGGATACGATGTTAATGCAAAGGTAAAATATCCGGTGGTGTACATTCAGCATGGTGGCGGAGAGGACGAACGCGGCTGGGCAGTGCAGGGCAAAACGGATATAATCCTCGACAACCTGATTGCTGAAGGCAAAGCCAAGCCGATGATTGTAGTGATTTCTAACGGAAATGTAACTACAGGTAAAGGTGGAGGCGGGTATAGCAATGCTGCGATGGCTGCTTTCAAAGAAGAAATGACGAAAAATATTGTTCCTTTTATCGATAAAACGTACCGCACGATTGCCGATGCGAACCACCGTGCGTTATGCGGCCTTTCGATGGGTGGCGGGCAGGCTTTTTATGCAGGCTTGGGCAGCCTCGATTGTTTTTCTTCTGTCGGCGTTTTCAGTTCGGGAATCTTTGGTGGCATCGCCAATCCGAACGGGAAAGTGTTTGATGCGGATAAAGAAATTCCGGGTTTGCTGAGCAACTCAACGTCGTTCAATCAAAAATTGAAACTGTTCTACGTCTCTGTGGGCGAACAGGATCCCCGTTTTGAGTTTACAAAAAAGGAGGTGAAGAAATTTCAGGATAGCGGACTGAAGGTGCAGTTTGCCTCATTCCCCGGCGATCACGAGTGGCAGGTTTGGCGTAAATCATTGCACGACTTTGCCTCAAGGGTTTTTAAATGAGTGAAATGGTATAATCAATAAAATATTGAAAATGAGACTCTTTAAAGTAAGTTTTTTAGGTATTGCATTGAGTGTGTGCTTTTCGGTGCAATGGGTACAAGCTCAGCAAAATAAGCTGATTATGTGGTATGAAAAACCTGCCAAACAGTGGGTGGAAGCTCTTCCGGTCGGAAATGGCCGTTTGGGAGCGATGGTTTTTGGAGATCCGGCGAAGGAAACGATTCAGCTGAATGAAAATACCGTCTGGGCCGGGAGTCCCAACCGAAATGACAATCCGAATGCCAAAGCTTCATTGAGCGAAGTCCGGAAACTTATTTTTGAAGGCAAATATAAAGAAGCTCAGGATCTTGTCAATCAAAATTTCATCAGTAAAACTTCGCATGGCATGTCCTATCAGACGGTAGGAAATCTCCGACTGAGTGCTCCGGGCAACAGCAACTACTCCGGTTATTACCGCGAACTTGATTTGGCAAGAGCTGTTACGTCAACACGTTATACCAGGAACGGGGTTAACTTCAAAACGGAAACATTTTCTTCGTTTCCCGATCAGGTAATTGTTGAACGGATTACAGCCGATAAACGGGGCGCTATCAGTTTCACAGCTTCGATGGATCGCCCCACCGGAAGAGACCGCATTCCAACCTGCTCCGTAAAAACCAACGGTAAAAATGAACTGGTGTTGACGGGTATTACCAGCGATCAGGAAACGGTAAAAGGAGGGGTGAAATTTGAAGCAAAGGTGAAGATTCTCACTGATGGCGGTGTTGTATCTGCAACGGATTCGACTTTGAATATTGCCAATGCCAATGTGGTAACAATCTACATTTCCATGGCCAGTAATTTCAATAATTATCATGATATTAGTGCCGATGCCGGTGCGAGAGCGGATGCCTATTTGCAAAAAGCATTGAAAAAAAACTATGCAGAAATACTTAAAGCTCACGTGGCAGACTTTCAGAAATATTTCAACCGTGTAAGTTTCGATCTCGGAACTACCGATGCAGCAAAAAATCCGACGGATGTTCGGTTGGCACAGTTTGCCAAGGGCAACGATCCTCAGTTTGTCGCATTGTATTTCCAGTTTGGCCGCTATTTGCTGATTTCTTCTTCCCGACCCGGCGGTCAGCCCGCTAACCTTCAGGGTATCTGGGCCGATCAGCTGATGCCGGCATGGGACAGCAAATATACAGTGAACATCAATACCGAGATGAACTACTGGCCTTCCGAACCGACTAATCTGACCGAGATGAATGAGCCTCTGATTCAGATGGTGAAAGAGCTTTCGCAAACCGGTCAGCAGACGGCCAAAGATATGTATGGAGCCAATGGTTGGGTTTTGCACCACAATACCGATATCTGGCGTATCAACGGTCCTGTTGATGGTGCATTCTGGGGAATGTGGCCGATGGGAAGCGCATGGATGTCGCAACATCTGTTTTATAAGTACGAATACAGTGGCAACAAGGAATATCTCAAAACGGTTTATCCTGTCATAAAAGGAGCCGCGCAGTTCTTCCTCGATTTTCTGGTAGAAGAACCTAAAACCAAATGGTTGGTGATATCTCCGTCCGTTTCTCCTGAAAATGCCCCGACAGATCACCCCGATTATTCCATCTCGGCAGGAACAACCATGGATAATCAACTGGTATTCGATATTTTCAATATTACCGTAAAGGCGGCAGAAGTGTTGAAAGTTGATAATGAGATGGTGGCAAAAATTAAATCAACAATGAGCCGTCTAGCTCCGATGCAAATCGGTAAATGGGGTCAGTTGCAGGAATGGATGTACGACTGGGACAATCCGAAAGATAATCACCGTCATGTTTCTCATTTATACGGACTATTCCCTTCCGGTCAAATATCGCCTTACAGAACGCCGGCGTTGTTCGAAGCTGCCAAAACGTCTTTGATCGCCCGTGGCGACGAATCTACCGGTTGGTCTATGGGTTGGAAGGTAAACTGGTGGGCGCGCCTGCTCGACGGCAATCATGCCTACAAACTCATTACCGATCAGTTGACTCCTGCTATTCAGTCCGGTGGCAGACAAAAAGGAGGGACTTATCCTAATTTATTCGATTCACACCCGCCTTTCCAGATCGATGGAAATTTTGGCTGTACGTCGGGAATCACAGAAATGTTGATGCAAAGTTACGACGGAGCTATACAGCTGCTGCCTGCATTGCCTACTCTCTGGAAAGATGGAAGTGTAAAAGGCCTCAGAGCAAAGGGTGGTTTTGAAATTGATATTAAATGGGCAAAGGGAGAGCTTGCTGATGCTACCGTAAAAGCATCGATCGATGGTAATTGCCGTCTGAGATCCTACGTTCCGTTAACCGGAGCCGGCCTGAAAAAAGCAAACGGCAACAATCCGAATTCATTTTATGATGTTCCGAACATTATCACGCCTATCGTACATGCGACAACGGCAGCGGTAAAAAGTGAGATGAAGAAAATATATGAGTATGATGTATTGATGAAAAAGGGCGATGTTCTGAAAGTAAAAAAACAGGATTAAGAGCCAAAATGTGATTCCCGCATAACGGGAAATAGATTATAGAAAACCGGGCAAGGTATTCTCTGCAATGCAGTGATACTTTACCGGTTTTCTTGAATAGAGACACCTTATTTTCGATTGAAGGTTCAAAATCGGGAAGCGTTTTTCCTGTCAGGTATCTTCACCTTAAAGTTCGATTTTACGGTTTTGCTGTCGGTAGAACAGTAAGAAAATGGTCGTCGGAATTTGAGCCACAATTTTAAATTGTACAATAACGTCGTCAACCTGTAGTGACGGGCCTGAAAAAAAACAGAACCCTGCGTTATAACGGATTGTTTTTTTACTTACATTTGGTAATTAACATACAATTGTTTTGTTGTAAATACTTGTATGTTGCATATATTCAGCGTTTTAATTAACCTTTAAAATCCATGAAGAAGCTCGTTATTCTTGTCATGCCCGCCGTTTTACCGTCGGTTATGATGGCACAGACTTCGGAAAACACTTCGCAGTCGGTAATTAAAAAACAGCCGATTCCTACAGTAACTATTCCCTCCCAGCTGGGTTCTACAGGATTTGGAATGTCCCAAATCACCAAACCCACCAACGACAATGCTCCTGTTTCGCGTCCGATGAGCGCCAGCGCCTGCAACAGCAATCTCTTTGTTTTTACCGATTTTCTAAGGGGTCAAGCGACTTCCATGCCGCTTGGTTTTTATCTATCAAGTGACCGGCAAACCGCATAATTCCTATCAATAATACAAACTAATTTATTGCAGATACTTTACAATGATACGTTTAAAAAATAACTGGACAGGCATTCTGTTGGTTGCACTGTCGTTTACATCAATTCAGGAAGTCGCTACGGCTCAACAACACGATCAGCCGGAAACCCGGAGTAAAATCGTTCCCGGAGAACAGGCGCCTCCAGCCGATCCGGGGCAACGGAATTTTGGAGGAATGCTCCCTGCAACAGGCGCACCGAGACCAGCCAGACGGCCCATAACGCCGCGTCCCGAACCTAAAATTGAGACGGTGGCACTGGAACAAATCTCCATGAGCGATCCATATATTTTCCCTGACGAAAAGAGCCATACATATTATCTTACCGGAACCGGCGGTCGTTTGTACAAAAGCAAAGATCTGAAAATGTGGACAGGACCCTATTCTATAATCGATCTGTCGGGTACCTGGATGGACGGACTGTTTGTTGCAGCCGCTGAAATTCATCGCATCGGCAATAAATATTATTATGCCGGAACGTGGAGTGATCACAATCATCTGATCGAATATGTACCTCTTCGGTACAATGTGCCTCGCAACCAGACTCAACTGTTGGTGGCCGACTCGCCCGAAGGCCCTTACAAGCCCTTGGTGGCCGATCATGAGTTTTGTCTCGGCCCTGAAAACTGGGATATCATAGACGGAACGCTTTACGAAGAGAACGGCACTGCATACATGGTTTTTGTGCATGAATGGACACAACTTATCGACGGCACAATGGATTACATGCCACTCTCCAAAGATTTGACCCACCGTACCGCCGAGCCTACTACTATGTTTCGCGCCAGTGCAGCACCATGGTCGAAAGAGATGAACAGTATCGGCGAAGCAACATTTGGATTGAAGATGCCCGGTTGGGTGACAGATGGCCCCGAAATGTTCCGCACCAAAACCGGCAAATTGGGCATGTTGTGGTCGAGCTGGGGCGAACACCGGTATGCGCAGGGCATTGCTTATTCAACTTCTGGCAGCATCAAAGGTCCGTGGGTGCACGAGGCAGAGGCATTCAAGGGAGATAACTCCGGTCACGGAATGTTATTTACCACTTTTGAAGGCAAACGATTGTTTATTGTTCATCATGCTGAAGGTAACGGCCCGCGTAAACCCCAGATATGGGAGGTCGACGACTCGGGTGATAAACTTGTTTTGGGTAACAGATACCTTTAATTTATTACTAAATAGAACTTTAATAACTTATAATCATGAAAAAAATAACACTATTAATGGTGGCATTGGTTATGTGTGCCATCGCATCGGCTCAGTTTGCAGGTATTCAACAACGTGGCCCGCAGGAAGAAGCACTTCCCGAAGGTTTCAAACCGAGCGCAACCAATATTTTTCTGGCGCAGTATCCGGCCGTCAATGCTACAACACGTCAGGTGATGTTTCGTGTCAACGCTCCTACAGCTCAAAAAGTACAGATCGATTTGTGCAACAAAAAATATGACATGGTGAAGGACGAAAAAGGCGCATGGACCTGCACTTCCGATCCTCAGGTCGTGGGCTTTCACTACTATGCCGTACTTATCGACGGTGTTCCGGTAATGGATCGCAATACCGATGCCTATTTCGGTAGCAACTGGAAATCGTCGGGTGTAGAGATTCCCGAAGGACCGGAAGGTGATTATTACCGTTTCAATAAAAACATTCCTCACGGACAGATTCGTTCTTTATACTACTGGTCGGAACTTAACGGACTGGAACGTCACGTGAACGTATATGTGCCTGCCGAATACGAACAGAATCCGACCAAGAAATATCCGGTTCTGTACCTGCTTCATGGTTGGGGAGAAGATGAAAACGGATGGTCGAATCAAGGTCACATGGGCAACATTATGGATGGGCTGATCGCAGCTCAAAAGGCTGTTCCAATGATTGTGGTAATGGAAAGCGGCGATATCAAAACCAACCCGGATGTCCGCAAAGCTGCAACCAACGATGTTACTCAAATCTATGTGAAAGACCTGATGCCGTTTATCGAAAAGACATTCCGAACTCAGGCCGATCGTGACCACCGTGCTATGGCAGGTTTGTCGAGAGGCGGAGGTCAGACAACCTCAACCGTATTTCCCAATATGGATAAATTTGCATGGATGGGAACCTTTAGCGGTTTCTTTATGGGTATGAGAATGGGTGGCAACAATGCAGCTCCGGCTCCAGATATGAAAACACAGGTTGAAACTTCATTCAACGGAGTGTTTAAAGATGCTAAGGCTTTCAACGATAAAATGCACCTTCTCTTCATCAGTACCGGGACGGCTGAAAATAGTCCGAAAGCTGCTGTAGATGCACTCAAGGAGCATGGTATTAAGGTGGTTTTCCACGAATCGCAGGGAACTGCCCACGAATGGCTGACCTGGAGACGTGCTCTCAACGAATTTGCCCCCAGATTGTTTAAATAACGTCCATTTCTACAAGCCGGTCGATGGTTGGAGTAAGTTGCATTGAGGACGTAAAAACTCAATCAACTTATTCCTTTTGCAAGCCTCATGCGGCAATCATAAACATCTCAAATCCCAAAATCATGGTAAAGCACTATTCATTCCTTCTTTCGATCGTTTTCTTAAGCATACTCTTTTCTCTTTCCGGTTTTGCACAAGAAACAACTGCTGTTCCGCAGACCGGAATCGTTATCGTTCCCAAGGCTCAAAAGCCATTAAAACAGAAAAAGTTTAACGAGAAAGATCTGGCCGGTTACCTGCTGGTTTATTTCAAAGATCAGGATCAATCGGCCTACATGGCCATCAGTGCCGACGGATACACCTTTACGGATGTGAATGGCGGTAAACCTGTGTTTGTAGGCTCTCAACTGGCCGAACAGAAGGGCGTACGCGATCCGCATATCACACGTGGTCCCGACGGAGCCTTCTATCTGGCAATGACCGATTTGCATATCTTCGGCAAGCGTGCCGGTTATCGCGATACCGAATTTGAACGTCCTGCCGAAAAATACGGATGGGGAAACAACCGGGCGTTGGTACTTATGAAGTCGTACGATCTGATCCATTGGTCACATGCCGATTTTCGCGTTGACAAAGCCTTTCCCGAACTGGGAGATATCGACTGCTCGTGGGCTCCCGAAACCGTTTACGATCCTGTTGCCAAGAAAATGATGGTCTATTTCACGATTCGTTATAACAACAAATCCTGTCATCTCTACTACTCCTATGCCAATTCCGATTTTACCAAACTCGAAACTACACCCAAACAAATTACCGGAATCGATGGGTTGGATGGCGATATCACCAAGGTGGGTAACAACTACCAACTATTTTACGTAAACGATGCCAAAGTTCTACATGCTGTTTCCAATAAAATCAACGGCGATTATAAAGTCGAAGGTGGCCGTATCGATCCCGAAAAGGTATCGACCGAAGCTCCCAACCTCTTTCGCCGTCTTGGAACCGATGCCTACGTGTTGATGTACGATGTCTACGGTGCCCGCCCAAGCAACATGGGTTTCAGCGAAACTACTGATTTTGTTCATTTCAAAAATATCGGTCATTTCAACGAAGGTGAGATGAAAACGACCAATTTCAAAAGCCCCAAACATGGTGCCGTCACTTATCTCACAAAAGCAGAACTGAAAGCCGTGGCCGATCATTGGAAAATAGCTATCGATCTGAAATAAGTAGGGCGGCAGAACGTATTGCACTACCAATTTAATACCATTATCCCATGTATAACACAAGCCATAAACTCAAGAAAATCCTGCATGTTGTGGTTGCTCTGGCACTGTCAACAGCTTTCGGCTATAGTCAGCAGAGCGCCTTTCAACTGAATGATTTGGGCGTATTCAAAAAGCGGGGTGTCGATCTGATGATTTACAACGACTCGTACAATGCAGGCGGATTTTTTGATGAGAAGGTCAACGGGATAGAGATGATACAACATGGTGTGCGTACCGTAACCGGTGGAGCTGTCCGTCTCAGTCCTACGCCCGAACAGTGGGATCTGGTTCCAACGGCATCCGATCGCACTATCGATGCCAAAGGTAATTCGGTCTCGGTCTCCCTTTACTATAAGGAGTATGATTTTACCAGCAAAATTAAGGTGGAAGGCAAAGGCAACGGTTGCCTTATCACCGTTACGCTCGATAAACCTCTACCAGCAAAATTAGCAGGGAAAGCTGGTATGAACATTGAATTTCTGCCGGCTACTTATTTCAAAAAGACTTACCTGATGGATCAGAAAACCGGCATTTGCCCTGTGGTGGCAGCCGGTCCGACGGTAGCCGATGCCTTTTCCGAAAAGATTCCGCAGTTCAACAACCTGTTGACCAACGAACGCTTCGGAGATACCTACGCAAAGGTTGTACCGCTTGCTTCGGGTAAAAAGCTGACCCTTTCACCCGATGATCCTAAATCGTTGGTCTCGGTCGAATCGCTTACAGGCCAGATCAGCCTGCTGGATGGACGCAACCTTGCCCCCAACGGATGGTATGTGGTTCGCGAACTGATTCCTGCCGGCAAAACCGGGACGGTAGTTCAGTGGATGTTTACTCCCAATAGCATTGCCAATTGGGTGAAAGAACCCGTAATATCGCATTCGCAGGTAGGCTATTATCCCGATCAGCAGAAAGTTGCTGTAATTGAAATTGATCCCAACGACAAAGCGCTTGCTACGGCCTCGTTGTACCGCATGAATGAAAACGGCACACAGGAGAAAGTCCTGGATGGCAAACTGGCAAACTGGGGTAAATTCATGCGTTACAATTACCTCCGTTTCGATTTCTCTTCGGTCAAAGAAACGGGCATTTATCAAATCAAATACGGCAACGTCAGTTCCGATCCTTTCCCCATCGGCAAAGATGTGTATGCCAACATCTGGCACCCCACGCTCGATACCTGGTTGCCGGTGCAAATGGATCACATGTTTGTGAAAGAGGCCTACCGGGTATGGCATGGCAATCCGCATCAGGATGATGCGCTACAGGCACCTACAGACACGCTTATTCATGATGGTTACCGCATGGGACACACCACAGAAACCAAATATAAACCTTACGAACATATTCCCGGTTTGAATATAGGAGGTTGGTTCGATGCCGGAGATTTCGATATTCAGACAGGGTCGCACAATACGGTGGTCGGATATCTGGTTAGCGCATGGGAAGATCTGAAACTGAATCACGACGAAACTATGGTGGACAAAGAGCGCAAATATGTGGCCATTCATCATCCCGATGGAGTTCCCGATTTGTTGCAACAGATAGAACACGGAACGCTGGCACTGATGGCTCAGTTCCGTGCATTCGGACACTCCATCCGCGGTATTGTACAACCTCACTTATGGCAGTACGACATGATTGGCGATGCCGGAAATCTTACTGATGGATTGGTCTATAATCCAAACCTGAAACCTTTTCAGAAAGACGGTTTTACCTCCGGAACGATGGACGACCGGTGGGCATTTACCAGCCACAGTCCGATGGGCGATGTCGGTTCGGCCACAGCACTGGCAGCAGCCAGTCGTGCCTTAAAATCGTATAACAACAGGCTCTCTGCCGAATGTTTGGCTACTGCTCAGAAGGTATGGATCGACAATGTTTTGAATAAGCAGGAAACGCCGGTCGAAAACGATATGCCGGATTTTTCTCCGGCATTTATGAGATCGATGTCTGTCGGTCAGGAAGCTACGCTGACGATTGAATTGCTGTTGGCGACCAAAGACAAAAAATATTCCGATTTTCTTGCCAAAATATGGCCGGAAGTGAAAAAGAGTCTCGGTGGAGGTCAGCAGAGTATGTCCTTCGGAGCAAGTTCTCTCCGGACTTTGTTGAAGGCCATTCCTTTCATGGGCGAAGAGTATAAAAACGATTTGAGAACAATTGCCCAAAATACGAAGAGGGAGTTGGATGCATTGATTGATAAAAATCCTTACGGAGTGCCTCTGGGACAGGGTGGATTCTACTCTCCCGGCAGTAATTTCTCCATCGTCGACTGGTCGCTGAATAATGCAAAGCTGTACGAATACTTCCCCGATATTATCAGCAGGGAGTATGCCATCCGCGGATTGAACTATATTTTGGGTTGTCATCCGGCATCCAGCATTTCGTTTGTTTCCGGTGTGGGTGTCAATTCCAAACGGGTGACTTACGGCAACAACCGTGCCGACTTCACCTCTATTCCCGGCGGGATGGTTCCCGGTAACTACCTTATCAAGCCTGACTTCTACGAAAACAAAGAGGACTGGCCTTTTATTTGGTACGAAAATGAAGTTGTGGTCGATGGTTGTGCCGGTTACATTTATCTGGCAGCTCTGGTAGATCATCTGCTGCAGAAATAAATTCGTTTTAGTGAGAACAATACCGAAACGTAGTTCTTCTGTCGTTCTTTTGGTAGATTAAAATGGTAATTAAATGAAATTCAAATTATTAATCCTATCTGTGCTTTTAGCTTCAGTATCCGCTTTTGGAGAGGTAAAGCTTCCTAAACTGATTAGCGACGGAATGGTATTGCAACGAAATGCCAAAGTGAAAATCTGGGGTTGGGCTTCCGGCGGCGAAAAAGTAACGGTGCAGTTTATCGGAGCCACTTATCAAACAACAGCAAATGCTCTTGGAGAGTGGAGTATCATGCTTTCCGACCTTAAAGCGGGCGGTCCGTATACCATGCAAATAGACGGGAATAACTCGATAACAGTGAAGGATATTGCCGTTGGCGATGTGTGGGTGTGCTCCGGACAATCCAATATGGGGCTCTCTATGGGAGCACTGGCCTCGGTCTATCCAGATGATATTGCAAAGTCGGAGAATTCGTTCATACGTCAGTTTTATGTCCCGTCGGGGTACCGTTTCGATGGTCGCGATGTCGATTACAAGTCAGGGCAATGGAAAAGCGCTTCGCCTCAAAACCTGCGTATGTTTACGGCAGCCGGTTACTATTTTGCTTTGAACCTGTACCGGATTTACAAAGTGCCAATCGGATTGATTAATGCCTCGCTGGGAGGATCTTCTGCAGAAGCGTGGATTAGCGAGGAGGCCATCAAATCGTTTCCGAAATATTACGAGGATGCCTTGCGCTTCAAAGATCCCGGGTGGATGAAAAGAATCAATAAACAGGATAACGAGCGGGTTGTGAACTGGAATCACGCATTGCGGCAAAATGATGCAGGTTATAAAAGTGAACCGGCATGGACAGATCCGAAACTTAATACCTCCGACTGGTCTGTCATGCACGTTCCGGGTTATTGGCCGGAAAGTCAATTTGGTGCCGAGAACGGTGTATTCTGGTTTCGACGGGAGGTTGAAGTGCCGGCTTCTATGGCAGGTAAAGCCGCAAATATACGGCTGGGTCGAATCGTGGACGCCGATTCCGTCTTTATCAACGGGCGTTTTATAGGAGGCATTGGATCTCAATATTCGGAGCGAAACTATAAGATACCGGAGGGCGTTCTGCATGAAGGCAGCAATACGATTGTTGTCAGGATAATTAACTACATACGTCACGGAGGTTTTGTCCCCGGCAAAAAATACGAATTGACTACCGGCGGACAAACTATTAATCTGGAAGGCGACTGGAAATATAAAGCCGGTTTTGTTGCTGATCCTCTGGAAGAGCGTTTGTTTACCGGTAAAATTCCGACGGCACTCTTCAACAGTATGCTTGCTCCAATGCTGAATTATCGCATCAAAGGAGTTCTCTGGTATCAGGGCGAATCGAATACCAGCAAGGCATTCGAACATTTTTCGTTGTTCAAAACCTTGATAAGCGATTGGAGGAATCAATGGCAGCAGGGCGATTTTCCCTTTATTTACGCGCAATTGCCCAATTTTGTCGAAGTAAATATCGAGAGTACAAAATATGACTGGGCTTACCTGCGCGAAACCCAGCTCAAAACGCTTTCTGCTGTGCCGAATACAGGTATGGCTGTTAGCATCGACATCGGCGAATGGAACGATATTCATCCGGTGAATAAGAAAGATTTGGGTGCTCGTTTGGCCTTAGCTGCCCGAAAAGTAGCTTACGGAGAGAATAAAATCGTATATTTGGGACCGATTTACCGCACGCTGAAGATTGCAGGTAATCAGGTGATTCTGAGCTTTACTAATACCGGCAGCGGTATGGTTGCAAGGAATGGAAAAACGTTGAATTGTTTTGAAGTTTGCGGAAAAGACGGCAACTATCTTCCTGCCGAGGCTCATATTGTGGGCAATTCTGTTATTGTTAGCAGTAGTAAAGTCTCCCAGCCGGTAGCGGTGCGGTATGCCTGGAGTAACAATCCTGAAGGCGCCAACCTGTACAACAAGGAAGGCCTCCCGGCATCTCCGTTCAGAACAAGTGAGCTGTATTGAAAGTGGTTTCTGGTGGGAATGTAAGTTTGGGCAGAAAGAGGTTGCACCATTCTTTTCTAGGTTGAAAATTATTCAAAATCGAAACTGAATTACTCAAAATAAAAAGCCAGAACCATTATTTTATGGCATTTTTGTAGTCTTTGAGTATTTTGCCTGTTTCCGTTTATTTCGGATGCGATGAGAGAAACCGAATGTTCTGTCTTTGTTAAAGATACGATGCATTGTTCAATGTCTCCATGGAACCTATAGATGAAAATTGTATGGCACTTTTTGAAAAAGACTCTTTAGCAAGGTAAGGGGTATCAAGAATCGGGTTTGACAACCATGCCAGTGTACATGGTAGCTTGTTTGTAGCACAATTTTAGATAGAACAATAATATTCATTTAGCGTTGAATAAAAAACTATATACAAATAATTAAATTAATATCATGGATTTGAAATCTCAGAAAGTGTCTGTATTTGAAAAGATTGGCTATAGTCTTGGTGACTTGGCGGCCAATCTGGTTTTCCAAACTTTGATTACCTATTTAGCGTATTTTTACACGGATATTTATGGCCTGAAAAATACCGATGCGTCAATCATTATGCTTGCTGTAGGCTTAGTTGCAGCATTTATCTTCAATCCGATTATTGGAGCCCTCGCTGACAGAACAAACTCCAAATGGGGTAAATTCAGACCGTGGATTCTGTACACGGCGATTCCTCTCGGGGTTGTGGCATTTTTGGCGTTTTCAACTCCTCACTTTTCCTACAAAGGAAAACTTATTTACGCAGCTGTTACCTATACGTTCCTGTTGTTACTGTATGCTTCCAGCAACTTGCCTTATTCGGCATTGAGCGGTGTGCTAACCGGTGAAATGAGCGAACGAAACAGTATCTCTTCTTACCGGTTTATTGCCGTAATGTTTGCTCAGTTCTTTGTTCAGGTATTTATGTTGCCTATCATAGAATATGCCGGCCACGGAGATAAAGCCGTCGGGATTGAAGCCGTTATGACATGGTTAGCCATTGTGGGTACCGTTATGTTGCTCATAACCTTCTTTACAACCAGAGAACGTATCGTCCCCACAGCAGAGCAAAAATCCTCACTCAAGGAAGACCTTTCCGACCTTACGAAGAACAAGCCATGGTTGATCATGCTTTCATTGACCATTTTGATTTTTGTTACTCTTGCCATGAAGGGCGGATCTTACGTTTATTATTTTAATAATTATGTGGATAAAACGGCTCTGACAAACTTTATCAGTCCTATATTGGCTCTGTTAGGTCATTTGGGAATTAATATTTCGGGTTCCGATCCTGTGGCAACAGGTTTTGGACTGTTCAACGGTGGCGGCATCGTATTCCAGTTGATTGGTATCGGTCTGTCGAAAAAACTTGCTGATAAATATGGTAAACGGGATGTCTATCGTTTTGGTTTGTTCGTCTCTACCATCTTTATCCTGATTTTTTACTTCTTTGCACCAACCAGTGTGGCTTTAATGTTCTGTTCGCAAATTCTGCATGGCTTCTTCTACGGGATTACAGTTCCGGTACTTTGGGCTATGATTGCCGATGTGGCCGACTTTTCAGAGTGGAGAACAAACCGCAGAGCAACTGCAATTATCTTCTCTGCAATGATGGTAGGTCTTAAAGCCGGACTTTCAATTGGAGGTTCATTGGTTACATGGATTCTGCACCTCTACGGATATATTCCTAACGAGAGTGGTGCTGCCGGTCATGCACTTCAACCAGAATCGGTAGCTACCGGTGCCAGAATGCTTGTGAGTGTGTATCCTTCAATTCCCTTCCTGATTGGGGTTGGTTTGCTTTTCTTCTATGCGATTGACAAAAAAATGGAAGTTAAAATTGAAGCAGACCTGAAAGCTCGTCGCGCAGAAAAATAATTGAACAATACAATTCATATTGGTCATTTTATAGAATATATTAATCACGAATTTCGCACTTTTTTAAGGTCTGGAATTCGTGATTGACATAAAATACGATGCCCTAACGTAACCAAAAACAACTGATAACAATGAAAACAAGAACAATTTCCGCTATTATTGCGATGATTATTCTGGTATCGACAAACGTGTCGGCCAGAGAAACTTTAGCCAAAGCTACCAAAGGAAAATTCCTGATGGGTGTAGCGATTAATATGCAACAAGTTAATGGTGTTAATCCGGTTGAATCTGATTTGATAGCGAACGAATTCAGCGCAGTAGTTGCCGAAAATTGCATGAAACCACAACCTACCCATCCTCAGGAAAACAAATATGTTTGGGATGATGCAGATAAATTTGTCGCTTTTGGCGAAAAGAACAAGCAAACCGTTACAGGTCACTGTCTTATCTGGCATTCGCAAATCGGTCGATGGATGTTTGTAAATGATAGCGGCAAAGATGTTTCTCCCGAAGTTTTGAAAGAACGGATGCGTCAGCACATTTATGCTGTTGTAGGCAGATATAAAGGCCGTGTAAAAGGTTGGGATGTTGTGAATGAGGCATTTGAAGATAACGGTACATACCGCAAAAGCAAGTTCTACCAGATTTTGGGCAAAGATTTTATCAAATATGCTTTCCAGTTTGCACACGAAGCCGATCCTAACGCCGAATTATATTACAACGATTATAATGTTGAAACTCCGGCTAAATGTGATGCTATTGTTCAACTGGTAAAAGAACTGAAAGCTGCTGGTTGCCGTATCGATGCCGTAGGTTCGCAATCGCACATGCACATGGTCAATCCAACTCTGGAGGCTACCGAAACAAGCTTTAAGAAACTCAAAGCTGCCGGCGTACATATTTTGATTACCGAATGGGATGTCTCTATTCTTCCAAGTCCTTATGACGGAGCAAATATCTCTGCAAGTTTCAAATATTCAAAAGAGATGGATCCTTACCGTGATGGAGTGCCTGCCGATGTTCAGCAAAAATGGAACAAACGCGTACTGGATATGTTCGGTTTGTTCTTGAAATACAGCGATGTGGTAGATCGTGTAACCGTATGGGGATTGAACGATGCAGGAACGTGGCTCAATGGCTTCCCTATTCGTGGTCGTATGGATTATCCGGTACTCTTCGATCGTAAAAATCAACGTAAGAGCGTAGTGGACGAGATGATTAAAATGGCGCAAAAAACCAAAGTGAAAAAATAATACAATCGGGAGTTGTAACGTGGAATTCTGTTAGCCGATTTATTCAACTCCAGTTGTCCTTTACAATCAAAATTATATATAGATGAAACAGCCGAAATACTTAGTTGAGAATGATTTTATGGCCGATCCGGCGGTGCATGTTTTTGATGGTAAACTCTATATTTATCCGTCACACGACCGTGAATCAGGCATTCCGGAGAATGATAACGGAGATCATTTCGATATGAATGATTATCATGTTTTCTCAACCTCCGATATAGAAACCGAACCGGTAACCGATCATGGCGTTGTGCTGAAAGTAAGCGACATTCTTTGGGCTGGTCGCCAGTTGTGGGATTGTGATGTGGCCTGCAGAAACGGTAAATATTACATGTATTTTCCACTGAAAGACCAAAATGATATTTTCCGTCTGGGTGTTGCTATCGCAGATAAGCCAGAAGGTCCGTTTGTTCCACAGCCCGATCCTATTCGTGGTAGTTATAGCATCGACCCTGCTGTGTTTGAAGATACAGACGGCACTCATTACATGTATTTCGGAGGCTTGTGGGGTGGTCAATTGCAGCGTTACAAAGACAACAAAGCGCTCGAAAGTGCTTATTTGCCCGAAGGGGATGAACTGGCTTTGCCTTCAAGAATTGTACGTTTAACGGAAGATATGCTTGGTTTTGCAGAGGAACCACGTCCAGTCGTTATTCTTAATCAGGATGGAACGCCGATGAAAGCAGGACAAACCGAAAGTCGCTTTTTTGAGGCCTCGTGGATGCATCGCTACAATGGTAAATATTATTTCTCGTATTCTACCGGCGATACCCATTTGTTGTGTTACGCTATCGGGGATAATCCTTACGGTCCGTTTACCTATCAGGGTGTTATTCTGACGCCGGTAGTAGGGTGGACTACTCATCATGCCATCGCCGAATTCAAGGGGAAATGGTACTTGTTTCACCACGACAGCGTACCCTCAGGAGGTCGCACCTGGTTGCGTAGCCTAAAAGTACGAGAACTGGAATATGACGCTGATGGAAAAATAATTACTCTTGACGGATTAGCGTAGAGAGAAAACTTTTTTATTTCAAATATAACCGGCAAATGGCGAATCTTTATCGCTGTTTGCCGGTTTTTTTACGTGGAAGAGTTAATGATGTATGTACCTTTCAATTTTATGGGAAATAGAGATATTATGCAATACGAAAAACTATAATTCAATGTGATTGGGAATAATTCTGAAAATAAAAAATCCTAACTGATTTATAATCAATTAGGATTTTATTTTGATGGTACCCAGGATGATATTTGAAATATGAAATAGATTGAAATTGCTAATTTGCTTATTGAGTATCGTAAAACAATTGTATAATAGTCTTTTACAACGTATTTATTCTTTGCTTTTAATGCAGATTTAAGCATGATATTTTATATTATTGCATGTTTGTTGTGCAAAAATATTATATTTGCACAACCATCATTTATCATTGTATTATGGCTACAGTAAAGGCATTCATAAGAACATCCACTAAAAAGACAGAAAAAGTAAATGTTAGATTTCGTCTAAGCGCAGGTAGAGGAGTGCAACTTTTTTATAAGGCGAAGGATATTATGATTGAACCAGATCAGTGGGATTCCAAAGGAGAATCTATAAAAACTCGTTCTGTCTTTATGTATTCCGACACAGAAAAAGCAGAGTTCAAGGCTAAAATTACGAAAAGAAAGACGTTGATTGAAAAGATATATAACGAGGTAAAATTCAAAGAAGATTATACGTCTAATGATCTGGAATTAGATATAGATAAGGCGCTAAATCCAGAAAAGTATGCACCGATAACGAAACAGGAATCATTCTTTGATATTTTTGAGGAGTTTCTATTGAAACATCCAATGTCAGATGTCAGGAAAAAAAATTTTCGTGTTGTGGTGAGAGCTTTGCAGCGATATGAGTTATATGAACAAATTGAAAACCGTAATGCAAACTTCACATTATCTCTGGATGCAGTTTCACCAGATGATTTGCGAAATTTTACTGAGTTTTTAAGAGGAGAGTTTATTATATGTGAAACCCATCCTGAAATTTATGAACAAGTGTCTGAATCTCGAAAACCAAAATCAAGGGGACAAAATACAATAAATGGAGTTCTTGCTAAACTGCGGACGTTTTTTATTTGGTGTGCCGATAATGAAAAAACGTCAAACAATCCATTTCGTAAATTTACGGTAGAAGAATGCGTTTATGGAACTCCTTATTATATCAGCATTGAGGAACGCAATCAACTTTATTATACTGACCTTTCTAATCGTCCTGATTTAGAAGTGCAAAGAGATATTTTTGTTTTTCAGTGTTTGATAGGATGCCGTATATCAGATCTCAATCGACTTTCAAAGCAAAATGTAATAAACGGAGCTATCGAATACATCGCTCGTAAAACAAGAGATAACAGACCCGTTACGGTTCGGGTTCCATTGAATAAAATAGCAAATGAGATACTTGCCAAGTACAATAATTTTCAAGGAGAGTCGTTGCTCCCTTTTTCTTACGAGCAAGAATATAATATTGCTATCAAAGAAGCTTTTACTATTGCGAAATTAACCCGTTCTGTAATGATATTAAACCCGTTGACTCGTGAAAGTGAAATGCGTCCGTTAAATGAAATAGCTTCATCTCATCTCGCTAGACGTACTTTCATTGGCAACTTATACAAACAAGTCAAAGATCCTAATCTTGTAGGGTCTCTAAGTGGTCATAAGGAAGGGAGTAAAGCTTTTTCAAGGTACAGAGATATTGATGAAGAAATGAAGAAAGACTTAGTTAATCTTCTCGTTTAGATAATTCGACACTTTAATTCTTATCCCCTTAAAGCTTGTATTTTCTCAATGTCGGAATTTATAAGCTTAATAGCATCTTCAAACCCTCCTTGTATTAATAGGTCTTTCACTTTACTTAATTGATCTATTAAACCGTCTATCTCATACTTGTCTTTTGTGTCAATTTTGAACATGTTGTTAATTGTTTTATAGTATGAGTTGCTTTTTTGCTTTAATTTATCCCAGTTTTTTGAGGTCACAGCACAAAGTAGTCTTTGCATGATGTCTGCTTGGTCACCACTAAATTTCAAGACTCCGAAAGTATTCTGATCTTCTGTCGATAATGGAGGTATTGATAAAATTATATATTGAAGATAATAAGATGTAAGAATCATATTGACGTTAATTTGCATCTCCTGATCTATATATTGTTTAATATCTTCTTCGGATACTGTAATGTTAGCAGACTTTTTTAATGATTTGAAATGCTTCCAGATAGACAAAACCATAGTTGCATTATCTATAGTTTCATATTTCTTTTCAACTTCATCTATGGCTACATTGTATATGGCAGTTTCATCAAGAATCTCTTCAACGAAAAAGCCTTCTTCCCCCGTCTCAAGTTCTTCTCTTGTTTTAAGGTACGACTGATATATTGAGAGTATAAATTGCTGTTCATTTACACTATAACTGGAAAAGTCAGCTTCATTGGTTTGACGTAATTGGTCGCCATAGAGGCTAAAACTAGTTTCTTCTGATATTTCAGGTATTGTAAACTTCTCATATGTTCCATCGCCTACCGTTTGAATATCTTCATAATTTTCAAGATGTTCGAGCAGCTCTAAAGCTCTATTGAAATTATCTTCATTATAAGGTTTATAATGTGGATAATTATTGAAGGTGTCATTGAAGATTCTTTTATGGAAATGGGGAAGAAGATATTCTTCATAGAGTTCTTCTCTAATTACAACCCACCTTAGAGCATAGAGCCAATCAGCAACTTGCATTTTTCTGCAATATAACCCTTTTACATCATTAAAATTTGATGCAATATAGTTTACTAAACTTGAATATGAATGTTGATGCCCTAAGCCATAGATAAATTCTATAGATTCTTGAGGTGGGGTAGTGGCCTTTTTTAAATAATGTCGGAGGTTTTTATCGCTGTATAGCATAATATGCAGAATGATAGCTTTTTGCTCTTGTTTGAACAGTTAAAATAAAGCTTTTTGGAGTTAGGTTGAAGATTCTGAGGATAAAGTTAGGAAAAATTGAATTAGCATCATGCCAAAGTTGAAGAAATTTACAGCATAAAAAATTGGAGTTGAATAAAAGTTGATGTCTGTTGAATTGTCAAATGATGGGATAATCAGGAACTTTGTATCATAATCAAAACGAGTTGCGCAACATGCTTTTGATGTAATTTTTGTAGAGTATCAACTTAAAATGAAAAATGCTATGCTTATAGAAGATATAATGAAAAATGGCACAAATGTTTCGATTGCACTTTCAGCAAAAGATTTGCAAGAGGTAATAAACCAAACGGTAAAAGCGACACGTGAAGAAATTGAACAATTGATTGTTGATGACAAATCCGAAGTGTATTTGTCTCCAAAACAAGTCTCTGAGATGTTGGATGTTGATCTTTCAACTTTATGGCGATGGGATAAACGGAATTATCTTAAGGCGTATTCAATAGGAGGCAAAAAACGCTATCGGAAATCGGATATTAAAAACAAATTGAATTGTTGAATAAGTAATTGATTATCTGCATGAAAAATAATGATAAGGCTTTGTCTATACAAAAGGAAGATAAAGGAGATAAGATTTCTAGCCTAAAATATAACGTTATCACTCCTGTTAATTTAAGTTGTTTCCTTGAACCTGTTGAGTTAGCAATCTTTATTGCACTAATGCACCAGTGTAATGTGTCTAATAAGCCTATTTCGCTGTCTATGGTGGCAGGATTTACGGGATTGTCAAAATCACGAGTCTCAAACAATATTCAGAGTCTTGAAAGAATGGGACTTGTGTCTAAAGGACGAAAAACTCAAAATGGGACTTTTTATTATATCGAAACAGAGAATATTGTGAGATTTTTGAAGGAATATAACGATATAAAAGATCCAGTAACTAGACTCAAGATTGGTGATCTGATAAGAAGATTCAGTGGCTTAGAAACAAAGAATGTAAGTGCCATTAAATTGTTTGGATCATATAACGATATGGAAGTGTTTTCGACTGATAAAGACATTAGTCTGAATAACGAAAGTACATTCAATTCTTCAATTGATTTATTGAATGAATTTCTTAAGATTAAGACGAATGATACGTGGTTGACATATCAGATAAAACTGCATCTTGCTGGATGTCTAATAAGTAGAGCCGAGGAAATTGGAACGATGTTGAGTAAAAAAATTGAATATGATGAATTAAAAAACGAATACTATGGAAAGTGTAAATAAATACAATTACGATCTGGAAGAGCTAAGAATGAGCTACCAGAATTATCTTGAAAACCCATATAAGAGAGGATTAGAATGTGGAATTAAGGAATTCGACTCAATTGTACGATTGGCACCAGCTAGCTTTGCGATTTGGACTGCGACTGCGGGAGCTGGTAAAACGACGTTTATTAACTATTATAGTTATCTGATGGCTAAAAAATACAATTGGAAAACACTCTTCATTAGCTTTGAGACCCCTATTTATAGTCATATCAAAGACTTTTTACAAATGAAGACAGGAAAAAATTGTGATGGGCAGTCAATCGAAGATTTTCAGTCCAATGAGACCTTGTTTGAAAATTTGATATTTGTCAAAGCTGACTCCATTTCAACCATCGATCAAATTAGCCGTTGTATCAAATATTATGTTGATAACTATCAAATTAACTCCGTTGTATTGGATCCGTTTAATTATATAGATGTTGAAGGTAATATGGATACAAATAGCATCGGTAGAGCATTGAGGAGGTTGGCTAAAATACCCAAACGATACAATATACTATTGAATTTGGTTGCCCATCAACGTAAACTCCAAAAGGATGAGCCTAGTGGAGAAAATATATTGGGTTCTGTGCATTTCAAGAATATGGCCGATTTTATTATCGTACTTAAAAGAAACTTGGAAGGCAATTCAGTACTGATAACAGCAGATAAAATTAGGGATAATATAGATAAGGGAAAAATGGGTGAAACTGTTGAATTATTCATGAATACATCAAATAAGCACTTTACCTCAACGAAACCTGTAGTACAAAACAATGATCCAGACGCATTAGCCAGAAAATTATTAACGTTGGCGAAGAAGAAGAGGGAAAAAGAGCAACAGGGGCGAGTTGCTTAAGATAGAGAACACAGTTCTAATGGAGATTTAAATATAGAGGTTGAATTTTAAGGTGATGAAATTTGTTATGTGGTTTATTATCAGTGTTCTATTTTAGTAACAGGTAGTAATCCAAATACTATTCAAGTAGTGTTGTTTCAGTAACAGCAGAGTTATCAAAATCTATATAGAGTATATCTGTTTGAATACCAATGTATAACTATATAAAAGATATAGTTATATAAAGATATAAATACAACATCAACAGCTTTTTGAGTGAAGCTGTTTTGTTGTAAGAAGAAAGACTGGATGCTGCCTTTCCCTCCTCTTATTGAAGATCTTCCTATGGAGCCCCTCCCTTATGTGGAAGTCCTAATGGGGGAGGGAGGGGGTGATTTTGAAATCTTTAAAATTGAAATCCCCTAAATCCGAAGATAATGGAGGATGGAATGAAAAGGGCTTACGGTTTGCGGCGTATCTCAAAAAAAAATTTCCCAGAAAAAATCCATATTTTTCCTGAACTAGCTCATGATTTTATTGATAATATTCACTTTCTTTGTAAATGAATATTATTTTGGGGTATACAATAGATTTATCGTTAATTATCCAGTTTCAATGAAGATAATCCGTGTTAAAATCCAAAATTTTAGAAGCATTCGATCTATAGATATTGAATGTTCTTCAAAACTTAATGCCTTTATAGGAGAAAATAGTGTTGGTAAAAGTAATATATTTGATGCCATTAATTGGTTATTAGGGCCAGTTTATCCTTCCTTCAATTCTACATTGCCACAAGACCATTATTTAGGTTCCATTGATAATAAAATAAGTATTACATTATATTTTGATGATGGTAATTATTTACAACTTGCTGAAATATGGTACGATTTTAGACAAAATGAAAAGTCTGGATTAAATCTCTCGGGTAATTATATTACAGATATTGATAGGCAGCGGTATTGTTCTGCATATTTAGGTGTTGATAGAGCAATTGTTGATTATCTACCCTCAAATCGATGGAGTTTGCTGGGGAGAATTTTATTGGAAATAAATTCTCTGTTCAAAAATGAAGAGGTTTTGGATGAAACAACGGGTGAAATTATTAGCAAACCTGATTTATTCAAGAAAGAAATTGAAACAATTAGAGATACGATACTTTTCACAGTGAAAAATCGAGAAGGAACGGAAGTGATGAAATTGTTTATAGAAACACTTCAACGAGAAAGTGCGAAACAATTAAATCGGGCTGAGAGTGATTTTTCTGTTGATCTTAATCTTTATGACCCATGGAATTTTTACAGGACCTTACAGCTTATCGTTACAGAACCAGAAATTAATCTCTCTTTTCAAGCATCCAGTTTGGGTATGGGCATACAAGCATCTATATCCATAGCCGTATTGAAAGCATATTCACAAATCAAACTAAATAATAGCACACCTCTTTTTATTGATGAACCTGAACTTTACTTGCATCCACAAGCACAAAGATGCTTTTATAAAGTTTTACATGAATTGGCTGAGAGTGGAACTCAGATTTTCTTTACCACTCATTCTCCAGACTTTCTAAATGTGGGAAGATTTAATGAAATATTCTTAGTTAGAAAAAGTTCAACCGAAGGCACTTATGTGCGTTTTGCAAAGGCAATTGATTTTATTGAGGATCTTCATGTTCGGTTAAATATAACAACTAACGAGGATGATCTTATGCTTCATTATAAAAATGCATATGAAGAAACTGGTGATACACAAAAAGCAAATGAAGCTTTTTTTGCAAAAAAAATAATCCTAGTTGAAGGTCAAAGTGAGTCACTATGTTTACCGTATTTTTTTGAACTGCTAGGATTTGATTATATTGCGGAAGGGGTGACAATAGTTAGATGTGGGGATAAAAATGATATTGATAGATTCTATCGTTTATATAGTGAGTTTGGAATTCCTTGTTACGTGATTTTTGATGGGGATAAGAATCATTTTGGGACCAAACATCAAACAGATACAGTAAAAAAAAATAAAGCTATTCTAAAATGCCTTGGAATTGACGCTGATTTCCCAGACGGAGTAATACATGATAATTTTCTTGGATTTAAGAATTCATTGAATGAAGAAATTGGCTTTTCGTCAAGCAACAAAGGACTATCGCTATATAAGCAATTAAAATCTACTATTACATCAAGAGAACAAATACCAGATTGGGTGCCTCAATTAATTGAAAAAATTAAAAATATGAGTGAGATTGCCTCAAGTGTTTTATTAAAAGCCCACTGATGTTACAATGCTGGATCTATAGCGTGATTGTATTGTGAATAAGTATAATTGTCAATATGGCAAATATTTAACTGCTAAATTGGGTGAATGTTTCGTTTAAAAATTTTATCAGATGGATTTGAAATTAATTAAGAACTACTTAGATAATCAAGAAAAAAAAGTTGTTGAAACATACGACTTTGAAAATAAGAAAGTTAAATATTCAGATAAAATTACTGGATGGAAAATTGAAAAATTCCGTGGTGATGAAGAAATTGTACGAGCATTCATGCTTGCAAAATTGGTTAATGAGCTTGGTTATAAGCCAGAGAACATTGAGATTGAAAAGCAATATGATATTGGTCGTCCTAAGGTAAATAAACCACGAATTGATATTATAGTAAGAGATGAGAAAGGTGATGCTTTTTTGTATGTTGAGTTAAAAAGCCCTCAAGATTATGAAAAAGACAAAGATGAAATCATTGAAAAGCAATTGTATAATCTTGCTTCCCAAGAAAAAGGACAAGGGAAGAAAGTGAAGTATCTAATGCTTTATACAATAGAGGTTGGAGAGCATGATATCAAAGACAAATGCATTTTAATTGATTACGAAAAATTCAATTCATATGATTCTTGGAAAGAAGTACGAGATTTTACAGATTCAATTCCAGCAAATTATGGCAAGGCTCAGAAAGAACCTTTTATAAAAGGTGGAAAGAAAGATTTGGAAACTGATTTTTCACACGAACAGATAGATAGTTTGCGAACTAATTTGCACAATGTTCTTTGGGGAGGAGGGGGAACAGACGATAATGACGTTTTTTCTTCACTGGTAAATATTATTCTTGCTAAAATTCAAGATGAAAGTGAAAAAAGAACAGGGGAAAAATATGATTTTCAAATTTTTACTTTTAGAAATGGAGATAGTTTTGAAACCAACGAAGAACTTTTTGAAAGAATAAATCAGCTTTACCGTAGAGCATTAAAACAACGATTGAATATTATAGATGAGGCAAAGCTAAAGAAATCGTTTGTGATTGATGAGAATAAATTTTCATTGAGCAAATTAAAATATACTGTTTCTCAACTCGAAAGATATTCATTCGTTGATGGTAAAAATAGCTTCTCAGGAAAAGATGTTTTAGGAGACTTTTTTGAGGGGATTATTCGTGAGGGTTTTAAACAAAGCAAGGGTCAATTTTTTACGCATATTAATGTGGTAAAATTCTTGCTCTGGGGTTTGCAGCTTGATAAATTGGCAATTGAGCGAGTAAACAATGACTTGGAGATTCCGTATTTAATTGATCCAAGTGCTGGTAGTGGAACTTTTCTTATTGAATATATGAAGTTTATCACTGAAAATATCAAACGACGTTTTCATCACAAACTTGATGAAACAAGGGATGTCGATGATAAATTTCATCAATGGTTTATGCCTGACCATCGGGAAAATAAATGGGCAAAAGATTACATATATGGTGTAGAGATAAATTTTAATCTTGGTACGGCGACAAAAGTAAATATGATTTTACATGGCGATGGCTCAACTAATATCTTCGTAAAAGACGGACTTTTGCCCTTTAAATTTTATGACAAAGAAACTGCTCCGAATTTTTTGAAGCAGTTCACTCATGATGGAAAATATTATAACAAAGAGGTAAACGGACAATTCGATGTCATTATTACCAATCCTCCGTTTAGCGTAGATTTGGATAACGATACTAAGAAAAATGTAAAAACAGAGTTTTTGTTTGGAGATAAAAAAAATTCCGAAAACTTATTTATTGAACGTTGGTATCAATTACTCAAGCCTAACGGACGTTTTGGAGTAGTCTTGCCCGAAAGTGTTTTCGATACAACAGAAAACAAATATATTAGGTTGTTCATATATAAATATTTCAAAGTTAAAGCAGTTGTTAGTTTGCCACAACTTACTTTTGAACCATTTACCAGTACAAAAACCAGCTTGCTGTTTGCCCAGAAAAAAACTACAGACGAGATTGAAGATTGGGACAAACATTGGACGAAGTTTTCTAAAGAATGGAATACTTTGCAGACCAGATGCGAAAATCTCATGAAAGTTTATTTGGAAAGAAAAGAACGTAAGAAATTATCTTCTGTAAAAGATTTGACAGCACAAGATGAAAAAAATATCTTGTCGAGAATGTTAAAGAATTATTGGACAGATGAAGATAATGAACTTGCCAGCAAGGAAATAGTAGAAAAATATCGGGATGAACTAAAAGGAATGTGCGCATATGATAATGATACCAAAGATGTTTTTGGCTTTGTAAATACATGGTGGGTATTCGGAGAAGTTGCTAAGGAATTGAATTATAAGATTTTTATGGCAGAAGTAAAAGATATTGGTTATAAACGAACTAAGCGAATGTTCACACAAATGCCTAATGAACTTTATCGAGTGAACGAAATTGGTGAAGTTTTGGTTGATGATGGAGTAAAAGAAACAGCTTTGGATTTTTTAAGAGACGTAAAATGGGATTGAAGATATTTACCATAGATCAGAGTGACTTAGCGATAAGCATGCATTGTCGTTTAGATGAGAAATATTCATCTTTTACAAGGGTAGACAACTGGGTAATCTTTGATTCTCAATTCCCTCAGGTGCAAATATCGAATTTTCTTGAAGCTTTGGAAATAAGAAAACATAAAAAGGGGGATTTGGATGAGGAAATGTACTTGGTTAATATTTCAGATCAATCACAAAGGACTGGAGAGCTAGAGAACGTCGAATTAGTTAGCGAAATTGGATCTGACAAAAATGATTTATCGGAATCTGATATATTTATTTCAAAATTAGGTATGCCTAGAGGGTATGTTTTTCTAAATTCATACAAAGGAAAGAATCTTATTGGATCAACAGAATTTATACCATATAAGATCAAAAATTTTGATAGCAGGTTACTTTTGAGATACCTTTTGCTGCATCCCAAGGTTTTAAAAGCATATTCATTTCTAGAATCAGGCAAAACTCCCTCACATAGAAGAGTAAATCCATATGAATTTCTAAAAATAAAACTCCCTGCTATACCGACTCTCCAACAACAGCACATTGTTTCTTTAATAGAGCCTAGGGATAATAGAATTAATGAACTTAAATCTCAGATTACCCCACCATTGAGAATTATCAATCGAGTTTTTGCCCGTGAATTTGGGTTTGAGGAGAATCTTTACAATGAATTTGGTAAAGGAATGACTGCTGGGACTCAAATAGCTCAGGACAAAATTTTGCGTGTTTTCGATACAACTTTTGATGAATTTGCAAGAAGCGGTATTTTTAGGTTTTCTACAAGATTTCATAATGCTCCAACAAAAAAACTGATGGATTTTTTGGACAATATCAAAACACTTCAAGTAAAAGATGTTGTCGAAAGTTTTGAAAAAGGTCTTCAGCCAAAATATAATTCTGATGGCGATATTCCTGTCGTAAAAATTGCAAATCTCAAAAATGGATTTATTGATTTTTCTGATCCTGAATGTGTAACTGAAGAGTATTTCAAAGGTATAGATGAGAGGAAGAAATTAAAACAGAATGATATTATTATTTGTTGCACAGGAAAGGTCTCACTTGGCAAAATTGATTTCTTTGATTATGAACAAGAATCTATTACAACCGTTGATAATTATATTGTAAGATTAAGAGATAGCTATAATATGCTATTTTTTACATATTTCTTTAGAAGTATTTTGGGTTATTTTCAGGTTGAACGAGATTATACAGGAGCAACAAATCAAATTCATCTATATTGGGAAGAAATTTCAAATTTTAAAATTCCAGATATACCCTTATCCATACAACAAAAAATTGTGGATGAGATAAAAGGAGAATTGGACAGACAAGAAGAAATTAAGAAAGAAATCGAGAAAGAGCGAAAGAAAATTGAAGAAATAATTGAAGAACTTGTTTATTCCTAAAATGTCAACGAGTCGTACGTTTCCATTAATTCTTCATTTCTAAGTCCAAGATATTTTCTGGTTGTGCGAACATCGCTATGGTTAAATAACTCTGAAAGCTTTACAAGCGCAAATTCGGCATTATTTCCAGAATTGTTATAAACAGCTCGTCCGAAAGTTTTGCGCAAAGAATGGCTGCTAAAATGGTCAATCTTTAAGTTATAATTGACTTTGATCTCTTTCAGAATAATATTTATTCGCTGAATTGAATAAACAGTTCCTTTTTGGCTCAAAAAGCATTTGCTATCCATTTGGTGAGGATGAATTGAAGTATAGCATTCTTTAATATGCTTTTGCAATTGAAAATTGATTTTAATCTCCCTTCGTTTGCCAGTTTTTTTTTTCAATAATTTCAAAATGATCTTTATCTAAAATGTCTATCCAAGTCAGGTTTAGCAGGTCTGATATTCGTAATCCCCAAAATGATCCTAATGAAATTAGAAGGCTCATTTTATAATTGCCATCATTATATAGATTCCTGATTAATTTAAGCATAGAATTCCACTCGATAAAATCGCTTGTTGTATTGGAAAATTTGAGGCTCATAATATTCAATTTAATGTTATTTGAGACGAAGTGAATGTTTGTTTTGGTGATATTAATTGGGTGTGTTGGTATATGTCAAATAATTAAACGGTTATGAAAATATATTCAGTAATTACAAAAGTGAATATTCATCTCGTACCCGTTTCCCATAATCTTCAACCTTTTCAATATAACAATCCAGGGTGTCAATAAGCATATCAATTGACACGTTCAGGAATACATCGAGTATTTTTTTGTTTTTGATAAAATTAATGTAAAACAGATCCGTCCCTTCATTATATTTTATTTGCACAACGCCTTGAAATATAAATCCTTGCACATTAAATTGCAGTCCATCTCGAAGGTAAATAGGGGAGTTGAATCCCCAGCTCCAAACTATCATTTTTTGTGCAAGAAGACAGTTCATTATGTGTGATGCAATCATTTTTTTACGATTATAGAATTGATATTATAGATTCCCAACGGAACGAACGCCAAGCCCCTTTTTCGACATCAAAATACGCTGTTGTAAAAAATACTTCACGGCTAACCCCTCTGCCATTGATATACTTTGCAACAAGACTTTTGTTAAGTGTACCCCACGCCTCCCGAACTTCGCCACTTTTCTTTATAAAAAGGAAATGTGCGATACCATTTGCCATTTTTTCTTTTAATGATTGAATCAATACGGCTTTTGACCCTGCTATAAAGTCGTTATTTGTTCTAAGTCCTATGATTGCAGCCCTTGTAGCTGTCATTTCACTGATTGTTAATACGTTCAACATAGTTGCAAATATTTAATTATTTATTTAAGTTTCAGTGGTAAGCTCCAACCATTCAATTTGTACATCAACTCAAGCGCATGAATGCGTGATACACAACTTTCAATCTTATTTCCACTGGAAATTTCCCAAACGCCCCAGCCTGATCCAGAGCATGAAGCCTCAAATTTTCTTGGTTTAAATGTTGTTGAGTACATTATTGTTTTGTTATTAATTACAATGCAAATATATGACATATATTCAATATATGCAATATGCGTGAGTTAAATAAGATTAAAAATATTACATATAATCAATATATGCAATGTTTGGGCTATCTTTGCGATCTTGTTTAATGAAGAATATGGAGAAAAAAGAAAGGACAGTAATTCATGTAGAACTAGCGGATGGAAGACACTTCTACTTTGGAAGTCTTGCGGCTATATATACATTGTTTGAAGGCTCGGATATTGGTATTGGCTATGGAAGCCTAAGAAACTATGGACTTTCAGAAAGTAAACAATATCAGAATGCAAAGTGCATAATAAGAAAAGGGAGTTTGAGAACAATTGAAAAAGGAAGGGAGGTCTAAAGATTTTGGAGAGGCTATTTCCTTGTCAAGCGAGGGTGTAATTATGAGTTTTTGTTTGTTTGTTGTGCGGGTGTTGTGCAATTTGGCAAAAAGAAAAACGCTAACCATTTATAATTAAATGATTAGCGTTATGTTTGGTACCCAGGATGAGATTCGAACTCACACAAGATTGCTCTCACTACCCCCTCAAAGTAGCGTGTCTACCAATTCCACCACCTGGGTATTTACTGATGGTGCCCAGAACAGGACTCGAACCTGCACAGCCTTACGACCACTAGTCCCTGAAACTAGCGTGTCTACCAATTCCACCATCTGGGCATTAAAGAAAAAAAAGGCGGAAAAACCGCCAGATCACTTGGAGCGAAAGACGGGACTCGAACCCGCGACCCCGACCTTGGCAAGGTCGTGCTCTACCAACTGAGCTACTTTCGCGTTTGCGGATGCAAATATACGCTCTTTTTTTTAACTGACAAATATTTTCTGTAAAAAACTTCTTGTTTTGTGTAACTCGTTTATATTCAATTATTGTTGGATGTCTGAAATTAGGATAAGCGATTTTTGAAGTCTTCGTATCCGAATTTTTTTATTAGTTTGAACTCGTTTTCTTTCGTCCAAATGCCGATTGATGGGTGAGAAACACCGTTGAAGGTGGTAGTTTTTACCATTGTGTAGTGAATCATATCCATAAAAACGATGCGATCGCCAATCTTCAGTTCGTTGTCAAAGCTCCAATCGCCGAAATAATCGCCCGAAAGACAGCTGTTGCCTCCCATGCGATAGGTGGGTTTACCTTCCAGAGCGTCGATTGCACTCAGAATAGTCGGTTTGTACGGCATCTCCAGACAGTCGGGCATGTGGCAGGCAAACGAAACGTTGAGCATGGCAGTTTTGATGCCCTTGTTTTCGACGATATCTACCACCGATGATACAAGTTCTCCTGTTTGCCATGCAAAGGCGCTACCGGGCTCTAAAATGAGTTGCAGGTGCGGATATTTGGCATTAAAATTGCGGAGCAGTGCGATCAGATGTTCTGTATCGTATTCTTTGTGGGTCATCAGGTGACCACCACCCATGTTGAGCCATTTGATCTGAGAGAAGTACTTGCCAAATTTTTCTTCCACCACAGCCAACGTCTTCTCCAGATCGGTAGAGCGTGACTCGCACAAAGTGTGAAAGTGGAGCCCTTCGATACCTTCCGGTAGTTTTTCTCCCAGCATATCGGCTACAATGCCTAAACGTGAACCGGGCGCACAGGGATTGTAGAGATCAGTCTCTACGTCCGAAAACTCGGGATTGATGCGCAATCCGCACGAAACCGGATGTCCGGCTTGCTGGGTGACCGGATACAAACGTTCGAACTGGTTCAATGAATTGAATGTTACGTGACTGCTGTATCTGGCTATTGTCGGAAATTCTTCGTCGGTGTAGGCCGGGGCATAGGTATGGGCAAGGCTCCCCATCTCCTCAAATGCCAGTTGTGCTTCGGATAGCGAACTGGCGGTGGAGTAGGGAATGTATTCGCGTACAATCGGGAAGGCGCTCCACATGGAGAATGCCTTAAACGCAAGAATGATCTCCACACCGGCACGTTCTTTTACAGAACGGATCAGTTCGAGGTTGTTACGCAGACGAACTTCGTCGAGCACGAAGCAGGGAGAGGGTATTTGGTTGTAATCCATTTTGCTGATTGATAGTTGTTTTATTCGGGCTGCAAAGATAGTGAATTATATTGTGAAGGAGAGTGGGTTAAATGAGAATAGAATGCACTCTTGGGAATGTGAATTCCAAAATTTACGCCGATATTTGGAATACAATTCCAAATATTACGCTATAAATAAACACAAAGACCCTAAGACTCAAAAAATCTTCTTTGCGCCTTAGGGTCTTTGTGTCTTTGTCTTGAAAGAACTCAATATAACCGATATTCAACCGGAATAGTTACCCAAACTCTTACAATTTTTCCTTTCAATCTTCCCGGAATCCATTTGGGCATTTTTCGAACCACTTTTAAAGCTTCTTTGTCTATAAGAGGAGCAACGCTCCTTGCAATTATAATCTGGGACAAAGATCCGTCCATTTCTACAATACATTTCACAATAATTCGAGCCTGAAAATCATCCTCACAATTTGGATATTGTTTGTTTAGATCGATAAACTTCATCATAGCCTCTTTCCCTCCCGGGAACTCCGGCATTTTGTCTACGACTGTATAAACTGTGGTGTCCGAGGCAGCAATCTGTTTCTTTGGGTTTTTAGCAGAAGCACAAAATGCAGATAGAATGAGAATTGATAGGAAAAAATAGCGTTTCATGTCATCGTATTTAAAAACAAAGACACCAAAACCCGAAGAGAACTTAGAGTTTTAGTGTCTTTGTGTTGAGCTGAAAAATTACAGTTCCAGATCGATGTCAGTCAGCTCTACCCAAGGAAGACCCTGTTTGCCGAGCTGTTCGAGGAAAGGATCGGGATTGAACTCTTCCACGTTGAATACGCCCGGTTGACGCCATTGTCCGGTCATGAACATCAATGCGCCGATAGTAGCCGGTACACCGGTGGTGTAGCTTACTCCTTGAGTTCCGGTTTCTGTGAAGGCTGCCTCGTGACTACAGTTGTTGTAAATGTAGTAAGTCTTCGGTTTGCCATCCTTGATACCCGAGATGCGGCATCCGATGGAAGTCCAGCCGGTATAGTTTTCTCCCAGATCGCCCGGGTTGGGCAGTACGGCTTTCAGGAACTGGATTGGCACAATTTTTACGCCGTTGTATTCCACCTCGTCGATGCGAGCCATCCCGATGTTTTGGATTACGCGCAGGTGTGTGAGGTATTCCTGTCCGAAAGTCATCCAAAAGCGGGCGCGTTTTAGTGTCGGGAAGTTTTTAACCAACGATTCCAGCTCTTCGTGGTAGATCACGTACGACTCTTTCGGGCCTATTTCCGGATAGTTCAATGGTTTGTGAATTTCGTGTGGTTCTGTTTCAACCCACTGTCCGTTTTCCCAGTATTTGCCTTTTTGGGTTACTTCGCGGATGTTGATTTCCGGGTTGAAGTTGGTGGCAAATGCTTTTCCGTGGTCGCCGGCATTACAGTCAACGATGTCCAGATAATGGATCTCATCGAAATGATGTTTGGCGGCATATGCGGTAAATACACTTGTTACGCCCGGATCGAAGCCGCAACCCAGAATGGCGGTCAGACCGGCATCCTTGAAACGTTGCTGATAAGCCCACTGCCAGCTGTATTCGAAGTGAGCCTCGTCTTTTGGCTCGTAGTTGGCCGTGTCTAAGTAGTTTACTCCGGTAGCCAGACAGGCATCCATGATGGTCAGATCCTGATACGGCAGCGCCACGTTGATAACCAGTTCCGGTTTATAATCGTTGAAAAGAGCAATCAGTTCGTTTACATTGTCGGCGTCTACCTGAGCAGTAGCTACATTCACGCCGTAACGTTGTTTTACATCGGCGGCAATAACGTCGCACTTCGATTTAGTGCGGCTTGCCAGCATGATTTCGGTAAATACCGCGTGGTTTTGAGCCACTTTGTGCACAACGACGGTGCCCACACCGCCTGCGCCAATAATCAATACTTTTCCCATTTTCTATTTTCTGTTCTTATTTGGATTGTTTCAAAGCTTCTGTGATTTTTGCATCCAGTTCGGCGGCCAGTTCAGGATTGTCTTTGATGACATTTTTGGCAGCATCGCGTCCCTGGCCTATTTTGGTGTCACCATAGCTGTACCATGAACCGCTCTTTTTAACAATGCCATATTCGACTCCAAGGTCAACGATTTCACCGTTGCGTGAAATACCTTCACCGAACATGATGTCGAATTCGGCTTTGCGGAAAGGAGGTGCCACCTTGTTTTTTACTACTTTTACACGGGTCTGGTTACCGATCACCTCTTCTCCATCTTTTATTTGTCCGATGCGACGGATGTCTAAACGAACCGAAGCATAGAATTTGAGGGCGTTACCACCGGTGGTAGTTTCGGGATTGCCAAACATCACACCGATTTTTTCGCGTAACTGGTTGATGAAAATACAGCAGGTATTTGTTTTGTTGATATTTGCAGTGAGTTTACGCAAAGCCTGCGACATCAGGCGAGCCTGAAGACCCATCTTGGAATCGCCCATATCGCCTTCCAATTCGGCTTTCGGAGTCAGTGCGGCCACTGAGTCGATAACAACCAGGTCAATGGCAGATGAACGGATCAGTTGGTCGGCAACTTCCAAAGCTTGTTCTCCGCTGTCAGGTTGAGAAATAAGCAGGTTGTCGATATCCACTCCAAGTTTTTCGGCATAAAAACGGTCGAAAGCGTGTTCGGCGTCGATGATTGCTGCAATGCCGCCGGCTTTTTGAGTCTCGGCAATGGCGTGAATTGCCAATGTGGTTTTACCGGATGATTCGGGACCGTAAATCTCGATGACACGTCCACGGGGGAAACCTCCCACACCCAGAGCATTGTTCAAACCGATGGAGCCGGTAGAAATTACAGGAACTTCTTCCACTTTGGTATCGCCCATTTTCATAATGGTGCCTTTGCCATGATCTTTTTCAATTTTATCCATGGCTAATTGAAGGGCTTTCAATTTCTCAATGGAGGGTTGTTTGAGGGTCTGTTCTGACATAAATGTTTGCTATTAATTTATTTGTTTGTTCTGATGAAAATGTCTATCATCCTGACTGTAGCTGAGTTTGTTGATGTTAATTGCCACATCGTTCGGGATGAAGCACAATATACCAATTTGTAGTTCAAAGATAGATGATTTTTTTAGAACGACATATGAACGCAATATATTTTTGTGAACATTTGGAGTAATGTTTTAAAGAATTTATATTTGTATATAAAATATTGAAGTATGTTGTTCTATCCCAATATGTCACAGGAACGCCGCCGCTTTTTGCATGCATTGATCATCCCGATCCTGCTTTCATTGCTGCTTGTCCTGATTTATATCGTTCAGTGGGGGCTTCAGTGGGACGTCGAGGCGTGGGGTGTTGTTCCCAGAACGGTCTCCGGATTAAAGGGAATTTTATTACACCCTTTTGCTCATGCAGGCCTGTCTCATCTCTTCAATAATGTTTCAACTTTTCTGATTTTGTCCACTGCTTTGTATTATTTCTATCGTGATGTAGCTGGCAAAGTGCTTTTGTTATTATGGCCGATGACGGGAATTTTATTGTGGATTATCGGTCGCGATAGTATTCACATCGGAGCGAGTGGTATTATTTACGGGCTGGCGTTTTTTATCTTTTGGGGAGGTTTGCTGATGCGCAATATCTCTTTGCTGGCTATTTCCCTCGCCGTGGTCTTCTGGTACGGAAGTATGGTGTGGGACATGCTGCCTTTTTTGCCCAACGAATCCATTTCGTGGGAAGGACATTTGTCGGGCGCTGTTTCCGGATCGATACTCGCGTTTGTTTTCCGTAAAACCGGATGGCAACCGCAGGAAAGTGATTCGGAAGAGGATTCAGATAATGACGAATTGGAGGAAATAGCGATGAAATACGAAAAAGAGGGAGAGTTGATAGAAAAAGAAGAAAATAATCAAACCGACAACCAATGACCCGATTTGCACACAGGATTCCCTTTTTTCGTTTGTTTCTTGCATTGGCTGCCGGAATCTTTACGGGAAGTATGTGCGAAATTCCCGTGTGGCTCTATGTTTTGTTGTTAAGTCTTGCTGTTGCTGCGTTAGTTGTTTCCTCAACAATTAAAAATGTATCTCTTCAGTTTCGGTTCCGGTGGTTGTTTGGTAGCGGAGTTTTCTTTGCGTTCTATGTTTTGGGAGCATGGTCGTTTCAACAATCGCAAACGAAGATCCGCTTTCCATTGGACGGGATTAAGGGTGTGTTTGAAGTCGAAGTAAAAGAGGCTCCTATCGAAAAAGCAAAATCGACGTTGTACAAAGTGAATATCGTTCGCAGTCTGAAAGCAAATGAGGTTGTTAACGTAGACAAGGTTGCATTGCTATATCTCCCGAAAGATACATCCGGATCCCGGTTCGATTTTGGTGATCGCCTGATGGTTTATACTACTTTTTCCATACCAAAAGGGAATGGGAATCCGGAAGAGTTTCAATTTGGTCGTTATCTTCAAATGCACGGTGTCTCAGCTACAGCTTTCGCTTTTCGCGGAAGTTATCGAAAAATTGGGCATTCGTCTGCATTTTCTTTAAAAGCTATATCCTCTCATCTCCGGCAGAAATTGCTTGAAGTTTACAAACGTTATCATATTGAAGGTGATGAGTTTGCTGTTGTGGGCGCTCTGATGTTGGGTTATAACGATGCTTTGACCCGAGAGTTGCTTGATAGTTATAGCATTACCGGAGCGATGCATGTATTGTCGGTTTCCGGACTGCATGTCGCGATTGTTTGTGCGGTGTTCTATTTCCTGCTCGGTTTTATGGATAAACGTCGGTGGTCGTTTGTCGTCAAGCATCTTATTGTCATTGTGCTGTTGTGGGCTTTTGCCATCCTGACCGGTCTTGCGCCTGCTGTGGTTCGTTCGGCTCTGATGTTTTCTTTAATTGCTTTGGGCTACGTGGTTTCGCGCAAGCCGCAAATCTACAATACTATCTTCTTCTCGGCTTTCGTTATGTTGCTCTACGATCCGTGTTATCTTTTTGATGTCGGGTTTCAATTGAGCTATATGGCGGTGTTGAGTATTGTCTATTTTGAACCGAAATTCAAAAAGCTGATCGATGTCAAATTCAAACCCTTGAAATGGTTATGGGAATTGACCTGTGTGTCGATGGCGGCACAGCTCGGCACAGCGGCTTTGGGCGTGTTTTACTTTCATCGGTTTTCCAACTTCTTCTGGTTGAGCAATATGGTGGTGGTGCCACTTTCGGGATTTATCATGTATGCGGCAATGGCGTTGCTGTTGGTGGCTCCGTTTCCTGTAATTGCCGGTTGGGTGGCGCTCGCTTTGAAATGGATGTTGATCGGAATGAATGGCGCTATCCGGTGGATCGAACATTTGCCCTTGGCGGCCTATAATTTGTGGATTGATCAATGGCAATTGTGGGTTTGTTCGCTCGCTATTTTGTTTGCGGCAGGCTATTTTGCTACCCGGAAATATCTGCTGTTGCAGCTTGCTTTGGTCTGTGTGATGCTGTTTTTGGTGGATGATCTGGCTCGTAATTTCCAGTCGATGAACGAAAAAGAGGTCGTGGTTTGGGCTGACAGTAAAAATACGCATGTTCAATTTACGACAGGAAACCAAAGTTTTGCGGTTTCGTCCGACTCGTTAAAACTGAAGCAGCTATCATCAGGTTATCGCATAAAGCAAGGAATTGATGCGCAGCGATTTTGCAATCAAAAAGCAGTTGCGTTTTGCGGCAAGCATTTTCTGATTACCAACGATTCCTTGTTTCGTAGAAAATATTCCGAATCTAAAATGCCAGTGGATTATCTTATTGTCGGCAATAAAACACGTATTACCATGGACAAATTGTTGCGGTTTGTGGAGCCGAAACAGGTCATTGTCGATAATTCCATTTCAAAATGGTACAGTAATCGGTTGAAACAGCAATGCAATTCGCTCGGAATTGCATTTGTCGACACAAAAATCTCCGGTGCTTGCCGGTTGAGGATGGAGTGATTTCTTAGACAGACAGTAGTTTGTTGTAAGCCAGCTCTACTTTGTCAAAGTTGAATTGTCCTACAATTTCGTCCTTGTAAGTTGTGATTTCGTCGTTGCAAAGATTTCCTATGCTGCCTTCGTGCGTGTGGTGGATGTTTTTGTCCGGATGAAAATTCCCGGCTTCAATGTCTAGTCCCACTTTTTTGTAAGCATCGCGGAATGGCATTCCTTCGCGGGCAAGCTGGTTTACTGTCTCTACGCTGAAAATCAGGTCGTAGCGATTGTCGTCGAGGATGTGATCGTTGATGGCGACTTTGTCCATCATCGTAGTAGTCATGTCAAGGCAATCGTTCAGTTCTTCAAAAGTAGGAACGAAACACTCCTTGGTAATTTGCAAGTCACGGAAATAACCTGATGGCAGGTTGTTTACGATCATTGTAATTTGCTGGGGTATTGCCTGAATTTTATTGCATTTGGCGCGTGTCAACTCAAAAACGTCCGGATTCTTCTTGTGCGGCATAATGCTCGAACCGGTTGTGAAAGCATCAGGCAATTTGATGAATCCGAAATTTTGGTTCGAGAACATGCAGGCGTCAAAAGCCAGTTTGGATAGTGTTGCTGCTACTGAAGCAAGTGCGGTGGTTACTATCCGCTCCATTTTGCCGCGCCCCATCTGAGCATACACCACGTTGTAATTCATGGTGTCAAAGCCCAACAGGTCAGTAGTCATCTGGCGGTTGAGCGGAAACGATGAACCGTATCCGGCGGCCGATCCAAGCGGGTTGCGGTTGGCGATTTTGTAAGCCGAGAGCAAAAGTTGCAGGTCGTCGGCAAGGCTTTCGGCATAAGCGCCAAACCATAGTCCGAACGACGAAGGCATGGCTATTTGCAGGTGAGTGTAGCCCGGCATCAACACGTTTTTGTAGCGGTTGCTCTGGGCTATCAGTACGTCGAAGAGATCGCACACTTTGGTGACTGTTTTTGCTATTTCGGCACGGGCAAAAAGCTTCAGATCGAGCAGCGCCTGATCGTTTCGCGAACGACCGCTGTGGATCTTTTTCCCCATTTCACCCAATGCGCGGGTTAGCATTAGTTCTACCTGCGAGTGTACGTCTTCGATGCCTTCTTCAATTACGAAATCGCCCTTTTGGACGATTCCGTAAATATTTTTCAATTCCTTCAGAAGTTGTTGCAGCTCTTCTTTTTCCAAGAGGCCAATGCTTTCAAGCATCGTGATATGAGCCATTGAACCTAAAACGTCGTATTTTGCGAGATAGAGATCCATCTCCTGATCACGACCGATAGTAAACCGTTCAATCTCCTGATCGGTTTTAACTCCTTTGTCCCAAAGTTTCTGAGCCATTATTCTTCTTTCGGAATTTGTTGCGTGTTATTTGTAATTGATACCAGCCAAAGCTTCGGCAAACTGATCGACGAATTGCTGCATGCGTCCGCCAAACATCATTTTTACCATCGGCGGAATGTCGGCATGAGCATTGACATGTAGATTGGTCTGATTGTCTGATGCTTTGTTCAGGTGAATATTGACGTGGAAATCGATAGGTGCATTATCAGCTCCCAGCTTAATTAGCTTGTAGGGTTGTTTGTCGACAATAGACAGATCGATTTTTCCGATTGGATTCACTGTGAAATGGCATTTATCTTCGTAAAACTCAATGTCTTGAATAGTGTTTCCCGGAACCATGTGTTTCGATTGTTCAAGGTTTCTCAGGTCGGACAGAGTGCCATAAACTTGTTCTTCGTTTGAAGTGATGGTTTTTACTGTGCTTTCGAATGTTGCCATCTGTATTATTTATGAGAGGGTTGCCATTTTGCAGGATCATGGCGCCACTCTTGTAGTGTTTTAATTTCAGCTTCGTCAATATAGTCGGTTGCAAGAGCTACATCCAAAATAGCATCGTAATTGCTTAATGTCATGCAATTAACGTTAGCATCTTTGAATTGTTTTTCTGCAACAGGGAAGCCATATGAAAATATCGCCAGCATACCGATTACCTCGCTACCGTCGTTACGGATCGCTTCTACGGCTTTCAGACTGCTGCCGCCTGTGGAAATCAGGTCTTCTATAACAAGCACTTTGCTTCCGGGACGCAAATCACCTTCAATCAGGTTTTCAAGGCCGTGATCTTTGGGTTTTGAGCGAACGTATACAAAAGGCAAGCCGAGTTCTTCGGCAACCATAGCTCCCTGAGCGATAGCTCCTGTGGCAACACCAGCGATAGCTGTAGCTTCGCCAAAATGTTCGCAAACTAAGCGTGCCAGTTCTATTTTGATGAAATTTCTGATTTCCGGATACGAAAGGGTTTTACGATTGTCGCAATAGATAGGCGACTTCCAGCCCGAGGCCCACGTAAAAGGATTGTTCGGCTGTAATTTTACAGCTTTTACCTTCAATAGTTTTTCTGCAACAATTTGTTCTAAAAGTTTCATGAGAAGTGTAAGTGTAATATGGTGAAATCAAGAGAAATTGATCTTTGATTCAAATGCCTGATTAATAGTGATTTTGCTTTTGTTTGTCAGGGGTGCGTTTCGATTGCGTTCCAATTCACAAAAACTAGTGCAAAGATACTGATTTCATGGGCAAGTTTTATGTCCTGAAGACAAAAAAATATAGAACTAATTATTAACAACCTTAATCTGTCGGTTTCTTGGAATTATTATGGTTAATTTTGTAAGCTAAACTCGCTTTTTTATGCAAGAGATTCAATTTCAACTGACGGAGGACGGTTCGCACACTCTTTACCTGCCTGAAATGGATGAACATTACCATTCTGTTCACGGTGCTGTTCAGGAATCCCGTCACGTTTTTATTCGTGCAGGGTTTGAAGCCTGTCTCTCTCAGTCGCCCCGGATTTTTGAGGTGGGTTTTGGAACCGGACTGAATGCGCTTTTGACAGCCATTGAAGCAGAAAAATCAAAACGCAGGGTGGCTTATACTTCGGTCGAACTTTATCCTCTGTCGTCGGATCAGGCCGGGCAGCTCAACTATGGCGCGATGCTGAATGCAGATTCGCTTTTTGCCGGTTTGCATGATGCTCCGTGGAATGAGTGGAGATCTATCTCTCCCTGGTTTGACTTGAAAAAGGTTGAAGCTGATTTTTCTGTCATGCCAATGCCCGAAAATGAATATGATTTGATATACTTTGATGCGTTTGCACCAAACAAGCAGGAAGATTTGTGGAAACCCGAAATTTTTGACCGTCTTTTTCATAGTCTTAATCCCGGTGGTGTTTTTGTAACTTACTGTGCGAAAGGTGTTGTGAGAAGAATGTTGCAGTCTTCAGGATTTCTGGTGGAACGTATGCCCGGTCCTCCGGGAAAACATGAGATGTTGCGTGGAAAGAAGCCATAAGTTCGGGTCTTTTTTGCTATTTTTGTAGGTTGGTTTTGCCAAAAACAGATTAACGTAATCGTTAATTTTTCAGCGGTTTAATATTTTGATAGACAGTGCTTATGGTTAGTTGTGAGGCTTATTTATCCCAAACGGTACGTAGAAAAGAAATTGACTTTTTGGTGGAGGTGGTGGCTTCTGACCCTAAGCGATTACACGAACTTATTTGTCTCGTAGAGCACGAGAATCAGCAAATCGGGTGGCATGCGGCCTGGTGTCTGGAAAAACTGTTTGAAAAATACCCTGAATTTTTCACTTCTCAAATGCTGGACAGAATTACGGGAATTGCCATCGAAACAAAACGCGAAGGCACCCGGCGTCTGATGTTGAGTATTTTGAGAACAGCTGAATTGCCTGTCGTCTTGCCTGTTGAGCTCATTAATAAAGCTTTCGAATGGATATTGTCCGAAGTCTCGGCTATAGCGGTAAAGGCTTTGAGTATACATTATCTGCTGCGGGTTTGTAAGCGGGAGCCTGACTTGCTTCCCGAGCTTCAGCTGTGTGTATCACAATTACTGGATAATACAGATTCTCCGGGTATTCGTTCGGTGGCCAAAAAGGTAATGAAAGCCAACATCTTAAACTGTAAATAATTATTGTAAATGCAACAAAATATAGAAGAAAATGAGTTGATTGAGGTGTATGGCGCTCGGGTGCACAACCTGAAGAATATTGATGTGACCATTCCCCGCAATAAACTGACGGTGATTACCGGATTGAGCGGTAGCGGCAAATCATCCCTGGCTTTTGATACTATTTTTGCCGAAGGCCAACGCCGGTATATTGAGACTTTTTCTGCTTATGCCCGCAATTTCCTGGGAAATCTGGAGCGCCCCGATGTAGATAACATTACCGGATTGAGTCCGGTAATTTCTATCGAACAAAAGACGACCAACAAGAATCCCCGTTCTACAGTAGGAACTACAACCGAAATATACGATTTCTTCCGTCTGCTTTTTGCCCGTGCCGGAGAAGCTTATTCTTATGTAAGCGGAGAAAAGATGGTGAAATATACTGACGAAGAGATTCTTAGACTTATCTTTAAGCATTATGACGGTAAGAAAACCTATATTCTGGCGCCTTTGGTCCGAAACCGCAAGGGACATTATAAAGAGCTGTTCGAGCAGGTTAGAAAGAAGGGATACCTGCATGTGCGAATTGATGGGCAGATAAAAGAGATTATGCCGGGAATGAGGGTCGACCGCTATAAAAATCACGATATAGAGCTGGTGATTGATAAATTGGTGGTTGCCGAACAGGATGATCGCCGACTCAAATCCTCTATCGGAACGGGTATGCACCAGGGTAATGGAACTATAATGCTGTTGGACTACGCTACCGGCGATATCCGGCATTTTAGCCGTCAACTGATGTGCCCAACCTCCGGTATTTCTTACAGTGAACCGGCGCCTCACAATTTCTCGTTTAACTCTCCTCAGGGTGCCTGTCCTAAATGTAAGGGTCTCAGTTATGTCAATCAGATTGATATCGATAAAATTATACCGGATCGTACTCTGAGTATTGCGCAAGGTGGCATCGTTCCACTCGGGAAGCATAAAAATTCGCTCATTTTCTGGCAGATAGATGCTATTGGTGCGAAATATGGTTTCAATGAAAAAACGCCTATTTTGGAAATTCCCGAAGAGGCTCTCGATGAAATTCTGAACGGAACCAACGAACCTTTGAATATAAAAAATGGTTCACTCGGGGCTTCTAATTATTTTGCGTCATACGAAGGCGTGATTAAGTACATTGCTTTGCAAAACGATAGCGATGCTTCTGCTACCGAGCAGAAATGGGCTTCTCAGTTTGTAAAGACTACTGTTTGTCCGGAGTGTAAGGGCACCAGGTTGAATGTGGAGGCGCGCCATTTCCGTATCCACGACAAGACGATTTCCGATTTGGCGAACATGGATATTACCGACTTATATGAATGGTGTGGTACTGTAGAGCAATTCCTGTCAGACAAACAAAAAGCCATCGCAGTAGAGATTTTGAAAGAAATCCGTTCCCGGTTGCGATTCTTGCTGGATGTGGGATTGGGTTATTTATCTCTCAACCGTAATTCGATGTCGCTTTCGGGCGGCGAAAGTCAGCGAATTCGCTTGGCAACGCAGATCGGTTCGCAGTTAGTCAATGTTTTATACATTCTTGATGAGCCAAGTATCGGGTTACACCAGCGGGATAACGAACGGTTGATCGACTCGTTGAAAAAATTAAGAGATACCGGCAATTCGGTCATAGTGGTAGAGCACGACCGCGATATGATGCTGGCTTCCGATTACGTTATAGATCTTGGGCCACGGGCAGGTCGTCATGGTGGTGAACTGGTTTTTGCTGGAACTCCGGACGAAATGTTGAAATGCAGTACTCTGACATCAGATTACTTAAACGGTAAACGCAAAATTGAATTGCCGGCGCAACGTCGTAAAGGCAGCGGTACGTTCCTGACGCTGAAAGGAGCAACAGGCAATAACCTGAAAGGAGTAGATGTCTCATTCCCATTAGGAACGCTTATTTGCGTAACAGGTGTTTCAGGTAGTGGTAAGTCTACATTGGTGAATGATACCTTGCATCCGATACTGAGCCAGAAGTTTTACCATTCATTGCAGGATCCTCTTCCTTACGAGAGTATTGAGGGTTTGGAGCATGTGGATAAGGTGATTGATGTGGATCAGTCTCCGATCGGGCGAACTCCACGGTCCAATCCGGCGACTTATACCGGCATCTTCTCTGACATTCGTAACTTGTTCGTTACCTTGCCGGAGGCTAAAATAAGAGGGTATAAACCGGGACGTTTTTCGTTCAATATTGCGGGTGGTCGTTGCGAAACCTGTGGCGGGAATGGTTACAAGACAATCGAAATGAACTTTCTGCCGGATGTGCTTGTTCCCTGTGAAGAATGTCATGGTAAGCGCTACAACAGGGAAACGTTGGAGGTTCGCTATAAAAGCAAGTCTATTGCAGATGTGCTGGATATGACGATCAATCAGGCTGTCGAATTCTTTGAGGCGCTTCCTTCTATATCGCACAAACTGAAAGTGCTGCAGGATGTGGGGCTTGGTTATATAAAGGTAGGGCAACCATCATCTACTCTTTCGGGAGGCGAAAGTCAGCGGATAAAGCTGGCTGCCGAATTGGCCAAAAAGGATACCGGGAATACCTTATATATATTAGATGAGCCAACAACCGGGTTACATTTTGAAGACATCCGTGTACTATTAAGCGTTCTCAACCGTTTAGTAAACAAAGGTAACACGGTGATTGTGATTGAACATAATTCGGATGTGATTAAATCTGCCGATTATATTATCGATTTGGGACCCGATGGAGGGAAAGCCGGAGGCCGGATTATGGACACAGGAACACCCGAAGAAATAGTTCGAAAATCAAAGAGTTGCACAGCTGTTTTTCTGAAAAACGAATTGATTTAAGAAAAAAGCGGTGAGATAATGGCACAAATCATACATTTGTGTGTTACTTTTGAGGTCTAAATGTTAAAATAGAGGGTGTAAATTAACACAAATTCGTGCTTTTAACTATAAGGCAGGTTAAAAAGTTAAATCCAAGCCCTCATTTTCTGAAATGTTAAAATCTAGGCGCGTTAAATCTTGTTAAGTAAAAATCAATCCTTCTCTTTTACATTAATTTTGTCAGGTATAATATTGATGAAAAAATGTTGATTGGAGGAGAAAAAGAGGATTTATGAAGAAAATAGTGATTTGGATTCTCCTTGCAACAATGAGCATTACTTTCGTCGGGTTGGTGTTCATTCAGTTTCGTTATCTTTTGCAGATGTCTTCATTAATGGAGGAACAGTTTGACTCCAATGTGAAGAGAAGTCTTTATCAGGTAGCTCTCGATCTTGAAGAATCAGAGGCATCAAAATATCTGAATCAGGAGCTGGGAGCGGCAGAGATTGCAAAACTGGGAAAACTTACAACGTCGGCGCTGATGGATTCAAATCAGGTGGCCAGCGGAGTAAATATTGATACCACCTCATTTGGATCAAAGCCAACGGTTTCAATTTCGAATCCGGCATCGTCTATTCAGGCGACATCCAAATATAGACAGACTCTTTTAGCACAGGCATTTACTCATTCACGCAAATTGGTTGAGACGGTTGCCTGGCGAAGAATGAAAGAAGCAGCAGCTAAAGCGTTAGCTCAGCGCGTAAACATAAATGAATTGACAGCATTACTGCAGGAAGAATTAGCAAATAACGAAGTAATAACTCCTTATTATTTTCGTTTAATAGACAAAAAAGGGGATGAGGTCTATAATAGTTCGGCGGATAGTATTTCGGTGGTCCATAAAAATGAATACACCCAGAAATTATTTCCGAATGACCTTGTAACCGGCAAGTCAGCTTATCTGGCAGTAGGTTTCCCTATCAAGAAAAACATGTTTCGCAACTCTTTGACGTTATTATTACCATGGGCTATATTGTCGTTTATATTGCTGGTTTCGTGCATGGTTTCCATATGGTTGATTTTTAGGCAAAGAAGATTGAATGAAATAAAAAATGATTTTGTAAGCAATATGACCCATGAACTGAAAACTCCGGTTTCGACTATTTCATTGGCGGCTCAGATGCTTGCAGATCCGGCCGTGTCAAAAACGACGGACACGCTGAAATATTACACACGGGTAATTGTCGATGAAACAAAACGATTGAGCTTTCATATTGAGAAAGTCCTTCAGATGTCGACATTTGAACGTGGCAATGGGAACCTCAAAATGACCGAGCGGGATATCAATGATCTTCTGAATATGATCCTTGAAAATTTCTGGGTCAAGGTACATGCAAAACACGGACAGTTGATTGCAGACCTGGAGGCAGAAGAATCTTACGCTTTGGTTGATGAGACTCATTTTACGAATGTGTTGTACAATTTGATGGACAATGCTGTGAAATATACACCAAGCAACCTGGTGCTCACAGTGAAAACATGGAATGAAAAAGGGAATCTGATGATTTCCATTCAAGATAACGGAGTAGGAATCAAGAAGGAGTATCAAAAGCATATTTTTGATAAATTTTTCCGTGTGCCGACGGGGAATGTTCACAACGTGAAGGGTTTTGGTCTGGGTCTGGCTTATGTCAAACAGATTGTAGATGCTCATCATGGATTTATTAAAGTAGAAAGCGAACCAAATATTGGCACTAAATTTATTATCACACTACCAACTCTAAAACAAAATTAACTATGGACGAAAAGACCAAAATCTTGCTTTGCGAAGACGATGAAAATCTGAGCATGTTGTTACGGGAATATTTGCAGGCAAAAGGTTATGCAACTGATTTGGCTCCCGACGGTGAAGCCGGCTATAAGGCTTTTACTAAAGAAAAATATGATATCTGCGTGCTTGACGTTATGATGCCTAAAAAGGATGGTATCGAATTGGCAAAAGATATTCGTAATTTGCAATCCGATGTGCCTATTATCTTCTTGACTGCTAAAACAATGAAAGAAGATATTCTTGAAGGTTTCAAAGCCGGTGCAGATGATTATATTTCCAAGCCATTCAGCATGGAAGAACTTATCTTCCGTATTGAAGCTATCACCCGCCGTACAAAAGGCAAAAAGGTAAAAGAAAAAGATACCTATATCCTTGGCAAATATACTTTCGATACACAGCGCCAGATTCTTGCTTTTGACGATTCGCAAATCAAACTGACAACAAAAGAAACAGAATTGCTTACTTTGTTGGCTGCCAACGTGAACGAAATGGTAGAACGTAACTTTGCATTACGTACTATCTGGATTGACGACAACTACTTCAATGCACGTAGCATGGATGTTTACATCACTAAACTGCGTAAGCTTTTGAAAGAAGATCCTGAAGTTGGAATTATCAATATTCACGGTAAAGGTTACAAACTGATTGCTCCGAAAGCAGAAGAATAATTGGTTTTTCAATAACACAAAAACGGCTGTCACGAATAAAATCGGACAGCCGTTTTGTGTTTTAAATGTGTTATTTCCCCAGCAGAAATATAGTCGGTCTTTTTTGTATGTCAGGCAATTGGCGCTTCCATGCCGCTACCGTTTTGGTAACTATATACTCGGATTCGAGCGTAATGTCGGCGGCGATGCACAACTTGGTTTGCGGAGTGCAATTGCGGATGATCTCTTCCATCAGTTTGAGGTTCCGGTATGGCGTTTCGATGAAAATCTGGGTTTGGTTTTCAGAATAAACCTTTTTTTCCAGCATTTTTAGCGCCTTACCTCTTTCGTGAGGTTCGATTGGCAAATAACCGACAAATGCAAAATTCTGTCCGTTGAAACCGGATCCCATTAATGACAGTAAAATAGACGACGGACCAACCAAAGGCACTACTTTGATGCCTTTTTCCTGCGCCAGACGTACCACGTCGGCTCCGGGATCGGCGATGGCGGGACAACCGGCTTCGGAGATTACGCCCACATCTTTCCCTTCTAGTAGAGGTTTCAGCAGATCCCCAAATTCCGTGGCGCGTGTTTGTTCGTTAAGTGTGGCAAAGGTCAGCGAGTCGATGTCGATTTCGCGGTTCACCTTTTTGAGAAACCGGCGTGCCGTGCGGATATCTTCAACTATGAAATGTTGCAGCGCATTGACTACCGTTGCATTATAAGAAGGGAGAACGCGGTTTAGATCGCATTCTCCCATCGTTGTTGGTATAAGGTATAGAGTTCCGTACATTATAAGTGGTTAATTGTTAGTGATTAGTGGTTAGTTTGCTCCCGGTTGTTAATCCTGTTTAGCAAAAGATCATAGTGTTGACGTGTCACTAATAATTAACCATTAATCATTGATCATTAAAAAGTTATCCCACCGAGCCTTCCAGTGATATTTGTAATAACTTTTGAGCTTCAACTGCAAATTCCATCGGCAATTTGTTGAGAACATCCTTTGCATATCCGTTTACAATCAATCCGATAGCGTCTTCGGTAGAGATTCCTCGTTGGTTGCAATAGAAAATCTGATCTTCACCGATTTTTGAAGTGGTGGCTTCGTGTTCAATCTGAGCCGAGTCGTTGTTTACTTCCATGTAGGGGAACGTGTGAGCTCCGCATTCGCTTCCCAGTAGAAGGCTGTCGCATTGAGAGTAGTTGCGGGCATTCTCGGCTTTCTGCGAAACACGAACTAATCCGCGGTAGCTATTCTGGCTTTTGCCTGCCGAAATTCCTTTGGAAACGATATGGCTTTTGGTGTTTTTCCCAAGGTGAATCATCTTGGTGCCGGTGTCGGCTTGCTGATAGTTGTTGGTAACGGCAACAGAGTAAAATTCGCCGGATGAATTATCGCCAGCTAAAACGCAGCTGGGATATTTCCAGGTGATGGCAGAGCCAGTTTCTACCTGAGTCCACGATACTTTAGAGGCAACGCCCTTGCAAAGAGCACGCTTGGTTACAAAGTTATAGATGCCGCCTTTGCCGTTCTTGTCGCCGGGATACCAGTTCTGAACAGTAGAATATTTTACTTCGGCGCGGTCGTGAATGTAAATTTCAACAATCGCTGCGTGGAGTTGGTTTTCGTCACGCATCGGAGCCGTACAACCTTCAAGATAGGAAACGTAGCTGTCGTCTTCGGCCACGATTAGTGTACGTTCAAACTGTCCGGTGTTTTTTGCGTTGATACGGAAGTAGGTCGATAATTCCATCGGGCAACGTATGCCTCTTGGAATATAAACGAACGATCCATCGCTGAATACAGCCGAGTTGAGCGCCGCAAAATAGTTGTCGCGATAATAAACTACCGATCCCAAATATTTTTTTACCAGATCGGGGTAGTCTTTTACGGCTTCGCTGAATGAGCAGAAGATAATGCCAAGTTCGGCCAGCGTTTCGCGAAAAGTGGTTTTCACCGAAACACTGTCCATTACCGCATCCACGGCAATGCCCGAAAGTTGTTTTTGTTCGTTCAATGAAATCCCGAGTTTGTCGAAAGTCTTCAATAGTTCAGGATCTACCTCGTCCAGTGATTTCGGAGCATTCTTTTTTGGTGCTGCAAAATAAACGATATCCTGATAGTTGATTTCCGGGATTTTCAAATGAGGCCAGTGTGGCATCTCCATCGTCAACCAATGGTTGTATGCGTCGAGGCGGAACTGTAGTAACCATTCCGGTTCTTCTTTCTTTTGAGAAATTAGGCGAATGACATCTTCATTCAATCCTTTGGGGATAACGTCTGTCTCTATGTCGGTGACAAAGCCGTATTTATACTCTTTGTCGGTTAAGTCTGTGATGTTTTGAATGTTATCTGACATAATGTAAAATTCAGGTTCAAAGTTTCTAATACCAATGATTCCGGTTAAACGTTCGCTTGATTTTTATAGTCCTGCTGAGACTATATGTACATGCCCATTGTCAGTACATAGCTACTGGTAACCTCAAAATATATTGTAAACTCCTTTCTATCAGTAGTGTGATGTTCAGAAGCTTTTAGTTTTTTGTCTTCTAATTTAAATGGTTGGATTAAAATTTCCTTTTCAAAATCAACTCCTTCTCTCGAAAGAAGTTTGTAAACGGTCTCTTTTGCCGACCAATGCAGCAAAGATACGACAGGTTCACTACTCTTGTCAAGAGCTTCACGTTCTTTAATATTCATGAAGCGATGATTGATCCGGTGAGCTCTGTCGCTCATCACCTCAATGTCAACGCCGACAATCCGGTGTTTGTTGAGCGCGATAACGGCGTATCCTTTTGTATGAGAAATACTTATGTTGAACGATCTGTCAAGCAAAGCCGGTTTCCCGGAAGGCATATAAACTATCCTCTTTTCTGCTCCTGTCAGAAATTTGAAAAGAGCTCTTACTGCAAGTTTTTCGCATCTTTTAGTCGGATTGGAAACCTCTTTTATCTCTTCTAAAAGCGGGGTTGTTTCCTCAAAAAGCTGCAAAAATTGTTCTTCCGTTTCTTCGATTTTCCAGATACCGATCAACGTGCCGTCCGCAATTGTCTTTTTTTCAAGCAACATAATTGGCAACAGTTTATTTCCATCTGGTTGTTTCAATCAGACGAATAATATCTTTCCGAACATAATTGAGCACCGGAGCAATGGAGTCTTTGTTTGGGACAGCATCGAAATAGAGTGCACCCCGTAATACATGATGCGTGCTGTCTGTTAACATAAACTGAATTGGCGAAGCGGCATCTCCTTTGATTTCATAAAGAATTCCGTAAACTTTACGATCCGGATTTTCATACGGTTGCTCAGTAATTGCCTCCGCCTTTACCGTGTGTTTATAAACAAATTTACGGCAATCTTCGGCAATGGTTCTGAAGTTGTTCCTAACAGGCATGTAACTGCAATAGATACACCCTTTAAGTGCCGGATATTCAATATTAAGCCAATATTCACCCTGCTCATGTTTTACCGCAGAATCGACGGCAAATGTTGAAATATCAAATGAATAAGGATAGTTCTTGTCGAAGACACGGTAGTCGTTTGCCGGTAGTGCTATCCGAAAATATCCATAAGGCTTGGGTGTCGGGTGTGAACACGAAACCGTTATCAGGACGCAAAAGAGTAATGATGCTAAATATTTGAATTTCATGCTGTTTTATTTATTCTGATACCGGTTGATCCGAAAGCGTAAGTCGTACTTTAATAATGCGACGCTCGTCTACTTCAAGAATGTCGAAGGCGTATCTTCCGAACACGATGTGATCATCTTTACGGGGTAATTCTCCTGTTAATTCGAGAATCAGACCGGCAAGACTATCTACTTCCCCGATTATGTTGTCAAAATCGGTTTCTTCCACTTTGACCACCTTGAAAAAGTCGGTCAGCGAAATTTTTGCATCAAAGTCTATTGTGTGCTCATTTATTATGGTGTACGGAAGTTCAGTGTCATCATATTCATCGTCAATTTCTCCGACAACTTCCTCCAGAATATCTTCAAGCGTTACGATACCCGATGTTCCTCCGTATTCATCAACCACAACGGCTAAGTGATTTTTATTTGCCTGAAATTCCCTGAGCAAATCGTCAATTTTCTTCTGTTCCGGAACGAAATAGGGTTGACGTAACAGCACCTGCCATTTGAATGAGTCGCTTTTGTCAATATGAGGAAGTAAATCTTTGCTGTAAAGTATTCCTTTTATAGTGTCAATGTTGCCCTGATAAACAGGAATGCGTGAGTATCCCGACTCGATGACATGTTGCTTGACTTCTGCAAACGCAGATTTTATATCAATGGCGGCAATATCAAGGCGGGCAGTCATGATTTCTTCTACACTTTTGCTGCCGAACTTAATAATGCCTTCCAATATCTGTTTGTCGTCATCGTCACTTTTGGTGGTAAGTTCTAAGGCCTGCGATAATTCGTCAATAGACAGATTCTGAGTATTATGGCGAGCCAATCGTTTGTCTACCAGTCCGGACGATTTTACCAGCAGCAAAGCAAAGGGTTTCAGCGCTTTTGCTAAAAATCGTAGCATAGACGCAGAAAATCGGGAGAAACGTAAGGCGTTTTGCCGGGCATAAATTTTAGGTCCAATCTCTCCGATTAACAGAAGCAAAAAGGTGATTACAACCGTTTGTACCAGAAATCCGATCCATGGCGCAGACGAAAAATCGAACAAATGATTCACCAATAGCGTAGAAAGGATAACAACAGCGACATTGATGGTGTTGTTGGCTATCAGAATCGTCGCCAATAGACGCTCCGGTTGTTCTTTGAGGGACAATAGAATGCCATCCGAAGTGAATGTTTTTTTGTTGAGCTCGTTGATGTCGTGAGGATTGAGGGCAAAAAAAGCAACTTCAGAAGCAGAAATAAATCCTGTGATGATTAATAATAAAAGCATCAGGAGTATTATCCCGGCCGTTTCGATGGTAAACGGATGAACTATTATCTCTGAAAAAATAGTAGCTATATTCAATTGATTGATAATTAGATAAAAACAAATAAAGGACAGGCGTTAGCCTGTCCTTGCAAAATTAATAAAAAATGTCCACTGTGACACTGTTTATTGCAGAGCTATAGTGCTTTTTACATGTTAGAAAGGAAGATCGTCTGCCGAATCATCTGATGCAGGAGCTTCAAATGAATTTTGAGCAGCAGGAGTTTCCTGACTGTTTGAAACCGTTCCGTTATCTTGTCCTGAGTCGGCACGTTTCCCGAGGAATTGCATAACATCGGCTACAATTTCCGTTGTATAGCGCTTTACTCCGTCTTTCTCCCATGAACGGGTTTGAAGTTTTCCTTCAATGTAGAGTTGGCTACCTTTTTTTACATATTTCTCAGCCGTTTCTGCCAGCCCGCGCCATAGTACAATATTATGCCATTCAGTTCTTTCCGGCACTTCTATTCCCGTGGATGTCTTGTACCCTCTTTCTGTGGTAGCCAAAGGGAAATTAGCAACTGCGACATTTCTGTCAAGATATTTTACCTCGGGATCTTTTCCTACATTGCCTACTAAAATTACTTTGTTAACCGACATATTAATCTATTTAAAATGTTAATTTGCTGTAAAGATATATTTGTTTTTTGAACAAGACAAATTTTCGCTAAACTTTTTGAGGAATTTTTCAGTTAGCCTCGAAATAGGGTATTTATTTAGATGTTCGATCTTTACGGGTGTAAAGTGCGGCAATTGTAAAGCCGTGCTTTCTGTATTTACAACGTAAAAAACGGCATGAATTATTTGATGGCTCAATATATGTTTAATCTCTTTTGACTGATAACTTATATGTATAGGATGCAATCCCGCTATTTCGCTGATCCAGTTTTTCTCCATGAGAATCTCTTCAAAGCTACACAATTTAGTGCTTTCGTAAAGAGGAAATTCATACAAATTTTGCCAGATGTCTTTGTCTGATCTTTTGCTCAATAGCGTTTCTTCACCGCAAATGAAAACCAGATGGTGAAAAAAACGGTGTGTTACCCGTGTTTTCTTCTCTTTGACCGGTAGATCAGATATTTTGCCTTGTTCTTTTGCAAAGCAACTGGTTTCAAGCGGGCAGTTCATGCAGTCAGGCCCGGTTGGAGTGCATTGCAGAGCTCCAAATTCCATAATTGCCTGATTATGCAGGTCGGGCTGTAGTTTGTCGAGCAATAAGCCAGCCAGTTTGGCAAACTGTTTTTTGCCTGCTCCCGAGTCAATAGGGGAGTCTATGCCGAAATAACGGGATAAAAAACGAAAAACATTACCGTCGACAACGGCGTAAGGTTGTTTGAATGCAAACGAAGAAATGGCGGCGGCAGTGTACTCACCAATGCCTTTTAATGCTAAAATATCATCGTAATTGGATGGAAATTTGCCGTTATGTTGTGCCATTATCCGTTTGGCCGCGGCCTGCAGATTGCGCGCACGACTATAATAACCTAAGCCTTGCCAGCATTTTAATACCTCATCTTCCGGAGCGTTGGCAAGCGATTGGACATCAGGAAATTGTTGCGTGAATTTCAGGTAGTAGTCGTATCCCTGAGCTACTCTTGTTTGTTGCAGGATGATTTCTGAAATCCATATCCTGTAAGGATCATGGATGTTCCTCCACGGCAAGTCCCTTTTGTTTTTTTTGTACCAATCGGTCAAAACGGAAGATATATGCTGTAAATCGTCGTTTTCAATCATCGTAAACATTTTTGAGAGTAGTTAGATCCACATCCGAAAAATGGGTTTGCAAAGGTAAAGCGGAAGTTTAGAAAAAAAATATAGGGTCAGGAAAAAAAAGGAAAAAAGATTTTGTCGTTGAAAATTAATGCAATATCTTTGCAAGTCCATAAGCCAACAATATTTTTACACATTTAATGTATAACCCTTTTAATTTTTTCAACAATGACAAAAGCAGAAATTGTTAATGAAATTGCGAAAGAAACCGGCCTTGATAAGGTTTCTATCTTGAAGACTGTTGAGTCTTTCATGGAAAACGTAAAATCGTCTTTAGAAAAAGGTGATAACGTTTACCTGAGAGGTTTCGGTAGCTTCATCGTAAAACAAAGAGCACAAAAAACTGCTCGTAATATTTCCAAGAACACAACGATTGTGATTCCTGCTCACAAAATCCCGGCTTTCAAACCAGCTAAGACATTTTTTGAATCAGTAAAATAATACAACCATGCCAAGCGGAAAAAAAAGAAAAAGACATAAGATGTCTACGCACAAGCGTAAAAAAAGACTCAGAAAGAATCGCCATAAGAAGAAATAAAGTAAGCGGTCTTTATTAAGAACATACAAGAGCAAACCGGCGGCCTGAGACTGGCAGTAGGTTTGTTCTTTGTTTATTATAAGTATACTAAAACCAACAAAGTGTGAATAGTGAATTAGTCGTTGACGTACAACAACAAGAGATTACGATCGCGCTGCTGGAGGATAAAAATCTGGTAGAACTCAATAAAGAGGGGCGTTCGTTATCATTTATGGTTGGCGATATTTATGTGGGCAGGGTTAAAAAACTGATGCCCGGACTGAATGCCGCCTTCGTGGATGTTGGTTATGGCAAAGAGGCTTTTCTTCACTATCAGGATTTAGGTCCACAATTTCTTTCACAAACCGAATTTTTTAAACAAACCCAGGCTGACCGTAAACGCACACCTTCCATTATTAAAACCAAAACATTTGCCGATATCCCGAAGGACGGCACTATTTCGGATGTTTTGAAGGTGGGTCAAGAGTTATGGGTACAAATTGCCAAAGAACCTATTTCGACAAAAGGACCGCGACTGTCGGCCGAGTTGTCGATTGCAGGCAGGTATTTGGTGCTTATCCCGTTTTCCGACAAAGTTTCCGTATCGCAGAAAATTAAGTCGGCGGAAGAGCGAATGAGGCTCAAGCAGTTGATACAAAGTATTAAATCACGCAGGTTTGGTGTTATTGTTCGAACTGTAGCCGAAGATAAACGGGTAGCAGAACTCGATAATGAGTTACGAATTTTGGTAAAACGATGGGAAGAATCGGTTGCCAAGACTCAAAAAGCAAAAGGTATAGCGCCTGTCCTTGAAGAAATCGGACGAACAATCGGAATAATACGAGATATTTTTAATCCCGATTTCGAAAGTATTCATATTAATGACGAGGCGGTGTGCGCTGAAGTTCGCGATTATGTGGAGCTTATAGCGCCAGACAAGAAAAATATTATCAAACTGTATGATGGTAAATTGCCGATTTTCGATAATTTCGGAATTACCAAACAAGTTAAGTCCCTTTTCGGTAAGACCGTAACATTTAAACGCGGAGCTTATCTCATTATAGAACAAACCGAAGCTATGCACGTTATCGACGTGAATAGCGGGAATCGTTCGAAAGCCAATAACAACCAGGAAGATAATGCTCTGGAAGTGAATATGGCCGCTGCGAACGAAATTGTCCGTCAAATGCGTCTTCGCGACCTCGGCGGAATCATTGCCATCGATTTTATAGACATGATAAAGAGCGAACATAGACAACAGTTGTTCGATCATGTGGAAAAGCTGATGGAAAACGACCGGGCAAAACACCACGTGTTGCCTTTGAGCAAATTTGGCGTTATGCAGATTACCCGTCAAAGGGTTCGTCCGGCAATGTTTGTCGATACTGAAGAGAGCTGTCCGACCTGTTTCGGAACCGGCAAGATCAAAGCTTCCATTTTATTTACAGATACACTTGAAGGGAAGCTGGATTATTTGGTAAATACGCTTAATACCAAACAGTTTGTATTAAAAGTGCATCCCTATGTGGCTGCCTACATTAATTCCGGATTCTATTCATTGAAATGGAAATGGAAATTCCGGTTTGGCTTCGGCCACAAAATAGTACCATCTCAAGAATTCGGTCTGCTGCAATACGCGTTTATTGATGCAGCGGGAAATGAACTAGACCTGAAAGAAGAAATAGAAACTCGTCTATAACATCATGTTAATAAAAAAGCCGTTTCGGATTCCGAAACGGCTTTTTTTGTGCTTAAGTGTCGATTAGAGCACGATGTTTACAATTTTCTTCGGCACCACGATCACTTTTTTCGGGCTCTTGCCTTCCAGCCATTTTTGCGACTGTTCTTCTTTCATCACAATGGCTTCTACTTCGGCAGCCGGCATATCGGCCGGTAATTGCATTTGGTAGCGTACCTTTCCGTTGAAAGAAACAGCATAAGTGGCGGTATTTTCCACCAGATATTGCTCGTTGGCTTCTACCCATTGGGCATCGCAAACGGTTGTGGTGTGCCCCAGCGTGAGCCACAACTCTTCTGCAACGTGAGGTGCAAACGGAGCTAATGTGATAACCAGCGGTTCCAGAATGGCTTTCTTGTTGCACTTGAGCGACGTAAGCTCGTTGATACAGATCATAAATGCACTGATCGACGTGTTGTACGAGAAGTTCTCGATATCGGCTTTTATCTTCTTCAATAGTTTGTGCAGCGCCTTCAGTTCGTCGGCAGTCGGTTCTGCGTCAGTAACCAGCAACGATCCTTCTTTCCAGAAGAGGCTCCAGAGTTTTTTTAGGAAGCGGTGAACGCCGTCGATACCGTTGGTGTCCCATGGTTTCGATTGTTCGAGCGGACCGAGGAACATTTCGTAGAGGCGCAGGGTGTCGGCACCGTAGCGTTCCACAATGTCATCGGGATTCACCACGTTGTCCATTGATTTGGACATTTTTTCTATAGCCCAACCGCAAACATATTCTGTTCTGCCATTAATGATCTCATCAATGAATTGACAATTCGTAAATTCTTGATATTTGGGATGCTTTGCGAATTTTTCTTTGTCTAAAATGTCATTTGAAACAATGTTGACATCAACGTGTATCGGCTGTACTCGAAATCTAAGAGATTGTTTATCTGTTTTAAGACTGTCATATAATCTTAGAACAACATCAATTAGATCATCATTCACAATTCCTTGCTCTAAGTCATTTTTGTGTTTTAATGAGACTAAAATATTTGTAGCGATCCCATTTTCTCCACGCTTGAAGTCTTCCTGATTTTTATATAATAATATGCGATATACAAAATTGCTTCGTCCCTGAATCATTCCCTGGTTGATCAGTTTTTTGAACGGCTCTTCTTCGCAAACGACGCCGAGGTCGAACAGGAATTTGTTCCAGAAACGGCTATAAATCAAGTGGCCGGTGGCATGTTCTGTTCCGCCGATATAAAGGTCTACGTTGCGCCAATACTGATTGACATCCTGCGAAATCAAAGCATTGTCGTTGTGCGGATCCATGTAACGCAGATAGTAGGCCGAAGAGCCAGCAAAGCCCGGCATGGTATTCAGCTCGAGCGGGTAGCCCTCTTCTGTTTGCCAGTTTTTAGCACGTCCGAGAGGTGGTTCGCCTTTTTCGGTAGGCAGGTATTTGTCCACTTCGGGCAGTTCGAGCGGCAGTTTGCTTTCGTCGAGCATGTAGGGTTGTCCCTCCTTGTAGTAAACAGGGAAAGGTTCGCCCCAGTAACGCTGGCGGCTGAAAATAGCGTCGCGCAGGCGGAAGTTCACCTTCACGCGGCCCAGACTTTTTTCGGCAATATATTGTTTTGTTTTGGTAATGGCTTCTTTCACGGTCAGCCCGTTCAACACAAGCCCGTCTTCCATCTCTTTGCCGGGAGCCGGCGAGTTGGTGACAATGCCCTCTTTTGCATCAAAGCTCTCTTCGCTCACGTCGCAACCTTCGATCAGCGGAACGATGGGCAAGTTGAAATGTTTGGCAAAAGCGTAGTCGCGTGAGTCGTGCGCCGGAACCGCCATGATGGCGCCCGTTCCGTAACCAGCCAGCACGTAGTCGCTGATCCAAACTGGAATGGCATCGCCGGTGAGCGGGTTGATGGCATACGAACCTGAAAATACACCGCTGACACGTTTGTCGGCGATACGCTCGCGCTCGGTACGTTTTTTAGTGGCAACCAAATAATCAGCTACGGCTTGTTTTTGGTCGGCAGTGGTCAGTTGAGCCACCAGCGAACTTTCGGGAGCAAGTACCATGAATGTGACGCCAAAAACGGTGTCGGCTCTTGTTGTAAAGATGGTGAATTCGATATCGGAATCCTTGACCTTAAAGTTCATTTCGGCACCTTCGGAACGACCGATCCAGTTCTTTTGAGTCTCTTTCAGCGAGTCGGTCCAGTCGATGGTGTCGAGGCCGTCGAGCAGGCGTTGTGCATAGGCCGAAACGCGCAGGCTCCATTGGCTCATTACCTTTTGTTCTACCGGATGGCCACCACGAACGGAAACACCTTCACTCACTTCGTCGTTCGCAAGTACTGTTCCAAGCGCAGGACACCAGTTCACCATCGTATCCGCTTTGTAGGCGATGCGGTAGTTCATCAGTATTTCGCGTTGCTCTTTTTCGCTTTTGGCATTCCATTCGGCAGCAGTAAACGACATTTCGTTGGTGCAGGCAATGTGCATGCCTTCGGTGCCGACCTGGCTGAATGCGTCTGTCAGTTCGCTAATCGGACGGGCTTGTTGTTCGTCATAACAATAGTAGCTGTTGAACATCTGGATAAATGCCCACTGCGTCCATTTATAAAAATCAGGATTGCAGGTGCGCACTTCGCGACTCCAATCGTAGCAGAAGCCAATCTTGTCGAGCTGTTCGCGGTAGCGGGTAATATTTTTTTCGGTAGTAACGGCCGGGTGCTGACCTGTTTGTATGGCATACTGTTCGGCGGGAAGACCGTAGGCATCGTATCCCATGGGGTGCAGCACGTTGAAGCCCTGCAAGCGTTTGAAACGACTGTAAATATCAGAAGCTATATATCCCAGCGGGTGTCCGACATGCAGTCCGGCTCCCGAAGGATAAGGGAACATGTCCAATACGTAAAACTTGGGACGTTTTTCGTCCATTTCAACTTTATAGGTTTGGTTTTGCTGCCAAAACTCCTGCCATTTTTTCTCGATTTCCCTGAAATTGTATTCCATATCAACGATAGAGGTTGAGAGTCGGGTGCTTAATATCTTTACATCCAACCCTTTTTGTAGTTTAGATTTTCGGAGTGCAAATTTACGGAAAGTTTGATAAAAAACAGAATGATAACAGTATGAGAGCGATAAATAATCCGTTCGGAAGCGCCTTATTTTATGTCCGGTTTTACTGTTTTGTTTATCGTGAAAGTATAACAGGCCTGTTTCTCTCAATTGTATAGGTTTTCTGCTTCCCTACTTTTTGCGTACCTTTGAAAGTTATTAGAAAATTACAGACTTAATGAAGTTTACAGAACTCAATTTGAATGAGAGCCTGCTCGATGCCATTTCGTATATGGGATTTGATGAGGCTACTCCGATACAAGAATTTGCTATTCCCAGAATACTTGAAAACAAGGATATTATTGCCTGTGCGCAAACGGGTACCGGTAAAACAGCGGCCTTTGTTCTTCCTATTTTGCATAAGCTGATTGAGAAACCGGCTCATGGAACGAACACGCTGATTATTGTTCCCACACGCGAACTGGCCATCCAAATCAATCAGGAGATACAGGGCTTTTCCTATTTTGCGTCCATCGGGTCGGCGGCCGTGTATGGCGGTGGCGATGGTGGCGATTATGCACAACAGGAAAGTGCGCTAAAGGCCGGTGCTGATATTATTGTGGCAACTCCCGGTCGTTTGATTTCTCACCTTGCCATGGGCAACGGTAATTTCAAGCATCTGGAACATCTGGTGCTTGACGAGGCGGATAAGATGCTCGACATGGGCTTTCTGGATGATATTGAACGAATCATAACTCATTTGCCTAAGGAACGGGAAACGCTAATGTTCAGTGCAACCATGCCTCCAAAGATTCGATCGCTGGCAAAGAAAATTCTGGTAGATCCGGCCGAAATTTCGTTGGCTATTTCAAAACCGGCCGAAAAAGTGGTACAGCATGTTTGTCTGGCGCACGATGCCCAGAAGAATGCCGCGTTGAAACTGATTATAGATCGTCATCCTGATTATTCCAGCATTCTGATTTTCACCTCTGCTAAAAGTAAAGTGCACGAAATTGTACGCGATTTACGCAAAAACGGATACGCATCACGCGGTATTTCGTCCGATCTGGATCAGGAACAACGCGAAGATGTATTGATGGGATTCCGCTCCAAACGTACCCGCATTCTGGTAGCAACGGACGTAATCAGCCGCGGAATCGACATCAAGGAGATCAATATGGTAATCAATTTCGACGTTCCTCACGATGCCGAAGATTATGTACACCGAATCGGACGTACTGCCAGGGCCAATACCGAAGGAGAAGCTTATACGTTGGTCAACGAAAAAGATATGCAGAAAATGCACCGTATCGAGCAATTGATAGAAATGGAGCTTCCGCGTCTGCAATTGCCCGAAGAGTTCGGTCCTACTCCCGAATGGAGAACGGGCGATCCGAACAGAAAAAGACGTCCGTTCAATAATCGGCCTAAAAAAGAGGGAGAGAAAAGCAGTGGTGAAGCGAAGAGTAAAAACAAACGTCCTTTTCATAAAAAGAAAAAACCGAAGGCTCCGCCAGCTTCTTAGCACACGGAATACACAGAATCAGCGGATAACCGCGCTATAATAAAACACCGGTTTGGAATTCATAATGTTTTCCAAGCCGGTGTTTCCTGTTTATTCTGTGTGTTAGATTCAGAACTCGATATCGTAGAGGTGAGCTCCGTCTTTTTCGAATCCTTCGAGACTCAAGTCTGTCATCGGGTGGCTACGGAGACGTTCCAAAATCTCGTGGCTAATTGTAGCAGCATGACTTCCAACCATGCTTACACGGTGTACCTGGTCGACAGTCTTAAAGCTGGCTGCAAGCACTTTGGTGTCCAGTTTGAACTTGTCAATATTTTCAACAATGTGTTTTACAACTTCAATTCCGTGCGATGAGATGTTATCGAGACGGTTCACGTAAGGAGCTACCCAGTCGGCACCGGCTCTGGCGGCAACCAAAGCCTGTTGTTGGGTAAAAATGGCTGTAGCAGTAACGTTGATGCCTGCATCTTTCAGCATTGGCATAGCGCGGTAGCCTTCGGCCGAAACCGGTACCTTTGCAAAGAAATTGTCTCCGAGACCATATTTGAACTTGTAGGTCTTTGCTTCACGCAACATGTCTTCAGCCTGTCGACTAATCATTTGCACATGCAACATTCTTTTGTCACCAATGAGTTCGATGATTTCCTGCAGAATAACCGAAAGAGGTTTGTTTTCGGCACCAATAATTGTAGGATTGGTGGTGACACCGGCCAGCGGAAAATAATGCAGCAAACTTTTTATTTCTTCAAGGTTCGCTGTATCAGCTAGATAGATCATAATGTAATAGGTTTGTTTTCTTATTGCAAATTTACGCTAAAACATTTGAAATGAGATGGTTTGAAGAAAGAAGTTTTTATAAAATCTGTAAATGTCTTATTGCCGGCGTTGGATGTCTGCTTCTCTGAATCTCAATAAGGATGTAATTATTTTGGAACAAAATTTTATTCTCTTTGTGGTAAATAAATTTCAGATGGAAGAACAAAAGATTGCGGCAATAGATATAGGGTCAAATGCGGTGCGTTTGCTCATTTCTGTGGTGAATGAGGATGATGGCGGTATCTCTTTTAAAAAGCTGATGTTGCTTCGGGTACCGTTGCGTCTCGGAGAGGATACTTTTTCGGTTGGAAAAATTACGGACAAAAAGATCCGTAAACTGATCAAGTTGATGAAAGCTTTCAAACATTTGATGATGGTCTACGAGGTGGAATCGTATCGGGCTTGCGCAACGGCAGCTATGCGCGAAGCCCGCAATGCCGCCAAAGTGGTCGCGGTTGTGAAGGAAAAAGCGGAACTCGATATCGAAATTATCGATGGGACAGAAGAGGCGCGCACCATTTACGAAAGCCATGTGGAGGATCGTCTCGATCGTAACGGGAACTATCTCTATGTTGATGTGGGTGGCGGTAGCACCGAACTTTCGGTTATTTCCAGAGGCAAATTAGTCGAATCGGCATCGTTCAACATAGGAACAATCCGTATGTTACGTAATAAAGTGACCGGAGACGAACTGGAACGGATGAACGATTTCTTGCAATCGGTCAAGTGCCAATACTCAATCACGGAAATTATCGGTTCGGGTGGCAATATCAATAAGCTGCATAAGTTGGCGAAATTGCGAAAGGGAGATGTACTTGATATCGATAAGTTGCAGAATATTTATCAGGATATGAAGCAATTGAGTGTGGAAGAACGCATGACGCGCTTTGAATTAAACCCTGACCGGGCGGATGTTATCATTCCGGCTTCGGAGATATTTCTGCATATTGCCGACCAGACAAATATCCGTCAAATTTATGTGCCGACTTTCGGTTTGGTAGACGGACTGCTGCATACGATTTATAACACCACGCAGGTAGAAAAGATTCCGTTGTGACCTGACAACGGAATCTTTTAAATGTTTATTTCCTCAGAGACGAAATAAATTCCTTTTCTTTTTGCAAATACAAATCCATCTGTTCTTTAGTTAAAATAGAAGAGAATTCAGCATCCCTTTGTTTTTGGATGTTCTTGATCTTCTTTAATTTCTGTATTTTACCGTCATCACTTGTTTTTGCCTCTTCCAGCATGGAGGCATAACGCTGATTAATGGGGTTGATACGGACTGTCTGGTCGGGAGAAAGTTGCAAAGTTTTCTGCATCCATTCGGTATACGCTTTGGCTCTCTCTCCGGGAGTCAGTTGTTGCCTTTGGGTTTGTTGTCCCGCTATGGCAAACGATACAAGAATGAATGTGCAAAGCAAAAGTAGATTTTTCATATTGATAGTTGTTTATTGATTGAAGTGTTTATTGTTATTCGCAGTATCCGCTACGGGGATTGGACGTTGAATTGCAAGGAAACATATACCGGCTTTGAGGATAAAGTGGCAGGGGTGTGTCTGTCTCCACCAAAGGGGGCATTGTCTGTCCGTTGTAGCCGGGCATTGTTACCTGCTCCGTGCTGCCATTCCCGAGCGCCACTTTCTTGGTATCTGTATTCCCGTTGAAACTGTAATCGATCAGTGCATCCAACAACCGGTAAACCCCATAGTAATCATAAGCATCGTAAGCCGTGCGTGTATTTGGCAAGCTGTGATCCGCCACATAGCTGTAATTGCCTATAGTGCAACTCTTGATCAGAAGATAATCTTTTTCCGAAGCGGGAATGTTGATATGTTTGAAAATATCAATTGCCATGCGATGGTCATTTGTCGTATCGTCGTCGTAGACCTGCGTGATCAGTTTTGTGTTTGCAGGGAAGTTTTGCAACATTGTGTCGGTCAACTGATATGAGTACCATTGTGCCATGGCGAAGATAAACCGGCCGTTGATGCCCCATCCTTCGTTAACAAAGCCCTGGTAGGCCAAAGCGAAAGAGGCACCTCCTCCGAATGAGTGTCCCATGAAACCAACTTTGTGTGTGTCGATAATATTCGGATAATCAGTGACTGCTTTTTTGAAACTTTGCCACAGAGTGTTATATCGTGAGTCGACGGAAACGCCGAAGGTAGGGTAGGGAGCAAACACAACCGCATAGCCTTTCTTTGCAATAAATTCATAGAGCCCGATGTTGTAGGAGCTATCTTCTCCTCCATATGGATGAGAATAGAAGATAACCGGTACCGGCTTGGTAATTCCCTGAGGGTAAAAAATGACAACATCTTTGCCGGCATAGGTTGGACTCGGGAAGGTGACGGATGCAACTTTGTACGAACCATCGGCACCGTAGCCGGATGTCGGTTTCGCGATCGGACCGGAGAGGTCATTTGGGATAGACGTATCTTCTATCTCTTTCAGTTTCGAGCAACTTATCAGTAGATGAAATGCGACGAAATATAGAATCCATTTATTCATTGTTATTCGATTTTTTAAATTTGAACCTTGATGTCGTTTGATTGACAATGCAAAAATAGAACGATTTTCAAGGAAGTCTTCGGAACTTCAATGAACGACCTTCAAATATCAGCGAACGACCTGCCGCCTGTTTTTACCTCCCGTATTTTTTGCGTAAGTTTGCTTCTCACAATAGATAGTAATCCAATTGTATGGGCAAATTGCTTCCTAAAGGCCAAAACCGATTTTTTTATACCCATTCTATGATCGAAGTGATGACGGTTGCCGCAGTTTTATACGGACTGGCGCTGATCTCTTCGTTTTCGTTACACGTTCAGAAATTATTGGTATTGGTGGCTGTGAATGTGATGCTTTTGTATTTGAGTTATTCTTTTATTGCTCAGTTATTTGTTGATAGGAAAAATCGGGTAACCCCAATTGTGTGGCTGGTTGTTGCCGTAATAGTAACAGTAGGCTTGCGGGTTGCCGGAAATCAGGTTGTGATGAGCCGGTTCGGAGCTTCGCCGATGTACCTTATGTCAGAGCCGTTGCGTGCTGCGTTGATGCTGCTGGGTGAGACTTTGCTTGGTGTCTTTGCTATTCTATTACGCATAGGGGTCAACAGTATTCGCAACAGGTATCGTCTGGAGGAGCTGGAGAAATTACAACTGACTACCGAACTGCAATTTCTGAAAGCGCAGATGAGCCCCCATTTTCTGTTCAATTCCATCAACAATATTTATTCGCTGGTGTTGCTCAAATCCGATAATGCACCGGAAGCGTTGATGAAACTCTCTGATTTGTTGCGTTATTCGCTGTATGAGTGTCATGATAAAGTGGCTGTCAGTCAGGAGATAGATGCCATCAAATCGTATATCGAATTGTTCCGGCTGAAATTTGAAGAACCGGTTCCGATCGAGATGGATTTTGAGGAGTTGCCGGTTAAATACAAAATTGAGCCGTTGTTGTTTATCCCTTTGTTGGAGAATGCCTTGAAGTATTCCGGTATCGGCGTAAATTCCGGTGCGTTTGTACAGCTCCGTTTGGTTATGGAGAATGATATGCTGGTGTTTAGCGTGAAAAATAGTATTGGTGACATAGATAAAAATCAGTCAGCCAGTGGTATAGGTCTGGAAAATATACGAAAACGGTTAGCGAATATTTATGACCGGGCGGATTATGAATTTGATACCCGGCACGAGGAGACTTCGTTTTTTGTAACATTAAAAATACGAATGCGATGAAACTCTCCTGTGTCATAGTGGATGATGAATATCTGGCCATTAAAGTGTTGGAGGATTATGTGTCGCGTACCGATGAACTGACTTTGGCGGCATCATTCAAGAATCCGGAAGAGGCGCTTGCCTATTTGCAAGGCAATCCGGTCGATTTGTTATTGCTGGATATTCAAATGCCGCGTTTAGACGGTTTTGCTCTGTTAGCCCGTCTGGAGTCTCCGCCATTGGTTATTTTCACGACGGCCCGTCATGATTATGCGTTGAAGGCTTTTGATCTGAATGTGCTGGACTATTTGGCTAAGCCTATCTCTTTTTTGCGGTTTCAGCAGGCGGTAAGCAAGGCTGTTGAGATGTTGAATTACCGGAATTTGGCAGAGAAAGAACAGCGTGAGGAAGATCAGTTTCTGACGATTAATGCAGACTATAGCTCATATAAAATACCGTACATGGCAATACTTTATATCGAAGGTTTCGGGGAGTATGTCAAAATATTTACGGAGAAAAAGAGTTACATCACGCTCGCTTCGTTGAAATCGATGGAAGAGACGCTGCCGGACATCGATTTTTGTCGGGTGCACAAGAGTTATATTGTCAACGTCAAAGAGATTGCATCATTCAATCACCAAAAAATAAACCTCTTTGACGGTAAAGAAATTGCCGTGGGAAGAAGCTTTCGCAAGGCGTTTTTAGCGAGAATTAAGGGGTGATAAACCTCTAAAAAACTCCCAAATCACAATACCTGCCGTGACAGAGACGTTGAGCGAATGTTTGGTGCCGTATTGTGGCAGTTCGATGCAGCCGTCGCTGGCATTGACCACCTCCTGCTGTACTCCTTTCACTTCGTGGCCGAGAATTACGGCGTATTTACCATTCGGGTCTAATTGCAGATCGGTGAGCATGGTGCTCCCCTGAGCTTGTTCGATGGAGAAAACGGTGTAGCCTTCGGCTTTCAGTTGCGCTACGGCATCGAGTGTCTGCTCGAAGTATTTCCAGTCGACAGAAAACTCGGCTCCGAGTGCCGACTTGTGTATTTCGGCATGGGGTGGGGTGGAGGTGATGCCGCAAAGGTAAACGGCTTCCACCAAATAAGCATCCGAGGTACGGAACACCGACCCGACGTTGTGCAGGCTGCGCACGTTGTCGAGCACTACCACCAACGGTAGTTTGTCAGCCTGCTTGAACTCATCGGTCGAGAGGCGGTTTAGTTCGTCTATTTTGAGTTTACGCATATAATTTGGGTGAACACAAATGACGCAATCCCGAAAAAAACGGGAACGCAAATTACCACAAATAGATAGATGATATTTGCGATAATTTGCGTGATTTGCGTTCTGTAATTTTATTTTACTTCAACACCGTTGGTTACAGTCATTCTCGGTTGGATCAACACCAGTTTGCCATCAGCATCTTCGGCGGAGAGGATCATTCCTTCGCTCATGATACCGCGCAACTTGCGGGGTTCGAAGTTGGCTATAAAGCAAACCTGCGTACCGATCAGCTCTTCGGGGTTAGGATAATATTTGGCAATACCCGAGAGAATGGTGCGTTCTTCCAAGCCGTCGGCAATGCGGAACTGCAGCAGTTTGTCGGCCTTGGGCACTTTCTGGCAATCGAGCACGGTACCCACGCGGATATCCATCTTCATAAAATCTTCGAAAGCTACATTCTCTTTCACCGGGTTGGCTTTGTATGCAGCTGCTTCGTTGGCTTTCTTCGTGTCGAGCAATTTTTGTACCTGAGCTTCTATGACGCTGTCTTCAATTTTTTCAAACAACAATTCAGGAATTCCAATCGAGTCTCCAACATGAAGAATGGTTTTGTTATAATCTAATTGCTTTTCGTCTTCAACGATATTTCTAGACCAAGTAATATTTGAACTTTCAAAATCTTTATTTATGCCAAATGTATACCATTTTCCTTTAGTTTCAATATTTAAAATATTTGATAGTTTCTTTGCGGTGAAAGGAAGAAATGGCTCTACAACAATTGCTAGAATTGCGCAAATCTCTAAACAAATGTTTATATCGGTAGCGACTTGTTCTGGGTCATGAGGGTATATTTTCCATGGAGCCTGATTTTGTAGATATTTGTTACCTACTCTTGCGATATCCATAACGCAACGCAACGCATCTCTAAACCTATACTCAGAAAGAAATTTTTCTAATTCATATTTGGACGCATATACTTCGTACATCGTGTCTTTGTGATATGAAGAAAACCTGTTGCGATCAGGTACTTTGCCGTCAAAATATTTATGGGTCAACACCAGCGCGCGGTTTACGAAATTGCCGAAAATGGCCACCAGTTCGTTGTTGTTGCGCGCCTGAAAATCTTTCCAGGTAAAGTCGTTGTCTTTGGTTTCGGGGGCATTGGCGGTGAGCACGTAGCGCAGCACATCCTGTTTGCCGGAAAAATCCTGCAGGTACTCGTGCAACCAAACGGCCCAGTTGCGGGAAGTTGATATTTTGTCGCCTTCGAGATTCAAAAATTCGTTGGACGGAACGTTTTCTGGCAAAATATAGCTGCCGTCGGCTTTCAGCATCGATGGGAAGACGATGCAGTGGAAAACGATATTGTCTTTGCCGATAAAATGAACCAGTTTGGTTTCGGGGTCTTTCCACCATTTCTCCCAGTTGCCATATTTCTTCGGTTCTTTTTCGCACATCTCGATGGTGTTGGAGATGTAGCCGATGGGAGCGTCGAACCAAACGTAGAGCACCTTTCCTTCGGCACCTTCCACCGGCACGGGAACGCCCCAGTCGAGGTCGCGACTCACGGCGCGGGGTTGCAAGCCCATATCCAACCACGACTTGCACTGTCCGTAGACATTGGTTTTCCACTCCTTGTGGTTTTCGAGAATCCACTCGCGCAACCACGGTTCGTGCTTGTCGAGGGGCAGGTACCAGTGACGGGTCTCTTTCAATACCGGAGCACTTCCGCTGATGGCCGATTTGGGTTCAATCAGGTCGAGCGGACTGAGCGACGTACCGCATGCTTCGCACTGGTCCCCGTAGGCACGTTCGTTGCCGCAATGGGGGCATTTACCGGTAATGTAACGGTCGGCCAGAAACTGTTTGGCTTCCTCGTCATAGTATTGCTCCGATGTTTTTTCGATAAATTCTCCCTTGTCGTACAGAATGCGGAAAAAGTCGGAAGCGGTTTTATGGTGAATTTTAGAGGAGGTACGAGAATAGACATCGAAGGTGATACCGAACTCCTTAAACGAATCTTTAATAATGGTGTGGTAACGATCCACCACCTGTTGCGGAGTGATGCCCTCGTTGCGCGCCTTGATGGTGATGGGCACCCCGTGTTCGTCCGAACCGCCGATCATGACTACCTCTTCGCCCTTGAGCCGCATATAACGTGCGTAAATATCGGCTGGTACATAAACTCCGGCTAAGTGGCCGATGTGGACGGGTCCGTTTGCATAGGGCAACGCGGTGGTAATCAATGTTCTTTTGAAGTTCTTAGACATATCTCTTTGTTTAATCGTGTAATCGTTTCATTGTGTAATCGCAGAAACTCTGCTGACTATACAATTTTGGACTGCAAAGATACAAAATCTATGAGATAGTTTTTATTGCCTCAGAGATCATTTATCCTCATTTGGAGTGGCATTAGAATTCAATTCATGGACAAGAGAAACAAAACACGGGATAACCTTGCGATCATCCCGTGTCTGTTTCAAGAAAGCTTAGAATTCTTATTTTAAGCCGAGTTTTTTACGAATGTCCTTTGGAATCGCATCTTTATGAACAGCGAGGTCAATTGTTTTGTATTTTACAAAAGCTTCTGAAATATACCAGATACCTTTGTATTTGTTTTCAGTGCCCCATGAGTTTTTAACCATGTAGAATTTGTTGCCTTTCTGGTCTTTTGCGATACCGAAAATCTGCATTCCGTGGTCGTCTGTAGTTTCGTAATTGTCAAAGCCTTTCTGGCGTAAATCCTGTGTAATTTCTTTTTCCTTCACCGGTCCGGTTACTTTATACAGCATATCTTCTTTTTCTTTCGTGCTCAACCCGATCCATTTGGCTTCGTCTGTTCCCGCAGGAGCTTTGTTTGGATCCACATCAGGAATAACGCCGATGCCCTGACGGGTAAACCCTTTTTCGCTTACGTCAGCACCCCAAGCTACGGTGTAACCGTTGTTGAGGGCATTGTCAATAATCGCCATCATTTCGTCCATAGGTACGTTGTACGACTCTTCCCAGCGCCAGTTGTCTTCAATTTCAACGGCAAATTTGGTATAAAACGGATGATGAGTGAAAGAGGTTATTGAAATGTAATCGTCTGAATTTAAACCTAAAGATGCAGCAAACGATTTCGGGGTATATTTCTTACCGTTGTAGGTGAACTCTTCAGGTATTGTGCCCAGATATGCATTGAGAATTCCCTTGAAGCCGTCAAACCATGCGGTAGATAAATGTTGTTTGTTCGGATTCTTGATAATTGCATCCACGTATGCGGAGGTAACGGCATCCAGTTCACCGTGACGGTGTTTTTCTTCTCCGTAATTTAGTCCGCGCATTACGGTGTCGGGTACAATTCCGTATTCTTTTATAGCGTCTATTACATCAGCAAATGAACCACCGGCAGCAAAGTTGATTTTACCATGCATGCGTACATACTTTTGCGCTTTTTCCTGATAATTGTGGTGCACAATGAACATTTCCGACAGGTCATATTCAGGTTTTCCCATTCGCAGCAATTCCGATTCGAGGAACCCGATTCCGGAAAAGCTCCAGCAGGTACCCGAGCTGGCCTGATTCTTTACGGAAGTAATTTTGTTGGCTTTAACAGTGGTAAAAACAAAACCAACGCTGTCTTTTTTTTCTTTGGCTGCTTCCTGGGCAAAAGCAAAAGTACACCCGAGGCAAAGAGCCATGAGTAGAGTCATCTTCTTCATTTCAGTCTCAATTATTTAAATTAAAGTGATATTCTAAATCGCTTCGTCTGTTTTAGATCAACGATGCAGGAATTATTCGGCTGGAATGCAAAGTTAGGCAAACTTTTCATTCATCCAATAAATAGAGGGTTTTGGTGTGAATCTGGTCGCTGTAAAGTCGTTTAAGGCTACAAGTTTAATAAATACAAAGTTTAATGTTAGCAGTTTGTGTGGTAAATCATTTAATTGTAATGGTTTTGAAATGAGTTTGTTAGTCAAAGAAAAAATATGTTTGGAAATTTTGTAAAATTTAGCACTCGGACAAGAAAAAACCGACCGAGTTTTTAGGCGGTGTATAATTATTCCAGTAACTTTGCACGTCGAAAAATTAAATAAAGAAATTTTTCTATAAATCAAATCAAACTTAACTATATCAATTATGCAACCTTCACACATTGAACACATTGGGATTGCCGTTAAGAGCCTCGATGCTGTTATTCCTTACTACGAAAAAATGTTAGGCACCAAATGCTATTCTATCGAAGAAGTTCCTGAACAGAAAGTTAGAACTGCTTTCTTCAAAATTGGCCAAACAAAAATCGAATTGCTCGAATCAACAGATCCTGAAGGCCCTATCGGTAAATATATCGAAAAAAGAGGTGAAGGCGTTCAACACATTGCATTTGCTGTTGAAGGTTTGCAGGATCAACTCAATACATTGGCTGAAGAAGGTATCCAGCTGATCGACAAGCAACCACGTAAGGGTGCTGAAGGTCTTAATATCGCATTCCTTCACCCGAAATCTACTTTCGGTGTATTGACAGAACTTTGCGAAGATCCTAACAAAAAATAAATATAAACAGGAAACCTCTCCCCGGCCCTCTCCCAAGGAGAGGGAGCGAATCGGGCTTAACGATCGGTTTACTGGTTTTCTCCGATGGGGTAGGAGAGGTCTTTAATCTTAATATTATTAATTATGAGCAATCAACTCACTAAAGTGCAAGAACTTATTGACTTGCGCGCACAAGCTCGTCTTGGCGGAGGTCAAAAACGTATTGATTCGCAACACAAAAAGGGAAAATACACAGCTCGCGAACGTATCGACATGCTGTTGGATAAAGGTAGTTTCGAAGAATTCGATATGTTTGTAAAACACCGTTGTACCAACTTCGGTATTGATAAAGAAACTTACCTCGGCGACGGTGTGGTAACCGGTTCAGGTACCATCAACGGTCGTTTGGTTTATGTTTTTGCTCAGGATTTCACCGTATTCGGTGGTTCTTTGTCTGAAACTCTCGCGTTAAAGATCTGTAAAGTAATGGATCATGCCATGAAAATGGGAGCCCCTTGTATCGGTATCAATGATTCAGGAGGTGCTCGTATTCAGGAAGGTATCAATGCTTTGGCAGGTTACGCTGAAATTTTCCAACGTAACATTCTTGCTTCGGGCGTTATTCCTCAGATTTCTGCCATCTTCGGTCCTTGCGCCGGTGGTGCTGTATATTCTCCGGCTCTTACCGACTTCAACATCATGGCTAAAGGTAGCAGCTACATGTTCCTTACCGGTCCGAAGGTGGTAAAAACCGTTACCGGTGAAGATGTAACACAAGAACAACTTGGTGGTGCAAGCGTTCACGCTTCTAAATCAGGTGTTGCTCACTTTGCCGTTGATACTGAAGAAGAAGGACTCGAACTGATCCGTCACTTGATTAGCTTCCTTCCTCAAAACAACATGGAAGAAGCTCCGGTTGTTCCATGTACCGATCCTATCGATCGTCTGGAAGATTCGTTGAACGAAATCATTCCTGACAACCCCAACAAACCTTACGATATGTACGAAGTTATCGGTGCTATCATCGATAACGGCGAATTCCTCGAAATTCACCGCGACTTCGCACGTAATATCATCGTTGGTTTTGCTCGTTTCAACGGTCAGTCTGTTGGTATCGTAGCCAACCAGCCGAAAGTATTGGCAGGTGTACTGGATAGCAACGCTTCTCGTAAAGCAGGTCGTTTCGTTCGTTTCTGCGACGCATTCAATATTCCTTTGGTTACTTTGGTTGACGTTCCGGGCTTCTTGCCGGGTACAGGTCAGGAATACGCCGGTGTAATTCTTCACGGTGCTAAATTGCTTTACGCTTATGGCGAAGCTACTGTGCCTAAAGTAACAGTTACATTGCGTAAATCGTACGGTGGTTCTCACATCGTAATGAGCTGTAAACAACTTCGTGGTGACCTTAACTACGCTTGGCCTTCTGCCGAAATCGCAGTAATGGGCGCCGACGGTGCTGTTGAAGTATTGTACAGCAAAGAAATCAAAGCTGTTGAAGATCCGGAAGCTCAAAAAGCTATTGCAGAAGAAAAGAAGAAAGAATACAACGATTTATTCTGCAATCCTTTCAATGCTGCTAAATATGGCTATATCGAGGATGTAATCGAACCGCGTAACACCCGTTTCCGTATCATCCGTGGATTGTCTCAATTGGCTACCAAGAAAGTGACTAATCCGTTGAAAAAACACGGTAATATTCCACTTTAATTTTCATTTAATACTTATTCAAAATGAAAAAGAAAGTAACAATTGACGAAGCGGTTTATGCTGCCATCGGTTTGGCATTGCACGAACTGGCTGACGAAGTACATGACGTGGAAAGCAACGTTTTGACTATCAAACACGAAACTTTCAGCTACTCGCCATGGAGCTCCAAAGCTTTTTCAATGCGCCAACCTTACAACGTAAAGAAATAGTCATCACACAGAAAAATTATTCATCATGAAAGAATATAAATATAAAATAGCTGGTAAGGACTACAAAGTTGTTATCAACAAAGTGGAAGATTTCGTTGCTGAAGTTGAAGTGAACGGCGAAACTTATCAGGTTGAAATGGAGAAAGTTGAAAAAGCTGCTCCTGTAATTGTTCGTCCTGTTGTCGCTGCCGCTGCTCCTGTTGCCAGCGCACCTAAAGCTGCTACCGGTGCTGCCGGAGCCATCAAATCTCCGCTGCCAGGTATTATCCTCGAAATCAACGTAAATGTTGGTGATGTAGTGAAAGTAGGCCAGAAAGTGGCTATGCTTGAAGCTATGAAAATGGAAAACGCCATCAATGCAGACCATGAAGGTAAGGTAGTTTCAATTAACGTCAACAAAGGTGATTCTGTTTTGGAAGGTACCGATTTGATCGTTCTTGAATAATACCGGGCTTTTGAAGACTTAAATTGAAAATGTCTTTATATAAAAGGGAGCAGAAATGCTCCCTTTTTTCTTATCTTTGTGCGAATTAATAATAATCAAATCAAAGTACTGACTTTATGTATTTACCAGAACCACTCGTGGAGTGGGATAAACATTTATTGCTATTTATTAATCAGCACAATAGTTCATGGCTTGATAGCTTCTACTGGACTCTTTCCGGTTCTCTTTTCCCAATCGTGTTTGGAGTTGTTCTTTTGTTTTTGCTTGTTAAGGACAACGGCGTGAAAACTGTTTGGTATTTGATCTTTCTGGGACTTACTATTTTGCTTGCAGATAATATTTCATCGGCGATAATCAAACCTGTAGTTGCACGTTTGCGACCTTCCCATGATCCTTCCATCATGAATCTTTTGCATATTGTACACGATTACAGAGGAGGTATGTACGGGTTCGTTTCATCTCATGCTGCCAATACTTTTGGCGTTGCGCTTTTCCTGAGTCTTTTATTGCGAAACCATTTGCTGAGCTTTTCTTTCTTTATCTGGGCTGCTTTGACATCCTATTCGCGGATGTACCTTGGAGTGCACTATCCGGTTGATATTATTGGAGGAATGGTTGTCGGGCTGCTTTCCGGAGCTTGCTGCTTTTTGTTGATGGAAATGTTAGCTCCAAAGATTTTAAAGAGTCAGAATCTTGATACACCGCCTTATCTTCCGGTCAGAGAGCGGAGTTATTTCTTAATTGTGTACGGAGTGACGTTTTTGATTATCGCAATTAAGAGTTTCTTTTAAGAGCTGGTGATAATATATAAGAAACGGGAGCTATTTGATAACAAATAACTCCCGTTTTTCTTTATTGAAGTGGGTTCAATTATGCTTTGCCAAGTTGGTTGAACTCATCCAGAGAAACCTCTTTTGTATTCAGCTTAACTGCTGATTTTACAATTTCAGTCACTTTGTTTTCCAGTACGTGTTCAAAGTATTTTTCAGCAGTGCCTTCTTTTTTCAACGATTCTTTAGCATATTCAGCCAATAAATCATCAGGGAAATTGGTGATGCCGTATTGAGCATATTGAGCTTTCAGTACTTTCTGTGCATAAGCTTCGATATCTTCCATCTCAACTTTTACTTCGTTGGCAGTTGCAATTTTGTTGCGAATCAATTGCCATTTCAAAGCATCAAGCATTTGAGAGAATTCAGCTTCAACCTGTTCGGCGGTTACCTTTTCGTTGGTAGCCAAAACCCAGCGTTTCAGGAATGCTTCAGGGAATGCAATGCCGTCAAGTTTCTTGATTAAAGCAACACGGGCATCGTCAGAGAAACGGTAGAAACTGTTTTCGTCCAGAATTTCTTTGATTTCGGCAGACACTTTGGTACGGAACTCTTCTTCCGATTTAACTGTGTCCTTGCCGTAAAGCAAATCGAACAGTTCCTGATCGAGAGCATGTTCTTCGAAACGTGAGATTTCAGTAATTGTAAATGTGAAATCACTGGTAATTTCTTTTGCTGCTTCTTTGGAAATTTTCAAAAGAGAAGCAATTTCAGCTTCACTGGTGTATGCTTTTGAAGGGTTAAATGTAACCACATCGCCTACTTTTTTGCCAATGAAAGCAGCTTGTTGAGCTTCGTCTTTAATATATGAAGGCATGATTACAGCGTTTTCAACTGTAATTGCAGTTTCGCTGTCAGATACTTCAGCAACAGTACCTTTTACCATGTCTTTTTCGGCAACTTCTTCAACCTGAACTTGTTTGCCCATACGACCCTGGTGGTTTTTAACCTGATCTTCGATCATTTTATCGTCAACCTTGATGTCGTAGTAGTCAACCTTGTCTTTTTGTGAAAGTGCAACCTCAAATTCAGGTGCTACAGCCATGTCGAAAACGAACTCAAATTCTTCCTGAGTGTCAAAATCAATTGGTTTTTGATCTGTTTCGTTAGGAAGTAATTCGCCTAAAATATTGACATTGTTTTCTTTTAAGTAATTGTTTAATGCATCGCTCATTACCTTGTTTACTTCTTCAGCAAGAATAGCTTTGCCATACATTTTTTTCAACAAACCTACAGGTACCATGCCCGGACGGAATCCTGGGATGTTGGCTTTGCGTTTGTACTCTTTCAGGGTTTTTTCCACCTTCTCGGCGTAATCAGCCTTGCTGACCTGTACGGTCACTGTTGCATTTACTGCATCAATATCATTTCTAACGATATTCATATGAAACTAATGTTGAATTATTTTTGTTGAGCGATTGAGGTGTCCCAATGGCACTCGTTTTATGATTCTTTACCGTCGTAAGCCCAGATGATATAGGCTGCGCCCCAGCAAAAGCCGGCTCCGAATGTGGCTAAAACGATTTTGTCACCTTTTTTGAGTTTAGGTTCCCATTCGTTGAGACACAATGGTAAGGTTGCAGATGTGGTGTTGCCATATTTTTCAATATTCACCATCACTTTGTCTTTATCTACACCCATGCGGTTAGCAACGGCATCGATGATTCGCAGGTTAGCCTGGTGAGGTACAACCCATGCAATATCGTCGTGACTCAGATTGTTGCGTTCCATAATTTCTACGGAAACGTCAGCCATTTTGCTAACGGCATGTTTGAAAACAACCTGGCCTTCCTGATATATGTAGTGTTCTTTGTTGTCGATAGTTTCGTGAGAAGGAGGAATTGCAGATCCTCCGGCTTTCAGGTGAAGATGAGGATAGCCGATACCATCAGAGTAAAGTTTGCTATCAATAAATCCGATTTCTTCTTCAGTCGGTTCAAGTAATACAGCACCTGCTCCGTCACCGAAAATAGGAGCTGTTGCGCGGTTGGTGTAGTCAACAAATGAAGACATTTTGTCTGCACCTACCAATATTATTTTTTTATATCTACCTGATTCAATGAGAGCAGCAGCAGTCGTGAGTCCGAAAGTGAAACTGGAACAAGCTGCATTCAGGTCAAACGTGTATGCATTTTTAATCCCTGCCAATTCGGCTGTTAATACAGCAGTGCAAGGAAACATATGGTCGGGAGTAACTGTTGCACAGATCAATGCATCAATCTCTTCCGGTTTTGTATTGGTCTTTTTCAGCAATTGTTTAACGGCTTTACCTGCCATGTATGAAGTGCCAAGTCCTTCTTCTTTAAGAATGTGACGTTCTTTAACACCTATACGGGTCATTATCCATTCATCGTTGGTGTCCATCATTTGGGACAACTCGTCGTTTGTCAGGATGTAGTCGGGAACGTAAGCTCCCATGCCGGTTATTTTTGCATGTAATTTTTTCATTTGGTTTTGGTGTTAGTTAAAAAAATTCGCCCTAAAAACAACTTGTTTTAGGGCAAATTCTTTTTTGTCTGCACAATTGACAAACGACAAATTAAACGGTTGCAAGTTTCTCAATAGCTAATTTACCGCGATAGTAACCGCAAGCGCCGCACACTGTGTGATAAATGTGCATAGCACCACAGTTTGAGCAAACTGCTAAAGTCGGAGCAACGGCTTTGTCGTGAGTACGTCTTTTTGCTGTGCGTTGTTTCGAATGTTTTCTTTTAGGATGTGCCATTTTAAAATATTTTAATCGTTATCGAATATATCTTTCAACTTGTCCCAGCGGGGATCATTGCCGCTTTCTTCGTTGTCAGTTAAATCTTCATTCTCATCTTCGAGATTTTCATCATCGTTGTCATTTATGTTGCGGGCCCGGTGATTCCGGAGCTTCGCCGACATTGCCTTATTGCACTTGCCCGGGGCATGTACATGCTTTATTGGTATCGAAAGTACAATGAACTCGTACAGGAACCATGCAATGTTTATTTCGCCTTCGTCTTCAGGAACAATTACCACTTCATCTTCATCGGAAAAATCCTTACCGAATTTTACGCAAATCTTTTCTTTGCAAGAAATCGGTTGTTCCATATCGTCGAGGCAACGGTCACAAGGTAGTATTGCAATGCCATCCAAATTGAATGTTATTTCAAATGTATTCCCTGTTTTCTTTACGTTAACGACAGCTTTTATATCGCCTTTACGGACTTCAGGACTGTCGATCTTTGCAAAATAGTCGTTATTGAGCTGGTATTCAAAGCTGTGATTACCGGCACTTAAGGACTTTAACGGAATGATATATGTATCAAATTTTCCCACTTCGGACTCGACATTAAAAACCGTGCAAAGGTACGAAAAAAAAATTGTGATGCAATCACCTCTGTTCTTTTTTTGTTTTTGCCTCTCTCTTTTAACGAATTGGGTAATTGTGAAAACTAATTTTTTGAATTTGGACTTATTGATATTGATGGTTTTATGGTCTTGTTTTTCTTGGTTTTAGTGAAATTTGAATGCTAATTGACTAAATTTTTGAGGTGTTCTATTGTTTGAATGCTGGTTTTCTAATGAATGTAAAATTAAAATAAGTTAATATTGGATTTTCGTGGTTGAAGCTTGCAAAAAGTAGCATATCTTTGCGGTGTATTAATGAAGTAGTACACCAAAACAGAAATTCTGTTTGAGAGCAAAAATAAATAGTTGAATGATTAGGGTAGAGGGTGTTTGAACGGTCCTATTATTTAGGTGGCTCTAGTCAAATCAGAAGATAATAACATCAAACGAATGTGGGCTGTTTTGTTTTATAGAGAAATGTCGGATCGCTAAAGAGTTAAATCAATTAATTTAATAGGTATGGAGAGTAAACGTTTTTTCTTATCGTTATCTGTGTTGATAACTATTTGTGTAATGTCGGTATCTGCAAAAAGTGCAGCTGATATTTCGGCAACGGTAAAGGATAGCCAAACTAGGCAGCCAATTGAGTTTGCAACCGTAGAGTTGTTATCGGCGCACGACAGTTTGCTGATAGGGTGTATCACTGATTCAAAAGGATACTTTGAAATTACCCCACCGGCAAAGACCGGCAAAATCCGAATTCGCTATCTGGGATATAAGAATCTGGAGATGGCATTTAAGGATCGTGATCTGGGAACTCTTTTGATGGAAGAGGATTCTAAGCAACTAAATGAGGTTGCGATAAAAGGCAGCGCAAGGCAAAACAAGATTGATCGTGATGTTTTTACTATTACAAAAGAATTGAAGGCGGGCACAGCTTCGTCGCAGGAACTGCTGGGTAAGCTGAACGGGGTGAATTATAACCGGTATGACAAGTCAATCAGTGTCAACGGTAGTACAAAGGTGCTGATTTTGATTGATGGTGTTGAAAAAGATCAGCAAATGGCCAAGACCCTTTCGCCCGACCGGATTGAACGGGTTGAAGTGATAAAGGATCCGGTAGGTAAATATGCAACTGACGGTTATACGGCGGTTATTAATATTGTGCTCAAGAAAGATTATTCGGGGGTTGATTTCTATGTCGGAAATACTTCCTTTTTTGATGTGGCAGGCAGTAATGGTTCGCAGTGGTTCGTTCAGGATTATGGCAATATGAATCTTACCTATACCTATAAGAAATACAATATTTATATGTCGGGATGGGGGTATGGAAATAATTTTTGTTTGCCATTCGATAATATTAAGAAGTATGGTAATATAACGACAGCTTCGGATCCGTTTGATTTTGATAACCCTAATGGGCGGATAAAAGATGCCAGTGGAAGCGCAAGCCTGGGCGGTGACTATATGCTGAGTAAAAACCAGACAATATCTGCGGAGGTAAACTGGAGCGGAGATAAGCAAAATCAATCATTTCTTAATAATCTGACCAATTCAAATAACGGTGTTTTTCTTAGTCGAAGTACGTCAGAATCTATGCAGAAAGGGCATAATAATTCGCTTACCACAACAATTACCTATAACGGAAAATTCGGAGAAAAGAGTTCGTTGACATCGGATTTGCGTTATGGATTCGGAAGTGGAGTGTCGGATAATACATACGAACAGGATAACTTTTTGTCTGCGAGCAATATTAATAAATCCAGTAACTATATTCGTTTCAATGCAGGCTACACTTATCAGTTTAATCCGTTGTTGTCCATGGAGCTTGGATATGGTCTGAAAAGCCAAAGCAATACGAATAAATTATCAGGAACCTCCTTTTCGTATGATGAACTGAAAAATCGATTTTCGATGTATGTAAGTTACCAGCCGTTAAAAAAATGGAAGATGAAAGGTGGTGGAGTTTTGGAAACCTATCATCAGAATTATTTGGGTGAGTCAAGAAATGTAAGCGCTTTTCTTCCTTATTTTAACTTGCAGTATACGGCAAGCCCCAAATTTAATGTCGTGGCAAAATACCATACATTTGCGGATTATCCGTCCATGGATCAGCTGACTCCATTTAAGACGGCATCCGACTCTTTGACATGGAATGTGGGTAATCCGGATCTGAAAACTGCTATTTACCAAAAGCTTGGACTGGAATTTCATATAATGAATTTTATTACAATTGAGCCATATTATCATTTTGATAACAGACGGATTGCGTCTTTTGTTTCCAATGTAGGAAAGTATTATTACATCAGTAATGTAAATGCTGATTTGTATCAACGTTACGGTGTACAGCTCAATTTTACACTTCCTTTAAGCAAAACAATTTTCTGGCAAAACTGGATGGATTTTTATAAAAACCATCTTGAATTTAATGGCGTGGGCACGACCGTTAGAAACTCGTTGATTAATTCGACGTTGGTTTATGTAAATCCGAAAATCGGACTTACAGCCGGAGCTGTGTTACAAAAACAGTTGTGTAAAGATGCTGCTATTCAGGGATATACGTCAAACAATAATGATTTGATAGTTTTGTTTATCAATAAATCTCTGATGAAACAAAAGCTGAACATAACGCTCATGTATATGCCTCCTGTAAAAATGGGGTTGAAATATGAACAGACCAATGTTACCGAAGCTGGAAGCTATTACCAGATGTCGCGGGCAAGCTTGAATTTGATTAAGAACCTGACCTTTGTTGAAGTGAACTATCATTTTAATGCCGGTAAAGAGGTTAAGAAAAGAGAACCTGTGCCTGATGGTGACGCTGCTAAGAAAAAGTCAGGCGGAATTGGATTGTAATCCATTGAAAACCAATTCACATGATAGGATCGTAAATGTAGAAGAACGGAATTAATCGGAATCTGAGAAAATATTCTGAGAAAATATTGCAGAATCAAAAACCTTTCTCTACCTTTGCAGCCCGAAATAATCAGAAATAATATAAACACAATTCGCTAAAACAATGATTGTAGTTCCAGTAAAAGAAGGCGAAAACATCGAAAAAGCCTTGAAGAAATTCAAAAGAAAATTCGAAAAAACAGGTGTGGTAAAAGAATTGAGAAGACGTCAGGCTTTTTCGAAACCGTCAGTTGTTCGTCGTGAAGAGCTGATCCATGCTGCCTACGTTCAACAATTACATCAGAACCAAGAATAAACCGCTTTTTTATTTGCGGTTTTAGGTTATCTTTGCATCAAATCCATTTTGTTGCATGATCGACCTATTCATAGAATACTTACGGTATGAGAAGAATTCTTCTTCTCATACCGTTTTGTCGTATCATAACGACATAAAACAATTTGCCCGGTTCTTAGATCCGGAGTCAGACAGTTTTGATCCGCAGCAGGTGACTCCTCTTTCCATTCGCGAATGGATTATTAGCTTGATGGAAACTGGCGATAGTGCCAGAACCGTCAATAGAAAACTATCCGCTCTCAAGTCGTTCTACCGCTTTCTCTCACATAAAAGTCTGTGTACGAATAACCCAACAAAAAAACTCATTTCTCCTAAAATAAAAAAGCCATTACCTTTGGTTTTTCGGGAAAATGAAGTTAATTTTGTCTCAGAAAACATCATCGAGAATGATTTTGAACATTTGAGAGATAAGTTAATTGTCGAGCTTTTTTATCAGACTGGTATCAGGCGGGCAGAGCTTATAGGCTTAAAAGATGGTGATGTTGATTTGAACAAACGTACACTCAGAGTGCTGGGGAAACGAAATAAAGAACGCATTGTTCCTTTCGGCCAATTACTGGCAGATTTGATTGCCAGATATATTAAAGAAAGAGATGCTTTTTTAGAAGAAAATATTGCGGAGCGGCTTATAGTCCTTAATAATGGAGCCGAAGTTTATCCGAAATTCATATATAATAAGGTGCGAAATGCTTTTACCGGGGTTACTCCTGTAAAAAAGAGAAGTCCTCATGTGTTAAGGCATACATTTGCAACAACCTTATTGAATAACGGGGCAGAACTGAATGCGGTGAAAGAGCTGTTGGGACATAGTAATCTGTCGGCGACAGAGATTTATACCCATACGACCTTTGATCAGTTGCATTCCATCTATCAACAAGCCCATCCAAGGGCAAAAAAAAGGAGGTAACCATGACCATTAGAATTCAAGCCATCAAATTTGAGGCTAGCCAGAAATTGGAAGAACACATTACAAAGAAAGTATCTAAGCTCGACAGGTTCTTTGACGAAATACTGAGTGCGGAAGTTATTTTGAAAGTGGTAAAGCCGGAAGCTGTTGCCAACAAGGAAGCCTTGGTGAAAATTAACATCCCTGGAAATGAAATTTTCGCATCAAAAGTATGTGATACGTTCGAAGAAGCAGTCGATACTGCAGTGGATGCGATCGAAAAACAAGTGATTCGACACAAAGAAAAAATTAAACAACCCGCAAATTAATAAACAGTACAGTTGGAAATGTAGAATAGCTCTCTGATTTTTAATTAATTGAGAGAGCTGTTTTGAAAAATAAAATTTTTTGAAAGAAAAACCAAGGAAGATTTGGTACTTCTGAAAAAAACATCTACATTTGCAAGCCGTTTTAACGAAGTAGTTAAGACGGCTTTTGATTGAAAAATCGAGACGCCTCTTTAGCTCAGTTGGCCAGAGCACGTGATTTGTAATCTCGGGGTCGTTGGTTCGAATCCGACAAGAGGCTCGAAAGGAAATTGAACAGATAATTAAAGATAACGATCTTTTACATTTTTGGAAATTAATCTTCGATAGAAGATAATTGATTATCTTTTCTAATAAAGAATTTAGGGCAGTTACCAGAGTGGCCAAATGGGGCAGACTGTAAATCTGCTAGCTTACGCTTACGGTGGTTCGAATCCATCACTGCCCACCCCATTTGCGATTTGTCTTTATAAAGAGATACGTAAATTGTCAACGGATAAGTTGTTAATGTATTTTGCGGGAATAGCTCAGTCGATAGAGCATCAGCCTTCCAAGCTGAGGGTCGCGGGTTTGAGTCCCGTTTCCCGCTCCAGGTTTTACAAAAATTACTCCGGCTCAGGCCGGAGTAATTGTCAATAGACAAATGTAAAACACTTTGCTGTTGTAGCTCAGGGGTAGAGCACTTCCTTGGTAAGGAAGAGGTCATGGGTTCAATTCCCATCAACAGCTCAAACAGTACGATGGTAACCACATCTATTTATTAATAAATAATATTTTCTGAGTTATGGCAAAAGAACATTTTAACAGGACGAAACCGCACGTTAACATCGGTACCATCGGTCACGTAGACCACGGTAAAACAACGTTGACAGCTGCGATCACGACTGTATTAGCAAAAAAAGGTCTTTCTGAAATGCGTTCATTCGATTCTATCGACAACGCTCCGGAAGAAAAAGAACGCGGTATTACTATCAACACCGCTCACGTTGAATACGAAACAGCTAACCGTCACTATGCTCACGTTGACTGTCCGGGTCACGCCGACTATGTAAAGAACATGGTTACTGGTGCTGCTCAGATGGACGGTGCTATCATCGTAGTAGCTGCTACTGATGGTCCTATGCCTCAAACACGTGAACACATCCTTTTGGCTCGTCAGGTAAACGTTCCGAAATTGGTTGTTTTCATGAACAAATGCGATATGGTTGACGACCCTGAAATGCTCGACCTCGTAGAAATGGAAATGCGTGAATTGCTTTCTTTCTATGAATTTGATGGTGACAATACTCCTATCATCCGTGGTTCTGCTTTGGGTGGTTTGAATGGTGTTGCTGAATGGGAAGATAAAATTATGGAACTGATGGAAGCTGTTGATACATGGATTCCACTGCCTCCGCGCGATACTGATAAACCTTTCTTGATGCCGGTTGAAGACGTGTTCTCTATCACAGGTCGTGGTACTGTAGCAACAGGTCGTATCGAAACAGGTATTATCAAAACAGGTGAAGAAGTTCAGATCATCGGTCTTGGTTCAGAAGGTAAAAAATCTGTTGTAACCGGTGTTGAAATGTTCCGTAAAATTTTGGACGATGGCCAGGCTGGTGACAACGTAGGTTTGTTGCTTCGTGGTGTCGACAAAGACGAAATCAAACGTGGTATGGTTATTACTCACCCGGGTAAAGTTAAACCTCACACTCGCTTCAAAGCTCAGGTTTATATCCTGAAAAAAGAAGAAGGTGGTCGTCACACTCCATTCCACAACAAATACCGTCCTCAGTTCTACATCCGTACATTGGACGTAACTGGTGAAATCACTTTGCCGGAAGGAACAGAAATGGTTATGCCAGGTGACAACTTGACAATCACTGTAGAATTGATCTATCCGGTAGCTTGCGACTTAGGTTTGCGTTTCGCTATCCGTGAAGGTGGTCGTACAGTAGGTGCAGGTCAGATCACCGAACTGCTTGACTAATAAAGCAACTCAGGGTTTTTGAATCCATGGCGTTGAGCTATTGACAAAGATTCTGATCACAAATAAATCCTGACAGGAATTTTCCTGTCAGGATTATTCTCCAACTCTTCAGAAAAAGAAGAAATTAAAAAATACACGGGTGTAGCTCAGTTGGTAGAGCATCGGTCTCCAAAACCGAGTGTCGTGCGTTCGAGTCGTACCTCCCGTGCTAAAAAAAACACTTCGCTATGAAAAGATTCATCAATTATTGTAAAGAAGCTTACACCGAGCTCGTGCATAAGGTTTCATGGCCATCTTACAAAGAACTTACTAACAGTGCAGTCGTAGTTTTAGTTGCTTCCCTTGTTATTGCAGTGGTAGTATGGGTCATGGACTTAGGGTTCGAAAGTGTCATGAAGTTTATTTACAAACAGATTATCTAGGAGGTTGAAAATGGCTGAGTCTGCAAAGAAATGGTACGTGCTACGTGCTATTAGCGGCAAAGAGAACAAGGTAAAGGAGTATGTTGAGGCAGAACTCAAAAACACCAACCTTGGTCAATATGTATCTCAAGTCTTGATACCAACCGAAAAGGTAGTTCAAGTACGTAACGGAAAGCGGATCACGAAAGAGAGAAGCTATCTTCCCGGTTACGTTCTCGTCGAAGCTAACATTGTGGGCGACGTTGCTCACCGTCTCAGACAAATGCCTAATGTTTTAGGCTTTTTGGGCGGTACAAACGACCAACCCACTCCCCTTCGTTCTTCGGAAGTCAATCGTATTCTTGGAACAATGGACGAATTACAAGAGGCTGGTGAAGATATCACACTCGAGTATTCGATAGGAGAAAGTGTCAAAGTAACATTTGGCCCTTTCAGTGGTTTTAGCGGAATTATCGAAGAGGTAAATAACGAAAAGAAGAAACTCAAAGTTATGGTGAAGATCTTTGGGCGTAAGACTCCTTTAGAATTAGGTTTCATGCAAGTGGAAAAAGAGTAGTGGTTGTTACGAACCTCACTCTGGTAATAATTATTTTAATTTAATCAAATCATGGCAAAAGAAGTTGCTGGACTTATCAAATTACAGATAAAAGGCGGGGCTGCAAATCCATCGCCTCCCGTTGGCCCTGCACTGGGTTCCAAAGGGATCAACATCATGGAGTTTTGTAAGCAATTTAATGCCAGAACCCAAGACAAAGCAGGTAAAGTTTTACCTGTTGTTATTACTTATTACTCAGACAAGTCATTCGATTTTGTTGTAAAGACTCCTCCGGTAGCAATCCAGTTGATGGAAGCTGCTAAGTTAAAAGGAGGTTCTGCAGAACCAAATCGTAAGAAAGTAGCTGAAATCACTTGGGAACAAGTGCAGACTATTGCTTCTGACAAAATGGTTGACTTGAACTGTTTCACAATCGAATCAGCAATGACGATGGTTGCAGGAACAGCACGTAGTATGGGTATTACAGTCAAAGGAGAAGCTCCCGGTAAATAATTAAAAAGAAATTCAACAATGAGTAAACTGACGAAAAATCAAAAGTTGGCAAACAGCAAGGTTGAACCCGGGAAAGCCTATTCGCTTAAGGAAGCAGCACAATTGGTAAAAGAAATCACGACGACCAAATTTGATGCTTCTGTTGACGTTGACGTGCGTTTGGGAATCGATCCGCGTAAATCTAACCAGATGGTTCGCGGTGTAGTTTCTCTTCCTCACGGAACCGGCAAGCAAATAAGGGTTCTTGCTTTATGCTCACCTGATGCAGAAGCCGACGCGAAAGCTGCAGGCGCTGATTATGTTGGTCTTGACGAATATATCGAAAAGATTAAAGGAGGTTGGACTGATATCGATGTTATCATCACTCAACCTGCAATCATGGGTAAAATTGGTGCACTGGGTCGTGTGCTGGGTCCTCGTGGCCTTATGCCTAACCCTAAAAGTGGTACCGTTACCAATGAAGTAGGTAAAGCAGTACAAGAAGTCAAACAAGGTAAGATTGACTTTAAAGTTGATAAAAGCGGTATTGTTCACACATCCATTGGTAAAGTGTCGTTTGATGCTTCAAAAATTGCTGATAATGCTAAGGAATTTATCCATACGCTTATCAAATTGAAGCCTTCTACGGCTAAAGGTACTTATGTGAAGAGCATTTATCTTTCAAGTACAATGAGTCTTGGTATTAAGATTGACCCCAAATCGGTTGAAGAAAACTAAAAAAGTTGTAGTGTATGAAAAAGGAAGATAAAAGTGTCATCATAGAGCAAATCAAAGAAACAATCGGATCATACAGCCATTTTTATGTAACTAACAGCGAAGGACTTAACGCTGAAGATACAAGTAAGCTCCGTAAGGCTTGTTTTAGCAAAGAGATCAAATTGATGGTCGTTAAAAACAAGTTACTTATGAAAGCTCTTGAATCGACAGGCACAGATTTCAGCCCGTTGTTTGATTCATTGAAAGGTTCATCTGCATTGTTGCTTTCTAACACTGGAAATGCTCCTGCTAAATTGATCAAAGAATTTAGCAAAACTAATAAGCTGGAAAAACCTGCTTTGAAGGCAGCTTATGTAGAAGAAAGTTTCTATGTTGGAGCCGATCAGCTCGAAGCCTTGATTAACATCAAGAGCAAAAACGAACTTATCGCAGATGTTATTGCCTTGCTGCAATCGCCTGCTAAGAACGTGGTATCTGCACTCCAATCAGGAGGAAACACTCTTCACGGCGTATTACAAACGTTGTCAGAACGATAAAAAACAAAACAAAAAATCAATCCAAACTTTTAAAAATATCTCATCATGGCAGATTTGAAAGCATTTGCAGAACAATTGGTTAACTTGACCGTTAAAGAAGTAAACGAGTTGGCCGAAATTTTGAAAAACGAATACGGTATCGAACCCGCAGCTGCTGCTGTTGCTGTTGCTGCTCCTGCTGCAGGCGCTGCTGCTGCTGAAGAAGAAAAAACATCTTTTGATGTTATCTTGAAATCAGCTGGCGCAAACAAGTTGGCTATCGTTAAGCTTGTAAAAGAACTTACCGGCCTTGGTTTGAAAGAAGCAAAAGACTTAGTTGACGGTGCTCCTAGCGCAATCAAAGAAGGTGTTGCTAAAGACGAAGCAGAAGCTTTGAAAAAACAACTTACTGAAGGCGGAGCTGAAGTTGAGCTTAAATAACACACCCTGATTACAGGCATTTGGTTTAGAATCTCATGTTGATGAGATTCTAAACCTTTTTGCGTATAATGTTATTCATTTTGGTTTAATTAACTGGTTGCTTATAAAAGGCAATTTATTGAATATACATTTGTGCTATTAATTCAACAACTCGCTACGAAATTTGAACCTCAGTTTGTCTTTTTATCCTTCTTTTCCATCTTTATTTTTAGACTACAGTACTGAATTAATTTCTTAGCAGAGTATCGGCTAATTAAGTTCAATCAAACTTTCCTTCCCAATGATGTCCAATACAGCAAACCCAAGAATAAACTTCGCCTCAATCAAAAGTCCGTTAGATTATCCGGATTTTCTTGAGGTTCAACTAAAATCATTTCAGGACTTTTTCCAACTGGACGCTCCTCCCGAAAAAAGGAAAAATGAAGGCCTGTTTAACGTTTTTGCAGAAAATTTTCCTATTTCTGATACGCGAAACAACTTTGTCCTTGAGTTTTTAGACTACTTTGTAGATCCTCCGCGTTACTCTATTCCAGAATGTATTGAACGAGGCTTGACTCATAGCGTACCCTTAAAGGCTAAACTGAAGCTTTATTGTACGGATCCTGAACACGAAGATTTCGATACTGTTATTCAGGATGTATATTTGGGTACTATTCCCTATATGACAGAAAAAGGCACGTTTGTGATAAACGGTGCCGAACGTGTTGTTGTTTCGCAGCTTCACCGTTCTCCGGGTGTGTTCTTCGGTCAGAGTGTACATACCAACGGAACAAAATTATATTCAGCAAGAATTATTCCGTTTAGAGGTGCCTGGATTGAATTTGCAACGGACATCAATAACGTGATGTATGCTTACATCGATCGTAAAAAGAAATTACCTGTAACAACTCTGCTTCGTGCTATCGGCTACGAAAGTGACAGAGATATTCTTGAAATCTTTAATCTTGCAGAAGAAGTTAAGGTTAACAAAAGCAGCCTGAAAAAGGTTGTTGGACGCAAGCTCGCTGCTCGTGTCCTGAAATCATGGAACGAAGACTTCGTGGATGAAGATACCGGTGAAGTTGTTTCCATCGAACGTAACGAGGTGGTGATTGACCGTGAGGTTATTTTGGAAAACAGCCACATCGATGCGATCATTGATTCGGGCACCCAAACAATTCTTCTCCATAAAGAAGAACAAAATCAAAGCGATTTTAGTATTATTTACAATACACTGCAAAAAGACCCGAGTAACTCGGAACGTGATGCAGTTTTATATATTTATCGTCAGTTGCGTAGTGCTGAACCTGCCGATGATACTTCAGCTCGTGAAGTTATCAATGGTTTGTTCTTCTCTGACAAACGTTATGACCTCGGAGAGGTAGGTCGTTATCGTATTAACCGCAAACTGAACCTTACAACAGAAATGGATGTCAGAGTTCTGACGAAGGAAGACATCATTGAAATTATCAAATACCTCATCGAACTTATCAATTCGAAAGCTGAAGTGGATGATATTGACCACTTGAGCAATCGTCGTGTAAGAACTGTTGGCGAACAATTGTACAATCAGTTTGGTGTTGCACTTGCCCGTATGGCTCGTACAATTCGTGAACGTATGAATGTGCGTGACAATGAGGTGTTTACTCCAACTGATTTGATTAATGCGAAGACAATTTCTTCGGTTATTAATACGTTCTTCGGAACAAATGCGTTGTCGCAGTTCATGGACCAAACCAATCCTTTGGCCGAGATTACGCACAAACGTCGTTTGTCAGCTCTTGGGCCTGGTGGTCTTTCACGTGAAAGAGCAGGGTTTGAGGTTCGAGACGTACACTATACTCACTATGGACGTCTTTGTCCTATTGAAACACCTGAAGGTCCAAACATTGGTTTGATCTCTTCTCTTTGTGTGTATGCTAAAATTAACGATCTGGGCTTTATTGTTACTCCTTATCGTAAAGTTTCAGAGGGCAAAGTTGATATTTCTGGAACTGGTATTGTTTATCTGACTGCCGAAGAAGAAGATGGCAAGCTTATTGCACAGGGAAATGCTCCGTTAAATGAAGATGGTAGCTTTGTTCGTTCTCGCGTTAAGGCTCGTCAGGACGCTGATTATCCTGTAATTGCGCCGAATGAAGTTCAGTTGATGGATGTATCTCCGACTCAGATTGCTTCTATTGCGGCTTCATTGATTCCGTTCCTCGAACACGATGATGCTAACCGTGCGTTGATGGGCTCGAACATGATGCGCCAGGCAGTACCATTGCTTCGTAGCGAGGCACCTATCGTTGGGACAGGTATTGAAGGTCAGATGATTCAGGACTCTCGTACGCAAATCATGGCCGAAGAAGATGGTGTGGTTGAATTTGTTGATGCAAAACGTATCGTAATTCGATATGACCGCACTGAAGATGAAGAATTTGTCAACTTCGATGATTCGGTTAAAGAATATATTATCCCGAAATTCCAGCGGACTAACCAGGAAACAACGATGGACCTTCGTCCTATCGTTGAAAAAGGTACCCGTGTAACCAAAGGTCAGATACTGACAGAAGGTTACTCTACCGAACAAGGTGAACTCGCTTTGGGACGTAACCTGAAAGTGGCATTCATGCCTTGGAAAGGTTACAACTTTGAGGATGCTATCGTAATCAACGAACGTGTGGTGCGCGATGATATCTTTACTTCAGTTCACGTTACCGAATATTCTCTTGAAGTTCGTGAAACAAAACGTGGTATGGAAGAACTTACTTCCGATATACCAAACGTGAGTGAAGAAGCAACCCGTGACCTGGACGAAAACGGTATTATCCGTATAGGTGCCCACGTAGCTCCCGGTGATATCCTCATTGGTAAAATTACTCCAAAAGGGGAATCAGATCCTTCTCCGGAAGAAAAATTGTTGCGTGCTATTTTTGGTGATAAGGCTGGCGATGTTAAAGATGCTTCTCTCAAAGCGTCTCCTTCTTTAAGAGGAGTTGTTATTGGAAGAAATCTCTTTGCAAAAGCAATGAAAACCAGAAAATCGAGTCTTGCAGACAAGGCCGTGCTTCCTAAATTAGAAGAAGAATTCGAAAAAGAAGCAGCAGCTTTGAAAGCGAAGTTGATTGAGAAACTGGTAACCCTTACTCAGAATAAAACATCGCAAGGAGTGAAAGACTTTTTAGGTACAGACCTGATTCCGAAAGGAAGCAAGTTTACCCAAAAAGTAATGAACGATATTGATTATACTACGGTTCATGTAAGTCGCTGGACAACTGATACTCATCGTAACGAAATGATTCAGGCAGTGATTGTGAACTATTTGAAGAAATACAAGGAACTCGACGCTCAACTCAAACGTAAGAAATTCAATATTACGATCGGAGACGAGCTGCCTTCAGGTATCGTACAGTTGGCTAAAGTTTATATCGCTAAGAAACGTAAGATCCGTGTTGGTGATAAAATGGCCGGTCGTCACGGTAACAAGGGTATTGTATCAAGAATCGTGCGTCAGGAAGATATGCCGTTCCTTGAAGATGGAACTCCTGTAGATATTGTATTGAACCCGCTGGGTGTGCCTTCCCGTATGAACTTGGGACAGATTTTTGAAACTGTTCTTGCTTGGGCTGGTAAAAACCTGGGAGTGAAATTTGCTACACCTATCTTCGATGGAGCGACCCTTGAAGACCTTAACGCATGGACCGACAAAGCTGGTGTTCCTAACTATGGTAAAACATATTTGTATGACGGTGGAACCGGCGAACGTTTTGACCAAACGGCTACAGTTGGTATTATTTACATGCTGAAGCTGGGTCACATGGTTGAAGACAAGATGCACGCACGTTCTATTGGTCCGTACTCGTTGATTACCCAGCAGCCTCTTGGTGGTAAAGCTCAATTTGGTGGTCAGCGTTTTGGGGAAATGGAAGTTTGGGCTCTGGAAGCATTTGGAGCCGCCCATATTCTGCAGGAAATTCTGACTGTTAAATCTGATGACGTTGTAGGTCGTGCACGTTCTTACGAAGCAATTGTGAAAGGAGAGCCGATGCCGACTCCGGGATTACCAGAATCTCTGAACGTATTGCTGCACGAATTGCAGGGTCTCGGATTGAGTGTGCACTTGGAATAATTCCTCCTGTAGAACCATTCGGTAATAAATTACATTCTTCAAAAAACGAAAATTCTCTTGCCTCAAGAAGAGGCAGGAGAACTTTAATAAAATAAAACTATGGCTTTTATCAGAGAAAATAAGATAAAGAGCAATTTTAGCAAAATAACGATTGGTTTAGCGTCGCCCGAAGAGATGCTTGAAATGTCTCACGGCGAAATTCTGAAACCAGAAACGATCAATTACCGTACATACAAACCGGAACGCGATGGTCTTTTTTGCGAACGTATCTTTGGACCGGTTCGCGATTATGAATGTCATTGCGGTAAATACAAACGTATTCGTTATAAGGGTATCGTTTGCGACCGTTGTGGGGTGGAAGTAACAGAAAAGAAAGTGCGTCGTGAAAGAATGGGACACATCAGTTTGGTGGTGCCTATCGCACATATCTGGTATTTCCGTTCGTTGCCAAATAAAATTGGCTATCTGTTAGGTATGTCGACAAAGAAACTGGATTCTATCATTTATTATGAAAAATACGTGATTATCCAGCCGGGTATTCTTGAAGGAAGAGAAAACATCGTAAGAGGTGAATTGTTATCAGAAGACGAGTATCTCGATTTGATTGACGAATTACCACGCGAAAATCAACAACTGGACGATACAGATCCTAACAAGTTTCTTGCTAAAATGGGAGCTGACGCCATTTATGACATGCTTCAGACAATAGACCTTGACGGTCTTTCGTATGATCTACGTCATATTGGTAGTACAACTTCTTCTCAACAAAAGAAAACCGAAGCCCTGAAACGTCTTCAGGTGGTTGAAGCTTTCCGTGCTTCACGTCTACGCAATAAACCGGAATGGATGATTCTGAAAGTTCTTCCGGTTATTCCTCCCGAACTTCGTCCGTTGGTGCCTCTTGATGGTGGTCGTTTTGCAACTTCCGACCTCAATGATTTGTACCGTCGTGTGATTATTCGTAACAACCGTTTGAAACGTTTGATCGAAATTAAAGCACCGGAAGTAATTTTGCGTAATGAAAAACGTATGCTTCAGGAAGCTGTCGATTCATTGTTCGATAACTCACGTAAGGCAAGTGCGGTTAAGACAGATGCTAACCGTCCTTTGAAATCGTTGTCTGACAGTTTGAAAGGTAAACAAGGACGTTTCCGTCAGAACTTACTTGGTAAACGTGTCGACTATTCTGCTCGTTCGGTTATCGTCGTTGGTCCTGAATTGAAAATGCATGAATGCGGTTTGCCAAAAGATATGGCAGCCGAACTCTATAAACCGTTTATTATCCGTAAACTGATAGAACGCGGTATCGTAAAAACGGTTAAATCAGCTAAGAAAATCATTGATCGTAAGGATCCGGTGGTTTGGGATATTCTGGAATATGTAATGAAAGGTCATCCGGTATTACTTAACCGTGCTCCGACTCTTCACCGTTTAGGTATTCAGGCATTCCAACCTAAGATGATCGAAGGAAAAGCTATTCAGCTCCACCCGTTGGCTTGTACTGCGTTCAATGCTGACTTTGACGGTGACCAGATGGCTGTTCACCTTCCATTAAGCAACGAAGCTGTGGTTGAAGCTCAAATGTTGATGCTTGCTGCTCACAATATTTTGAACCCTGCCAATGGTGCTCCTATCACCGTACCTTCTCAGGACATGGTACTCGGTTTGTACTACATTACAAAACCGCGTCCCGGAGCAAAAGGCGAAGGTATGACTTTCTATGGTGTTGAAGAAGTAGAAATCGCTTTGAATGAAGGCCGTGTTGCTCTTCACGCAAAGATTAAAGTACGCCACAATGACCTGAATGAAAACGGAGAACTGGAAGAAATGCTGATCGAAACAACTGTCGGTCGTGTTATCTTCAACAAATGTGTTCCTACTCAGATGGGTTTCATTAACGAATTGCTTTCAAAGAAATCGTTACGTGATATCATCGGTAACATTATCAAGGTATGTGGTGTGGCTGTAACAGCTAAGTTCCTTGATGATATTAAGGATTTGGGTTACAAGATGGCGTTCAAGGGTGGTCTTTCCTTTAACCTTGGAGACGTTATCATCCCGGCTGAAAAAGAAGCGTTGGTACAGGAAGGTTATAACGAAGTTGAAGAAATCATGAATAACTACAACATGGGTTTCATCACTTATAACGAACGTTATAATCAGATTATCGACACCTGGACACACGTTAACTCGAAATTGTCAAATATTTTGATGAAACAGCTTTCGAGCGACAACCAAGGGTTTAACTCAGTTTACATGATGTTGGACTCAGGAGCTCGTGGTTCTAAAGAACAGATTCGTCAGCTTTCGGGTATGCGTGGTTTGATGGCTAAGCCTCAGAAATCAGGTGCCGAAGGTGGTCAGATTATTGAAAACCCTATTTTGGCAAACTTTAAAGAAGGTCTATCGGTGTTAGAGTACTTTATCTCTACCCACGGTGCTCGTAAAGGTTTGGCGGATACCGCTCTGAAAACGGCTGATGCGGGTTACCTGACTCGTCGTTTGGTTGACGTTTCACAAGATGTTATTATCAACGAAGAAGACTGTGGTACATTGCGTGGTCTGACAGCTGTTGAACTTAAGAATAATGAAGAAGTAATCGCTTCTCTCTACGAACGTATTTTGGGTCGTGTATCTTTGCATGATATTCAGCATCCGTTAACGGGAGATATCCTCGTTCGTTCAGGAGAAGAAATTACCGAAGATATTGCACAGGCTATTCAGGATTCTCCGATCGAACGTGTTGAAATCCGTTCGGTGTTGACTTGCGAGTCTAAAAAAGGTGTTTGTGCCAAATGTTACGGTCGTAACCTTGCAACCGGTAAGATGGTTCACAAAGGTGAAGCTGTTGGTGTTATTGCTGCTCAGTCAATTGGTGAGCCGGGTACTCAGCTTACGTTGCGTACATTCCACGTGGGTGGTATCGCTTCGAATATTGCTGCTGAATCAAATATCACTTCCCGTTACGACGGTATTGTCGAAATTGAAGAACTCCGTAGCGTTGATGCAATCGACGAAAACGGTAATCCATATCAGGTAGTAGTTGGTCGTTTGACCGAAATGCGTGTGATCGATCCGCGTACCAAGATTGTTTTGACCAATCAGCACGTTCCTTACGGTGCGAAATTGTATACAAAACATGGCGATTTGGTTAAGAAAGGACAGCTGCTTTGTGAATGGGACCCGTTCAATGCCGTAATTATTTCGGAAATGGGTGGTAAACTCGAATTTCAGGATATTATCGAGAATACAACGTTTAAGGTTGAATCGGATGAAGCTACCGGTTTGCGTGAAAAGATTATTATCGAATCGAAAGATAAGACCAAGATCCCGACCGTTCACGTGGTAGATAAAGACGGAACTCCATTACGTAACTACAGCTTACCGGTGGGAGCTCACTTGGTGCTCGATGAAGGCGATATGATCAAGGCTGGTCAATTGTTGGTTAAGATTCCTCGCGCTGTTGGTAAAGCGGGTGATATTACCGGGGGTCTCCCCCGTGTTACTGAGCTGTTTGAAGCTCGTAACCCGTCAAATCCTGCCGTTGTGGCTGAAATCGATGGTGAAGTTTCGTTCGGTAAAATCAAACGTGGTAACCGTGAAATCATCGTTACCTCTAAGATGGGCGAGGTGAAGAAATATCTTGTACCACTTTCAAAACAAATTCTTGTTCAGGAAAGTGATTATGTACGCGCAGGTACCGCTTTATCCGATGGAGCAACTACCCCGTCAGACATTCTGGCAATCAAAGGGCCGACCGCTGTTCAGGAATATATTGTGAACGAAGTTCAGGATGTATACCGTTTACAGGGTGTGAAGATCAACGATAAGCACTTCGAAGTAATTGTGCGTCAGATGATGCGCAAGGTAGAAGTTCTTGATCAGGGTGATACCCGCTTCCTCGAGCAACAAATGATCGATAAAAACGATTTCTTCGAAGAAAACGATCGTTTGTGGGGTAAGAAAGTGGTTGTTAATCCGGGTGATTCTCAAACTTTGAAGGCTGGTCAGATTGTAACTGCACGCAAGTTGCGCGACGAAAACAGTTCTTTGAAACGTAAAGACTTACGTTTGGTTGAAGCCCGCGATGCTATCCCTGCTACTTCAAGTCAGGTACTTCAGGGTATTACTCGTGCCGCATTGCAAACAAGCAGCTTTATGTCGGCTGCATCGTTCCAGGAAACTACTAAGGTGTTGAACGAAGCTGCTATTAACGGTAAGATTGACAAGCTGGAAGGTTTGAAAGAAAACGTTATTTGCGGCCATTTGATTCCTGCCGGTACAGGTCAACGCGAATTTGATAAGATGATTGTTGGTTCTGTTGATGAAATGGAACGCATTACTGAAGCTCGCAAGGCTGTATTGCCCGAATAATCTTCTTAATTAATATAAGATGAAAGCCGTCTCGAAAGGGACGGCTTTCTTGTTTTCTGGTGAAGAATATGTATTTTTGTCAGTGCAAAGGTTCTTTTTGGGGTAAACTGGGAAATAGTTGATGTTGCAATAAACGAAATAATGGAAATTTTTCTTAATGATTTACGGTATATGAAATTAACTTATGTATTTCATAGTTGTTTTGTAATTGAATCAACTGATATTACACTGATTTTTGATTATTACAAAGATTCTGCGAATAATTGGCTGATGCGACATTTGCCAGACCTAAAAGGAAAGGTATATGTGTTTGCCTCTCATGCGCACCACGACCATTTTAACAAGGAAATATTAGAGTGGAGCACTGTCAGAAAGGATATTCAGTATATTTTTTCCAAGGATATACTCGATGAAAAGCAATGCCTGTCATCTGATGGATTCTTTTTAAATAAAGGCGGGGTTTATCAGGACGACCGAATATATGTGAAGGCTTATGGGTCAACCGACCAGGGTGTTTCGTTTTATGTTGAAGCCGGAGGCAAAAAAATCTTTCATGCAGGTGATTTTAATGACTGGCACTGGAAAGAAGAATCGACGCCGGAAGAAATTGCAGACGCAGAAAGATTTTATCAGGATGAGCTAAATATTCTTGCAGGAGAAGTGCCTGTTTTGGATGTGGCGATGTTCCCTCTCGATCCACGCCTCGGAGCTGATTTCGCAGATGGGGTTATCTTGTTTTTGCAACGGATTAAAACGGGATTGCTGGTGCCGATGCATTGTCAGGGAGAACATACTTTTATTAATTGCTTTGGTGCCAAAGCTCAAAATTATGACAGCCAATATTTCTTCATTGAAAAGGAAGAAGATAGTTTTGAATTCTAAAATTTGGCAGTTGATGATTAGCAAGCCGCTTACTTAATTCGATAAAAAAGCCGTCTCAAATCACAGTTCGGGACGGCTTTCGTTTTATACAAGTAAAACAGACTATTCTCTTTCTAGCTGAGTAGCTTCGTATTCTTTCAGTAGCTTGTCTTGTACATCCATTGGTACGAGCTCATAGCTGGCAAACTTCATGGTAAATGAAGCACGACCACCGGTTAGCGAACTAAGCGTTGTAGAGTAACTTGAAAGTTCTTTTAGTGGAACTTTGGCGGTGAGCTTTTCAAAGCCTTTTTCGCTGTGCATACCCATGATAATTGCCCGGCGTCCCTGAAGGTCGCTCATAACGTCACCAAGACGATCGGAAGGAGCAAGTACTTCCACATCATAAATTGGTTCCAGCAATTTAGGACTTGCCTGCTTGAACGCTGTGCTGAAAGCATTACGTCCTGCCAGTCGGAATGATATTTCATTGGAATCTACAGGATGCATTTTGCCATCGTAAACAATTACACGAACGTCGCGGGCGTAAGAACCTGTAAGCGGGCCTTGTTCTATTTTGTCAAGAATTCCTTTTAGAATGGCAGGTAAAAAACGAGCATCGATCGCTCCACCGACAATACTGTTGATGAATACCAGCTTGCCGCCCCATTCAAGAGGAATTTCCTGTTTGTCGCGTACGCTGATTTTGAATTCCTGTCCGTTGAATTTGTAAAGATCCGGAGTGGGCATCCCTTCAAAATAAGGTTCGATAATGAGGTGGACTTCTCCAAACTGACCGGCTCCACCCGATTGTTTTTTATGGCGGTAATCGGCACGTGCTGATTTTGTGATTGTTTCACGATATGGAATTTTCGGTTCAATATAATCGATCATTACCTTATCGTTGTTTTCAATTCTCCATTTAAGTGTGCGAAGATGAAATTCGCCCTGACCATACACGATTGTCTGCTTCAGTTCTTTCGACATTTCAATAATCCATGTCGGATCTTCTTCGTGCATGCGGGTGAGAATTTCGCTGAGCTTTTCAGAATCGGCTTCGTTCTTGGCTTTGATAGCACGACGGAATTTTGGGTCAGGGTAGGAGATAGATGGGAATTCATACTCGCAACCCTTTGCATTGAGGGTATTTCCGGTGCGCGTTTCTTTTAGCTTAACAGTAGCTCCTATATCGCCGGCTACCAATTCTTCTACTTTGTCACGGAGAGAACCTGCAACGGAGAAGATTTGATTGATGCGTTCTTTGGTGCCACGGGAAACATTTACAAGGTCATCTCCTTCATGTACTTTGCCGGACATTACCTTGAAATAAGAAACTTCTCCGATATGTGGTTCTATGCTTGTTTTGAATACAAAAAGGCTGGTCGGTTTTGTGGCATCGGGAGCAACTTCTGTGCCGTCTTTCGTAACCGGTTTGGGAAGATCCTGTACGTAAGGAACCACGTTGCCCAGGAATTCCATAAGTCGGCGAACACCCATGTCACGTCCCGAACAAACGCAGAAAACAGGGAACATGTCGCGGTGCACAAGTCCTTTGCGAATCCCGAATCTCATTTCGTCTTCAGTCAAAGAACCTTGTTCAAAATATTTTTCCATCAGCTCTTCATCGTGTTCTGCTGCCGATTCTACGAGCTTGTTGTGTAGATCATCTGCTTTATCTTTATATTCGTTAGGAATTTCTAATTCTTCAGGAGCACCACCTTCGGGTTTCCAGCGGTACATCTTCATTTTCAATACATCGATAACAGCATTGAAGCCGGCACCGGTATTCAGAGGGAATTGAATCTGAACAACTTTTCCTCCGTATTGTTCTTTTAGTTGTTCAAGAAGTTGATCAAAATCCGCTTTTTCATGGTCTAACTGATTGGCGACAAAAATAACGGGTTTTGAAAATCGTTCGGTGTAACGAAGATGGTTTTGTGTTCCAACTTCTACACCATAAGGAGTATTAAGAAGAATAATTGCAGTGTCGGTCACATTCAGAGAAGTGATAACTCCGCCGATAAAGTCGTCGGAACCCGGGCAGTCAATAATATTGAGCTTTTTCCCGTTCCATTCGACATGTGTTACAGTTGAAAATACGGAATATCCATACTCGTGTTCTACCGGAAAATAGTCGGAGACTGTGTTTTGTCCCTCAACCGTGCCGCGACGTTTTATAATACCACTCTCATAGAGCATCGCTTCTATAAGAGTGGTTTTCCCGGATCCCGAACTTCCCAATAGTGAGATGTTCTTAATTTCATTTGATTGATAAACTTTCATAACTGTATAGATTTAAGTTTTACAATTAGTTATCAAGCAAAAATCGTCTTTCGAGGACTCAATTTTGCATATGCCAATATAGCGAGATTTGATTAAAAACTCCCTGTGAACCACATGTTTAACAACATTGTTTTTGGACATGAGATTAGTGGTTTGTTGTTTGGCGAAATATTTATGTTAAATAATGAGTTTTCAATGCAACATTTTGAAAATGAATGGCATCTTATTTTGTAATGAGGGATTGTCTAAAATTCTATCTATTATGAAAAACATTATTCTTTGTGCTGCATTAACAGGAATGCTGTGTGTGATTTTTTCCTGCAACGATTCGAAAAATGTCAATCAGGTGGTAAAGCCTTATGAGCCGATTGAACTCAGTGCTTCGCAAACGCAACAGGTTTCGGCCGATAATTCGTTTGCGTTCGATCTTCTCAAAAACGTTAACCGGTCAGAAAGCAACGGTAACTTTTTTATCTCTCCGTTAAGTATAAGTCAGGCTTTGGGCATGACATACAATGGTGCCGCCGGAACTACCAAAACAGCCATGGAAACTGCTTTGCGCCGCAATGGCTTCTCTTCCGACGAAATCAATGCCTATTATAAAAAATTGACAGATGGTTTGCTGGGTGCCGATCCGTCCACGCAGCTGAAAATTGCCAATTCGATTTGGACGCGGAAAGATTTTCCCGTTTTGCAGAGTTTCTACGACGTAAATGCCGCTTATTATGGAGCAAAGGCGCAGTCTCTCGATTTTGGACAACCTTCGTCAAAGGATATTATCAATAATTGGTGTAGCCAAAACACCAATGGTAAGGTTCCCCACGTAATCGATGATATTTCGAACGATGTGATGATGTATTTGATCAATGCCGTTTATTTTAAGGGAATATGGAAGTCTCAATTTAAGACATCGGATACCTTTAGCGGTAGTTTTGCTGCTCCTACCGGCTCTGTTCCTGTAAAATATATGAAGCAGGAGAATACGTTCAACTATTTTGGCAATGATAGTGTGCAGTGCGCCGAACTGCCCTACGGCAATGGAGCTTTTAGCATGGTAGTGGTGCTGCCTGCAAGCAACTATAGTGTCGACCAGATTGTAGATAAGATGAATAGTTCGACATGGAAGAACTGGCTGGGGGGAATGCATTCGATTAAGTTACATGTTGAACTACCTAAATTCAAACTTAGCTATAAAACGCTGTTGAATAATTCGTTGTCACAAATGGGAATGGGAATCGCTTTTTCTAATCTTGCTGACTTTTCAAAAATTGCAAATGGCGGAGGCTTGGCAATCAGCCGGGTTTTGCACAATACCTTTGTAACTGTCGACGAGGAGGGAACGGAGGCTGCAGCAGTAACTGTCGTTGAAATGGGCTATACATCTGTCGGACCGCAGATAGCTTCATTCATTGTCAACCGTCCATTTTTATTCTTTATCAAAGAGAAGAGTACCGGAACCATTTTGTTTGCCGGGAAGATACTCAAACCTGTCATCGAATAAATCTCATTGGTGTAGCCAAAGGTGCCTGTTTTTGAACAAGCAGGTGACGGAGATAAACAAATTGTCCCTTTTGTAATGAAAAGGTGGTTTTTGATGACCGAAAACCAAAAAATATTGCTATTTTTGTGGAAAATTCGAGCATATCGTTACCATTTATGAATATTCTCATTATCAATGGTCCTAACCTTAATTTGCTGGGCAAAAGAGAACCGGAAATCTACGGAACGTTGACTTTCGATGACGTTTTTTCTGATCTTACGGCCCGTTTTTCCGAACATAACTTCCACTATGTTCAATCCAACCACGAAGGCACAATAATTGACACGCTTCATGAGCATGGATTTACGATCGATGGCATTGTGTTGAATGCGGGGGCTTATACGCATACTTCCATTGCTATTGCCGATGCAATTCGTTCCATCACATCTCCGGTGATAGAAGTGCATATTTCCAATGTTTTTCGTCGTGAGGAGTATCGTCACCATTCTACTATCTCGGGCGCTTGCATGGGTACTATAGTCGGTTTCGGATTCGACTCGTACCGTTTGGCTATTGAAGCGCTGATAGAGCGGAACAAAAACAAATGAGTCTCAACTGGAGATTGGGGTTTGGTTGGTTTCATGGTAAATAACTGGCATCCCTTTTTCGGATATTCAAAAGTATATTTTGCGAAACACACTGGTTGGGTTTCGTAGTATCTTTGCTGGTAAGTTTGCCTTTTGTCGGAAAATTTACCTCTTGAAATTGATATTTAAAGACATCAACATATTACACTTATGATAAAATACACAAAGATTGTAGCCACGCTTTCGGACAAGCAATGTGATACAGCGTTTTTGCGCGAGTTGTTTAATGTCGGAATGAACGTGGTTCGCCTCAATACCGCTCACCTCGACGAAGCCGGACTGAATAAAATTGTGACAAACGTTCGGAAAGTATCGAAATATATCGGCGTACTGGTCGATACGAAAGGGCCGGAAGTACGTACTACCATAACCCCCGAAAATATTGATATCGAAACCGGAGATCGTATTAAAGTTGTGGGTAACCCACAGCAGCCGACCACCAAGGAGTGTATCTCTGTTTCGTACCCGTTCTTTGTTCGTGATCTGAAGATTGGCGACGATATTTTGATAGACGATGGTGAAATTGACCTCAAAGTGATCGATAAAACAGACGAATATCTTGTTTGCGAAGCGACCAATGCTGGTGTGCTGGGAAGCCGCAAGAGTGTTAATGTTCCGGGTGTGCGTATCAATTTGCCATCGTTGACCGATCGCGATCGCGAATTTATTCAGTATGCCATTAAACATGATATCGACTTTATTGCCCACTCTTTTGTGCGTAATAAGCAGGATATTCTCGATATTCAAAAGATCCTTGACGAACAGAATAGCCAGATCAAGATCATTGCCAAGATTGAAAACCAGGAGGGTGTCGATAATATTGACGAAATTCTGCAATATGCTTACGGTGTAATGGTGGCACGTGGTGACCTGGGTATTGAAGTGGCTCAGGAAAAGATTCCGGCAATTCAACGCCGTTTGATTCGTAAGTGTGTGATGGCAAAAAAACCGGTAATTGTGGCTACTCAGATGTTGCATACGATGATTAAAAATCCGCGTCCTACCCGTGCAGAGGTTACTGACGTGGCAAATGCTATCTATTCGCGTACGGATGCCGTGATGTTGAGTGGCGAAACTGCTTACGGTAAATATCCTGTTGAAGCGGTTCAGACGATGGCTCGTATTGCTCAGGAAGCCGAACAAGCCAAAATGGCGGAAAACGAAATTCCTATTTCTTACTCCAAAGATGAGTTTGATGTTACTTCGTTTTTGGCACACCGTGCTGCCGAAGCATCTTCAGAACTTGGTGTAAAAGCTATTATTACAGATACCTATACGGGTCGTACGGCTCGCTTTCTGGCGGCTTACCGCGGAACCAGTCCTGTGATTGCTATTTGCTATGACAAACGCCCAATGCGTCAGTTGATGTTGTCATACGGAATTATTCCTATGTATCAGGCTTTGAAAGAAGATCGCAGGGAATACTTCTTCGCAGCATTGCGCCTTTTGTTGCGTAAAGGATTGCTTAAACAAAACGACTTGGTAGCTTACCTGAGTGGTAGTTCCGGATTGGGTGGTGGAACATCGTTCCTGGAAATCAATCATGTGGGGACAATTCTTGCAAACGATAACGAATATATCCTTCCAACATTCCGATAAACTTAATCAGAACTTTAAACTTTATCGGGTTTTAAGGGTCTCAGTATTGATGAATGAATGATCATTTATCATCTGACAACAGGCTTCTCTGTTCAGAGAAGCCTGTTTGTTAATCGCAATATTGGAACGAAATATGAATAATAACTAAATGTGATTTTTGAATGAAAAGAAATGTGATTTTGTTGTTGGCCTGTCTTTTAAGTTTAAATGTTCTGTTTGCCGAGACGGTAATAAAAGGAATTATAAAAGATGCAGGTACCAATGGACCGCTTGGGTATGTTAATGTGGTTTTGACAAAGCCGGGTCAAAAGATTCCGGTTGCAGGTGCAGTGACTAATGATCAGGGCACTTTTTTGCTGTCTAAAGTAAATAATGGTAAATATCAGCTCGAAATTTCGTTTGTGGGATATACTCCTGTAAGTAAATTGATAACTGTTGCCGGAAAGACTGTTGATTTAGGTACTGTACTTTTGTCGGAAGACAGTAAAACACTCAACGAGGTTCAGGTTCGTGGGCAAGGTCCGCAAATGAAACTGGAGATTGATAAGAAAGTCTTTACGGTTGATCAAACAATTGCGGCCGCTGGATCGTCTACTTCTGAAATGCTTCGTAATATTCCTTCGGTCGATGTGGATAATGATGGAAATATTTCATTGAGAAATAATGCTAACGTCGAAGTGTGGATCAATGGTAAACCTTCTGGTTTAAGTGCAGATAACCGCGCACAAATACTGGAACAAATGCCGGCAGAAAGCATTGAAAAGGTTGAACTTATAACAAACCCTTCGGCAAAGTATAACCCTGAAGGATCTGCGGGTATTATTAATTTAATATTAAAGAAGAACCGGAAAGCAGGGTATTACGGATCTCTTTCGTCCGGAGTGATGATTCCAGAAAACGGTAAACTGGGATACAACGCTGGTGCAAGTATTAATTACAATAGTTCGAAAATTGATGCGTTTGCCAGTGTTGGAATGCGTGGAATGTCAATGTCGGGTGGGGGTTGGAGTAACAGATATACCATCGACCCTGCAACCAACAATGTATTGTCGCTTCTTAAGCAGACAAATGAATCGACCCGAAGCATGCATGGGCCTTTTATCAGGGGTGGCCTTGATTTTCATCTTGACGAAAAAAGCACTCTTGGTTTTTCCGGATTTATGATGTTTGGTTCGTCAGACGGACCATCGACAATCAACTATCAGTCATTTGATGCAAATAATAATCTGGTACGTCAGTTTTCAAGAGAAAATACTTCGTCTGGAAACCGGAATATGTTTAATATTGACTTAAACTATAGAAAAGAACTGGATAAAAAAGGCAGCGAATTGTTGGCTACACTCTCTTTTTCGAATCATCCTAATAGTTCTGATGCCGGACATATTCAGTATGACAATTTAGGGTTGATGACGTCGCAGCAATCCCAGCATACCAGCGGGAAAAACCCAGAAGCAGAGTTGAAGGTTGATTATACGAAGAAATTTTCTGAAAATAGCAGACTGGAAGCCGGGTTTGACGGAAACTATGAAGTGCGTAATTCTGACATCACAGGCTATACGAACGGGTTGTTTGATACGCGCTTAAGCAATGAATTTGATTATACAGAAAGAAATTATGCAGCTTATGCAACTTATGCAAGCAAATGGGGTAAGTTTGGTGCGCAATTTGGACTGAGAGGAGAACTTTCGGATATTAATTTTACTTCTGATGGTAAAGATTATTCAATTCATTACATACAGCCATTTCCCAGTGTTTATCTGAGTTATGCCATGGATAAAAGCAATGAATTTCAATTGAATTATACCCGTCGACTGAACCGTCCCCGTGGCCGCTCATTGAACCCGTTTATTGATACATCCGACTCAACAAGTTGGTACTTTGGAAATCCTACTTTGACACCGGAATATACGAACTCGTTTGAGCTGAACTATCTGAAAAGTTGGGAAATGCACTCGCTTTCCGCATCTTTGTATTATCGTTATACCACAGATGTAATGCAATCGGTACGTTGGCTGGAAGGTGGTATTATGATGAATACGACAATGAACGGAGCCAAAACAGAGTCTGCCGGTCTTGAAGTTGTTATGAAGAATAGCTTCTTCCGCATCTTGAGCCTGACGACTACGTTTAATGGATTTTACAGTAATTTGCACACGGGACAATACTTTGTAGACAATACAACGATCAATATCCCCGGTAAAGAAAGTTTTTCATGGAATGTGAAATCGATAGCCAATGTTATGTTGCCGGCCAATTATTCTATGCAGCTTATAGGTGCTTATAGTGCCCCTTATTATGTGTCTCAGGGAAAGAATAAAGGCAATTACTCTCTTGATTTTGGGTTGAGAAAATCGTTCTTTAATAGAAAACTGACTGCGAATTTGAATGTAAGAGATGTCTTTAATTCCCGTAAATTCCGTACAGATACTTGGGGAACCAATTTTACCCAGCAGTCTGAAAGTTATTTTAACGGCAGGGTAATCGGGGTAAATGTGTCTTATAATTTTGGCAACGGAAAAGCCTCCCGTAAGCAAAAAGGTAAGCAGTCCAATGAAGATATGAATAACAATGAGAATATGATGGATATGCAATAAATTAAATAATAGTAACATTATTTTCTTGTTACAATGGAATGTCCATGGTAACTTTGACGACAAAATGCCGGAGAAGTTTTCATGGACATTTTTATATCTAACTTACTATTATCTAACCACTACTGAATGAAATCAAATTTCTTTGCCAAACTCTTTATTCCAAAAGAAAGAGTTTTCTTCGACTTGTTTGAGGAAGATACCAATAACATTTGTTTAATCGCGCAATTGTTACTTCAGTTAGTAAATGAACCGGATGAGGTAAAGCGTCGTGAGATTAAAAACAAAATGCACGATGTGGAGCATGCTAACGATCAGGTTACTCATAAAGTCCTTGAAGAACTGGGCCGTAATTTTATTACTCCGTTTGACAGGGAAGATGTACATAGTTTAATCTCCGCCCTGGATGATGTGACAGACTTTATTTATGTAGCGGCTAAGAGTATGTTGCTGTATAAAGTAGACCCTACACACGATCAGACAATTGTTGCTACGGTGGATTTGATTCATAAGGCAGCGGAAGACCTTAATGTTGCTGTGCAGGGACTTCGTGATCTGAAGAAAACAGATCAGGTTGTAAAGGCTCTGGTGCATGTCAACAGCATCGAAAATCATGCAGACGATCTTTTGTATACTGGTCTTGAACGTCTGTTTGATCATGAAAAGGATATGGTACAGATCTTAAAAAGACGCGATGTTTATTATCAACTGGAAACGGTAACCGACAAATGTGAAGACGTTTGTGACGTTATCGAAAATATAATGATTAAATACGCATAACCAGCTATGAGTTTTACGTTATTAATCATCATTATTCTTGCCTGCTTTGTATTTGATCTGATCAATGGATTTCACGATGCCGCGAATTCTATTGCTACGGTTATTTCAACGAAGGTGTTGACTCCTTTTCAGGCCGTTTGCTGGGCCGCTTTCTTTAATTTTGTGGCTTTTTGGATCTTTGACCTTAAAGTAGCAAATACGGTGTCAAAAACCGTTCATCCCGAAACGATCAACCTGGTTGTAATTCTGGCGGGTGTCATTGCGGGTATTACCTGGAACCTGATTACGTGGAGGTTTGGTATTCCTTCCAGTTCGTCGCATACGTTGATGGGGGGCTTTGCCGGAGCGGCAGTGGCTCATGCCATGAGCTTTAGTGTGGTGAATTCGGAAGTGATCGAAAAAACAGTTTTGTTTATCTTCGCAGCACCACTTATTGGTATTGTGACCGGGTTAATTATTGCAACAATCGTGATAAATCTTTTCCGGCGGGTCAATTCCTATAAGGCCGATCATATTTTCCGGCGATTGCAATTGTTTACTTCTGCGTCTCTTAGTTTGGGTCATGGTGGATCAGACTCTCAGAAGGTAATTGGTATTATTATGGCAGCTTTGGCTGTTTATAACGGATACTGTGCGAAAAACGGGATATACGTTCCAGAGTGGCTTGCTCACAAGGATATGCATCATGTTCCGGAATGGCTGCCGATTTCATGTTATACGGCAATTGGCTTAGGTACTTTGATGGGTGGTATGCGAATTATCAAGACAATGGGAACGCGTATCACTAAAGTTACTCCTTTTGAAGGTATTGCTGCGGAGACAGCCGGTGCTATAACGTTGTACGGAGTTTCTCAGGGGCTTGGGGTGCCGGTAAGTACAACGCATACCATTGCAGGGTCTATTATGGGTGTTGGAATGCTGAAGCGTATTAGTGCGGTGCGTTGGGGAATAACCCGTCAGCTGCTTGTCGCCTGGGTAATCACTATTCCTATAAGTGGAATGATAGCTGCGATAGTCTACTGGATATTTAAAATATGCGGTGTGCATTAAATAGAAAAGTATAGAATGGAGACTGCTTGAGGTGTTATCTTAAGCAGTTTTTTTGTTTTTGTGGAACAATCTTGTTTTTTGTGGCGTTATTTTTGTATTCATCCAACTTTACTGAGTCGAATGAAAAAAAACAATTTTTGGCTATTTCTCTGCCTGGCTCTGCTGCTCCCTTGTGCTCTTCATGCGCAAGTAAATATGTTGTATTACATGGAGAATGTTCCGGCTCGCAACGTTCTGAATCCGGCGTTTATTCCCAGTCAAAAATTTTATATTGACTTGCCGGTTATTTCCGGTGTGGCTTTCAGTGTCGGCAATAACTCGGTTTCGGCACAAGATATTGTGGTGAAAAAAGGAGATGAATTGGTTCCTGAATTGCAATCTAATGCCGATCATAGTCCGTTTTTGAATAAATTGAAAACAACAACCAATATCACCTCGGAGTCCCGGGTGAACTTGTTGGGTTTTGGTTTTAGGTTGCCGGAGGGTTATTTTACATTTGGTATAAGTGAGCGGGATCGGGTAGGGATAAATATTCCGAAATCATTAGTCCGGCTTGGATTTGATGGCGCTCCGGTGGCTCTTGAAACCAAAAAATACAATCTTCATAAAATTGGTTGCGATGCATCGGCATATTTGGAAATGGCGTTCGGTTATTCCCGAAAAATAGATGACAGTTGGACTGTAGGCGGAAAAGTGAAAGTTTTATTTGGCGAGGCTCATGCAGATCTTTCTTTTTCAGAATTAGGACTTGATGTCGGAGATCAGTATATTGATTTGTATGGGAAAGGTAAGGCCCGATTTACATCCCCTGTTGCAGTCTCGCAGCGTAGTGACGGATTGCCTTATATTCGGCAGGAGGATGTCAAGCTGGATAAGATGCTTCATCCGGTAGGGTTTGGTCTGGGGCTTGATGCCGGAGCAGCTTATCGGTACGATGACAGGCTTCAATTTTCAGGATCTATAGATGACATCGGATTTATTCGTTGGAAAAAAAGTGATTGGGAGGGGAATTTGAATGCGCGTACATCTTATAAGAGCTGGGATTTTACTGTTGATAATGCAACTTCTAACTGGGGTCAGCAGGTGGGCGATTCGCTCAAAAATTCATATAAATCAACGTTTGATGCTGCGCATGGATATGTAAAGGCGCTGGCTGCAACGGTTCGTTTGGGGGCTGATTATGACCTGATAAAAAAGAAAATTAATCTCGGGTTGTTGTGTGTTAAAACGTTTGGGGGAAGATATCGATACAATGAAGTGCTGGCTTCTGTAAATTTCCGCCCGTTTTATTGGTTTAACGCTTCTGTGGGCTATGGATTGATAAATGGTAATATGGGGAGTTTGGGCTTGGGGCTGAACTTGATAGGAGGTCCGTTTAATTTTTTCGCAACAACGGATTATTTGCCACTCTCTTATACATCTAATAATATTCCGTACAAGTCAAAATATGTGAATGGCCACGTGGGAGTAGCTCTTACATTCAAAGATAGGGTACGTAAGCCTTTGTGTCATTGTGAATAAAAAAAGGAATAGTAATTATTACTATTCCTTTCAAAAAGGGTGGCAGATGGGGTTCGAACCCACGACCAATGGAACCACAATCCACTACTCTACCCCTGAGCTACAGCCACCGTTTATTTGCGGTGCAAAAGTAGTGTAAATATCGTTTGAAACCAAGCTTTTTGGGTAAAAAAAAATAGATAATTGCAAGTGTCAGTATTTTAATAGATTATAAATAGAGTGAGATGTCGAAATATATATATATCAGTGCAGAAACCGAGCGTCAATTGAAGCAAATTCGCCGTAGTATTTATCTTAAGATGAATGGTGTGACCGCTGATAGAATGGTGTCGGATGGTGTCGCTTACGCTAAAAATTATGGAGTGTCATTACCGGAATTGAAACAGATGGCGGGCAAAATACCACATGACAAGGGGCTCGCGGAAGCTTTGTGGCGAGATAAGGTTCGGGAGACAATGCTGCTGGCAACCTTTGTTTATCCGGTTGAGGAATTTGATGAAGACCGTGCCGCTGCATGGGTGGCGGATGTGATGACGTTGGAGCTTGCGGAAAATCTCAGCAAAAATTTGTTGGGAAAATTGTCATATATTGGTTCTGTGGCTGAAGCCTGGGTAAATTCTGAAAATTATTGGGTATGTGCGGTCGGCTTTTTTTCTGCGGCCTTTGCCGTTGAGCAGTTAACTCAGGAGCAAAAAAAAGCCTTGCTGTTGAAGGTGAAGCAATGTATTAAGGTTAATGAGGTGCCTGTTTGTCGCTCTATTGCTTTGTTTTTGCGTAAACTGGGCGGGCAGTCTCAGGAAGATGTGCGAACTGTTATGTCGTTTTTGAATGATTTCGCAATGTCTCAAGCGCGCGCGGAGCGATATGTTTATGAGGAAGTTAAAACCGATTTAGAATATCGGTTCGATATTTAAAAAGCAAAAGGGAAAGATTTAATCTTTCCCTTTTCTGTGTTGCGGAGGATGGACTCGAACCACCGGCCTCCAGGTTATGAGCCTGACGAGCTGCCAACTGCTCTACTCCGCGATTTTGTACTGCAAAGGTAAGGACTTTTTCCTATTTCGCAATAGCTGGCAATGAAAAAACAAAAATATTTTTTCATTGCCAGCTAATTTGTTTATATACAGTTGATAGTGTTGGTCCTATAGATCGTTTTTCTTTGTTTTGATGCCCTAAAGAGGAGGCTTTGTCGCTGCTTTGGGGTTTGAAGCCCTGTTTTCTTTCCGAAAAAATGGCTTTTGCCGGATGAAATGTGATTTGTTTTCTATTGTTAAATAGATTTATGTATCAAAATTACGTTATAATGAGAAAATAAAAAATATATATTATATTTACGGCATGAAAAAGTGTTTAGTTAATGTAGTATTTATACTGGTGAGTCTTTTTTGTCATTCTCAAACGGCAAGTGTATTGCCCAAATCTTATTTTGCAGGAGGAGTTTCTGTCACTCAAAAAGGTGATTGGCAGGGATTTGATAATCCGGCGTTGTTGGCAGTGCGGGAGCAGTGCGGACTTTCGTTGGTTTACGAAAATCGGTTTGCAATGAAAGAGTTATCAACGCAGCAACTTTCGTTTTCTTTACCGACTTCATTGATTAATATAGGAGTGGCAGTTTCTCGTTTTGGATATTCTTCTTATAATGAAAAACTTGCCGGAATTTCTTTTGCCCGCACTTTTGATGAATTGTTTTCCATGGGTGTGCAATTTAATTACTATATGGTTGCATTTTCTCGTTCTCTTGGGAGCAAGGGTGTTGTGGTGCCACAAATCGGCTTGTTTTCGGAAGTGACTCCGGAATTTTATCTTGGGTTGAATGTGTTTAATCCGATGCATCAGCAACTCAAGTACCAGGAAATCGTAAAGGATTTGCCTTGTTTGTTCACGATAGGAATGCAGTATCGGATGACTGACTCGTTTCGATGGTTGTTGCAATTTGATAAAGAGGTTAGTAGTCGGTTGATTGTCAGAAGTGGTTTTGAATATTATCCCACGCAGTCGATTGTGGTAAAATTGGGAGGATATGGCGCTCCACTAACACCGACTTTGGGATGTGGTGTGACGGTTGGTGGTTTTGTGTTTGATGTCAATTTTGAACGGCATCCCGTCTTGGGCATTACATCTGTGGGCGCATTAAGATATAATTTCTGAGAAATGAAGATGAGGAGAGTTCTGTTTGTCATGTTCTTTATATACATGTTGTGTTTTGGTTTTGTTCTAGCGCAGGATAAGCCCGAAAATACAGCCGCTGTTATTGAACGTATTTATGAGCAGATGACATCAGATGGCGAGGCTGATGTGGATTTAACTACTCTGGAAGACGATTTGAATTATTTTGCCCGCAATCCGATTAACATTAACAACACTAATAAAGAAGAGCTTGAAAAGTTGCAATTCTTGAGTGATAAGCAGATAGAGAATTTTCTTTACTATATGTACCGCCAGAAGCGTATGCAGACAATTTATGAGCTTCAGTTGGTTGATGGATTTGATATGTTTTTGATTCGTAATTTATTGCCTTTTGTCTATCTGGGTGATTCGGAGGGGAAGAAAGGTAGGAGGGAGTCACTCTCGAAAATGTTGAGAGATGGGATAAATGAGCTTTATATCCGAAGTGAGCGAACGCTGGAAAAGAAATCGGGCTATGAAAACACAATGGATAACGCCGGAGCGGAAGCAACTGATAAACGGTATTTGGGTGGTCCTGAGTACTTGTCTCTGAAATATTCCTTTCGCTATAAAGATAAAATAGATGCCGGCTTGATTGGCGAAACGGATGCCGGTGAGCAGGTTTGGGGACAATATCACAAAGGGTTTGATTTTTATTCGGGCTATCTGCAACTTGCCAATTTTGGGAAGCTGAAAACGTTGGTTGTTGGGAATTTCAGAGCTAATTTCGGAATGGGGTTGGTGATTCATCCGGAGCTGAACTTTGGAAAGTCCACGGACATTATGAATGTTCTGCCCAGAAATTCGGGTTTGCGGAAGAGTTCGTCTGTCGATGAGTATAATTTTTTACGAGGAACCGGGGTGACGCTTCGGTTTGGAAAGGCTGAGGTTTCAGGTTTTTATTCCTATAGGTTCATTGACGGCGATTCGGCGGGAAATACATTTTCGAGCATTAAAACAGATGGCTTGCACCGTACGTTGAGTGATCTGAATCGTAAAAATGTAATATCAATGCAGGTGTTTGGTGGTAATGTGAATTATCGGTTTTCTAACGCGAATCTCGGGATTACGGTGACAGATACGCGCTTGGGTAGAGATTTTCAGCCCGATCTAAAGCCATATAATGTGTTTTATTTCAGGGGGAATCATCAGTTGGCCGCGGGTTTAAATTACCGTTTTAAATGGAATAAATTTACGTTTTTTGGAGAAGAGGCGACTCAGTCGGCTGGCGGCTATGCTATTTTGAATGGATTTACGGTCTGTCCGGTGTCCACCGTTAGTTTTGTGGTGCTCTATCGTCTCTATTCTAAGCAGTATGACGTGTTGTTGTCAAATGCATTTGCGGAAGGTTCCAAAGTGAACAATGAGGAGGGGTTTTATCTCGGATTCGAGGTGCATCCCGTTAAGCGCTGGAAAATAACGGGGTACATGGATGTTTATTCTTTCCCCTGGTTGCGATATCTGGTGAGTCGGCCGTCCGACGGATATGATGCTATGCTTGAAGCTGATTTTCTGCTTAATAAGAAAGTGGAAATGCTCTGGAGAATCCGTTATGAGCAAAAAGAGAAAAATCAAACAGGATCGGAAACTGCTGATTTTACGGACAAGTATACAAAGGCATCTTTGCGTTACAAACTGCTGTTTTCTCCCAATGAACGTTGTGTGTTGAAAAGTACGATTGAGACAAATAGTGCATCGGGTAGGGATAGTGAGCTTGCATTTGGTTTTTTGTTTGCTCAGGAACTTTCTTGTTCTTTTCGAAAATTGCCTTTGTCATTTGACGTTAGGTATGAACTCTTTGATGCGGTTAACTACGAAAATCGTATTTATAGTTATGAACGCGACATCCTTTACGCATACTCGGTTCCGATGCTCTATGGAAGGGGTAGCCGGTGGTATTTGAATTGCCGGTGGCAGGTATCGAAAAATATATCCCTTTGGATGAAAGTTGCTGAGTCGTTGTATGCGGATCGATCAGAGGTTGGTGATGGTCTGGAAAAAATAGTAGGAAACCACAAAACCGATGTCAGAGCCATGATTCGATTCCGGTTTTGAAATAGAAAACCGCGGAAGTCGTGAATTTTTGATATTTTGAGATAAAAAGCTGTGTTTGACGCCGATATTTTTGTACCTTTGTGCTCTATTTCAGAGTAGAATGAATACGACCCTCAATTTATTATCGCATCATCATCAATGAGCTGCATCGCAACGGTGGGCAAATGGGATGTTGTACCTAATTGACTTGGCTTACCGTTAATCGGTGAGCTTTTTTTGTAAATGGCGGAATAGAAACAATATAAAATACTTTATAAACCCATTATTACAGACTATTATGTTACGAATAGCAGTTCAATCGAAAGGACGTTTGTATGAAGATACGATGGAGTTATTCTCCGAAATAGGTATTAAACTCAGTAGCGCAAAACGCACTTTGCTGATTGCCTCGACCAACTTCCCTGTTGAAGTCCTGTTTTTGAGAGATGACGATATTCCTCAATCGGTAGCCGATGGTGTTGCTGATGTGGGTATAGTGGGCGAAAACGAATTTGTAGAGCGAAATGAGAACGCACTTATTGAAAAACGCTTGGGTTTCAGTAAATGCCGTTTGTCTTTGGCTATCCCTAAAGAAGAAGATTATAAGGGTGTTAGCTGGTTTGAAGGAAAGAAAATAGCTTCTTCTTATCCTCATATCCTGAACACCTTTCTGAAAAAACAAGGCATTAGTGCCCACTGTCACGTTATTACGGGATCTGTTGAAATTGCTCCTGGTATTGGTCTTTCGGATGCTATTTTTGATATCGTAAGCTCCGGTAGTACACTGGTTAGCAATCATCTGAAAGAAGTTGAAGTGGTGATGAAATCGGAAGCTGTGTTGATTGGAAATCCTGAACTTTCTGCCGAAAAAAGAGAAATTCTCAATGAGCTGATGTTTCGTATTGATGCTGTGCAGGCCGCTGAAGGCAAGAAATATATTTTGCTGAATGCTCCGAATGATAACATTGAAGATATTATAGCCGTGTTGCCCGGTATTACCAGCCCGACCATTATGCCACTGGCAAAAGAAGGTTGGAGCTCGATGCACTCGGTATTGCCTGAAAAACGTTTCTGGGAGATTATCGGAAAACTGAAATCACTGGGAGCAGAAGGTATATTGGTATTGCCAATTGAAAAAATGATTATGTAAGAAAGCGCTTTCGCTTGTTAAGATAAGAATTATGCAAATTGTAAAAAAGCCGTCGAGACAGGAGTGGCCGGAACTGCTCAAACGCCCTGAAATAGATACTACCAGCCTGTTTGGTACTGTGGGTGAAGTTTTGGAAAATATTCGTCAGAACGGCGATAAGGCTGTTTTTGAATATGAACTGAAATTTGATAAGGTTCAGTTATCGGCGTTGCAGGTGAGTGCAGAAGAAATAGCAGAAGCAGAAACTTTGGTGCCTCATTTGTTGAAAGAAGCTATTTCGCAGGCAAAACGGAATATCGAAAAATTCCATGATGCCCAGAACGATGAGCTTCCTTACATGAATGTGATTCCGGAGGTGCGCTGCTGGCAAAAACGGGTTGCAATCCAAAAAGTAGGTTTGTATATTCCGGGTGGTACAGCTCCTCTGTTTTCGACAGTGTTGATGCTTGCTATTCCGGCTCAGTTGGCTGGTTGTGAAGAAATTGTACTTTGCTCTCCACCCAATGCCGAAGGTAAAATTCATCCAGCAGTTTTGTATGCTGCCAATTTGTGTGGTGTTACAAAAATATTCAAAATTGGTGGTGCACAGGCAATTGCAGCAATGGCCTATGGTACTGAAAGTGTGCCCAAGGTGTATAAAATATTCGGTCCCGGAAATCAGTACGTGACGGCGGCCAAGCAATTGGTAAGCCTGAAGAATACGGCAATTGATATGCCTGCCGGACCATCGGAAGTGGCAATTATTGCCGATCATACGGCCAAGCCGCGTTATATTGCTGCCGATCTGCTTTCGCAAGCGGAACATGGTGTTGATAGCCAGTCGATTCTTATTACGACTGATGAGGCGCTTATTGTGGGGGTTCAAGATGAGGTAAAATCACAGCTCGAACTATTGCCCCGCAAAGATTTGGCAGAAAAAGCACTGCAACATAGCAAGATTATCTATATCCCAGATATTGAAGAAGCTATCGAGTTTACGAATGAATATGCACCGGAGCATCTGATTATCATGACGCATAACTACACGGTAGTGGCTGAGAGAATTGTTAATGCAGGCTCGGTATTTTTGGGAGAATACAGCCCCGAAAGTGCCGGAGATTATGCCTCGGGAACAAATCACACGCTGCCTACCAACGGTTACGCAAAAGCTTACAGCGGGGTGCATCTCGACAGTTTTACCAAAAAAATAACTTACCAGGAACTATCCCGCGAAGGATTGTCGATGTTGAGCAACGCTATTGAGATAATGGCTGAAAATGAAGGACTTATTGCTCATAAAAATGCAGTTGAGGTACGCTTGGAAAGAGTGTACCGCGAAGATGATGATTACTCCGATTCATGGAGAAGATAAAAATAAAAAATAAAATCAACCGATTTATATGGCTGAAACCAATTTTGTAGATTATGTGAAGATTTTTTGCCGTTCCGGAAAGGGCGGTCAGGGATCGATGCACTTCCACCGCGAAAAATTTGTGCAGAAAGGAGGCCCGGATGGCGGCGATGGCGGTCGTGGCGGGCATATCATTATGCGTGCAAATAAAAATTACTGGACACTGATTCACTTGAAATATGCGCGCCACGTATTCGCCGGAGACGGTGGAGATGGCAGCAGTAGCCGTAGTTTTGGTAAAGATGGTGAAGACAGAGTTATTGATGTGCCTTGCGGAACCGTAGCTCACGATGCCGAAACAGGCGAATTTATTTGCGATGTAACGGAAGACGGGCAGGAAGTGATTCTCCTGAAAGGTGGTCGCGGAGGACTTGGTAACTGGCATTTTCGCACGGCTACCAACCAAACTCCACGGTTTGCACAACCGGGAGAACCCCGCGAAGAACGTCCGGTTATTCTGGAATTGAAAGTGTTGGCAGATGTTGGTCTTGTCGGTTTTCCGAACGCCGGCAAATCGACGCTTTTGGCCGCTATTACAGCTGCTAAACCCGAGATTGCCAACTACCCGTTTACAACGTTGGTGCCCAATTTGGGAATTGTGCCTTACCGCGACAATAAGTCGTTTGTAATGGCAGATATTCCAGGAATTATTGAAGGAGCACACGAAGGAAAAGGTTTGGGGTTGCGTTTTCTTCGACACATCGAACGAAATGCCATTCTGTTGTTTATGATTCCCGGTGATACAAAAGATATCGCCGAAGAATATAATGTCTTGCTCAATGAATTGAAACAGTTTAATCCTGAATTGCTTGATAAACAGCGGTTGTTGGCCGTTACAAAAGCAGATCTGCTGGATGAGGAACTGATTGAGGCTTTGAAAGCCGAATTGCCGGAAGTGAAATTTATATTTATCTCGGCAGTCACCGGCTTTGGTATTCCCGAACTGAAAGATATGATTTGGGAAGAGTTGAACGATGAGGCGAACCGTGTAATGACGATGACTCACCGTTTGCCTGAAAATGTGGTTCTTCCTTCCGAACACGAATCAGAGGAAGAAGATATGGGAGACGACGAAGAAGAAGATGAGGATGATTTTGACTATGAAAATCTTGACCCGGAAGCTTATCGTTAGTCTGTTTGCGTTAAATTTAATCTGAGTATATGGGATTTTTTCTTTTCCTGTTTTTATTCATACTTGTTCTTGGGCTTGCTGTAGTAGGCAGCGTACTTAATTTTTTCCTCCGATTGTTTTCTTTCGGCCGAAAGGGACATGCTTCGACGGCAAATCAGGGGGAAGGTACTTCTTCAACAGCACGGTCGGATCGGAAAGTTTTTAGTAAGGAAGAAGGTGAATACGTCGATTTTGAAGAAGTAAAAAATTAAGTCTGCTTGTTATGCATAATTATTTACAGCTGGTTAGATATAAAAATCTGATTATCATTTTATTTCTTCAGTGGGTAATGCATGCATGCGTTATAAAACCAGTGTTGCTACCCTTTAGAGTACCGTCGGCTACCCCGGAAATTGCTTTCTGGTTGTTGGTGTTGTCTACTATTCTGATAGCTGCCGGAGGTTACATTGTCAACGATTATTTTGATGTGAAGATTGACGAGATCAATCGTCCGGATAAGGTGATTGTTGGTAAGAATATCTCCAAAAAATCAACAATGAGGCTTTATCAGATATGCACGATAATTGGGTTGTGCATTGGTATTGGTCTTGCAATATGGGTGCGCAATGTTACGTTTGGTTTTTTATTCGTGGCAATCACCGGATTGCTTTGGTTCTATTCGGCCAGTTATAAGCGCCAGTTCTTAGTTGGCAACCTGATTGTGGGGGTGACAACGGCTTTGGTACCTTTTATGGTCGGTTTGCTGGAAGTATCATTTTTACATCGCACTTATGGCGAACTGTTAGACTTTACGCCTGTAGCGCCGTCCATTTTTTCGTGGATAAACGGGTTTGCCCTGTTTGCCTTTTTGGTAACTCTTATCCGCGAAGTGGTGAAGGATATGGAGGACGTTGAAGGTGACCGGGAGATGGAGTGTCGTACAATGCCCATTGTATGGGGAATATCGCGTTCCAAATGGGTCGTTTATGGATTGGTGGCAGTCGTAATCGCAGCGGCAGGGTTTTATGTGTCAAAGATTCATTTTGCCAACGACACGCTGACGATGCGTTATTACATATTGGGAATTGTAGTACCATTCATTTACTTTTTCTATCTCATTATAAGGGCGAAGCAGCAATCTTCGTTGCATCAGGCTGCCGGATTTCTTAAATTTATAATGGTAGTCGGCATTTGCTACAGTTTTGTCTTTTATTTCCTGCAGGCGCGGGCATACGGTTTCCCGTTGTTTGATTTGTTTATGATCAACCAGCCTGCGGTCTGAATCTTTGCTAAATTTTTTTATCGTGCTTTCCAATCTATCTTCCTACAATATCATTTTAGCGTCGCAGTCGCCACGTCGGCAAGAACTTTTAGCCGGTTTGGATGTCCCTTTTACGGTTCATGTGCTCCCCGATCTGGAAGAGGTGTATCCGGATACACTTTCGGGTGATGAGGTAGCTCTTTATCTTGCAAAACACAAAGCGTCGGCATATCAGCATTTATTAGATGGTAATACGTTGGTGATTACAGCCGATACCATCGTGTGGTGCGATGGTCATGTTCTTGAAAAACCTATCGACGAAGCCGATGCAAAACGTATGCTGGCTCATTTGTCGGACAAAACCCACACGGTGTTTACCGGAGTTTGCCTGCAATCGAAAGAAAAGCAGGTGGCATTTTCAGTTTCCACAGAGGTGCGTTTTGCCAAATTGACGGCAGAAGAAATAGATTATTATGTAAAGAAATACCGCCCGATGGATAAAGCCGGGTCGTATGGAGTGCAGGAGTGGATTGGTTATGTGGCGGTTGAATCAATTAATGGCTCCTTTTATAACGTAATGGGATTACCGGTTCAACGGCTGTATGCGGAACTGAAAAAATGGTAACCGTTTTTAATTGAACAAAATAGCCTCAGGCTATTGCGAATGTCGCAAAAAATCGCTTATTTTGCACCTCCAAAAGAAAAGGGTTCGGTAGCTCAGCTGGATAGAGCAACAGCCTTCTAAGCTGTGGGTCTTGGGTTCGAATCCCAACCGAATCACATTGGTTAAAAGCCATTTACAAAGCAATTTGTAAATGGCTTTTTTATTGCTTACATACAACTTTTCCGATTGTTTCGATTCGTTAAAGCATGTTGTTGAGAAGCTGAAACGACAAATTAATCCTAAGGCGGAAGTGTTGGTAGAGATAGAAGGCGCAGAGTCGGATTCTGATGAATATAAAAAAGGAGAAAGCCTGAAATTGGTGGTGAATAAAAATGAAAAACCTTTTGTTCAGTGTGTAAAAGGAGAATATGTTATTCAGGTTGCAGCTTTTAAATCGCTGGACAACGCATTGCGCGAAATGAGGAGAATCAAAGCGCGGTTTCCCGTTCGACTCCGTTGCTTTGTGGCTGAACTGGCTCATAATTTCTACAGAGTACGGGTAGGCTATTTTAAAAGCTATGGCGAAGCGATTGGCGTTTTGAACGCAATCAACCAGAGAAACAGCGATTAGCACACCATAAGTCCTGTAAGGGCGATTTAAGATTTAAGCCGTCCTTGCAGGACTTAAATCTGTTTGTTTGAATTGTACTCAAGGCTTCGCCATTGGGCTGAAATAGATATGACTTTCAGTCAATTTAGAACATAACTGCCCCACCTTTTTCATTGACCAAGCGCTCCAATGGCATCTAAGAACAGCCAAAATAAAAAAAATCGCGAACGTATCAACGCAGACTTAATCATCACAAATAAATTGATTATTTTTGCATTAGTGATATTTTTGGTGTGAAACTCGCCTTGACTTTTTTTGATAACATGTTTTATGCTCTATTTTGCCCACTGACCCCTCTCACGACAACCACCGACGATGTAATGTTCGGATCAAAGACTTTGTGCCGGAGTCAGATTGTAAATGCCGATATTTATCGTCTGGCCTAACCTTCCCAAACTCACCCTGTCATCAACTCCCTTCGGCCCATAGCCGTTCGTTCGGTCACTCGCTTCAAAATGAAGAGGAACGCCGAAAGAGTAGATATTTGGAAGGAAATTGGTCGCAAAATTGAGGAGATTTGATGCATATCACAATGTTACAGCCCTCCTTTGGAGATCCCCACGGTCAACGACCGACGGGAGTTAATGGCAGCTCAAAAAAAGTATAGATGACTTTACTCCTTGTGGTTCTTGCTTTTTTATATTGGGACGAGTATATGATAATTCTAGTTAGTTCTGATTTACCCTTGACTGTCAGATTAAATTGAAACTAATTAAAAATATTCGACTTGCAGGAATGCCTGAGGGGACGAAACACCCCCTCTAATCCTTGGGCTATTTCAATATACTCATGTCAACGAAAACCCAAAGTCAAACCCTTGAAAATTTTACTAAGCTGTCTGATAAGGTCGTAACTATTACAAATAGTACATGTGATTACATTTGTTCACTTGCACTATTTTAACTAATGCCATTTCCAAATTTCACATAATGCAGCATCTATATTTTGCATCTACCTTTGCTAGTGCATTGACTTTTTTGCTTCTATCTCTATTGCTTTTTTTTCGCCGTAAGGAAGGCGGTCGGGCACGTGTCATCCTTTTTTATATCGGCCTATTCTCTGTTGTAAATTACTTGACACGCTTTATTGCACTTTGCCATGGAGAAACACCTGAATCGGTTGTCTCTGTGCGCATGTTGTTACTTGCAATTTTCATGATCATCACCACGTCTGTGTATCCAATTGAGGTTATTTTTCCTGGTTGGCTTAATTTCAAGCGACTTCTGATGATATATTCTCCATTTTTTTTCTTGGTGAGCATATCTCTTATATCTGTTTGGGCTGGTGTAAAATATCAAACATTTTATTCGCTTGGGGATATGTTTCCCTATGTAGAACAATTCAATGTCTGGTTTCGTTTACTGCTGTTTTTGTTTATATTTTTGCCAGTTCTGCTTGTATTTTTCATGTTGTTCAAAAAACAGTGGAACAATAACAATCTTAAATGGTTAAAGAAGTATGCTCTTATTTTTACTATCGCCAATCTTGCGTATATTTTAGTCCTAATTTTCGAAAATTCAATTATCCATACTCTTTACTACTATGTGAGTATTGGAACCAAACTTTTTGTCATTTACATGGAGTTGTTTGTTCGTCCGATAGGCACGACAGAAGAGGAGGTGGCTCTTGGATCCACAAAAGATTTTTTAATGGACTGGCCAATTATTCATTATGCGAATCTTTCCATGTCTCCCAAGAAAAGCAATACGAAACAGAACAATATAGATCTGATTGACCGATTGAATACATATATGAAAGAACATTGTGCGTGGCGGGATCCCGATTTATCGCTCCAGATTCTATCATCTAAACTATGCACTAACCGTACTTCTCTTACTAATGCTATGCGTGATAAGGGATATGGAAACTATACATACTATATCAACAGATTACGTATTGAAGATTTCTTGCAACAGGTAAAACAGTCACAATCCCCAAATTTCCAGGATATTTTTTTTGAAGTAGGTTTTCGTTCACGCAGTGCAGCCCTACGGAACTTTAAGCTGTATACAGGAATGACACCCTCTGAGTATTTTGATGAGAACATATAGATTGGAGAAAGAGTTGGGTTCGCCCCTAATGGCATAAGCATGGCAAATTGACTAGTTCAAGTTTTCGGCGATAGCCGTAACTTGGACTGAACCAACGGTCAGCGAAGCTAAAAATTAACCAAGTTGTACTTGGTTGAAAGTTGGAAACTGTCCTTTATATTGGCGCTTAATCAGCCGATTAGCTATCAGTCGACATAATAAATGGTTGAAAACCGCTCTGGTTTAGTTTCTCTGATTTTCTGTTGTGATTGAAAACCACTCTGCTTTCCAGCATAAGATACCGCTTCGCTCAATCTTGCGCTGAATATCAGGTAAACTTGGACTAATAGAGGTATTAAAGAATAGACTCTTTCTTTTTAGTAACGCCCCAAAAGAGCTTTCTTCTCCAAAACAAAGATATTTAAACTATGTAAAGCAAGGACAGTCTAAAGCAAATAGATTTTGTGTCAATAATTTTACAGAATTCATCGGTATGCAATGGCACTCAATCGTATTGCATAAGTACCGGTTGTCACCCCAAAGAACAACTTGTACTAGACGTGGAAGAACGTAAACAATATAACCATTTCTTATTCAACTGTCCATGAAACACAAACTGATCGGAATTGCCTGCACAATTCTCTGCGGACTCGCTTTTACGGCGTTCAAACCCGCCCCACAAAAAACAAAAATTCCTATTTATCTGAACACAGCCTACTCGTTCGACGAACGTGCCGCCGACCTTGTCTCCCGGCTTACCCTCGAAGAGAAGGAGAGCCTTTTGGGCAACAACATGGCCGCGGTGCCACGCCTCGGTATTCATGCCTTCAATGTCTGGAGTGAAGCGTTGCATGGGGTTTCGTTCGGATTTACAAACGGAGCGAATTCGCCCTGCTCGTTTTCCAACAGCGCAGCCCTCGGCTCTGCCTGGGATCCGCACCTGATGCAGCGGGAAGCCGCCGCCATTGCCGACGAAGCCCGGGCGCTAAACTCACCCGTCATTACCGGACTTACCTACTATTCTCCCGTGGTAGAACCTATCCGCGACCCGCGGTGGGGACGCACAGGCGAGTCGTACGGGGAAGACCCATTCCTCGTATCGCAGATCGCAAGCGGATTTATCAAAGGGATGATGGGCAACGACCCGACCTACCTCAAAACAGTTCCCTGCGGCAAACACTATTTTGCCAATAACAGCGAGTTCAACCGACACGACGGCAACTCGGTGATGGACGGACGGGATATGCGGGAATTCTACATATCGCCGTACAAACAGCTGATCGAACAAGACAAGTTACCCTCTATCATGTCCTCCTACAACTCGGTGAACGGTGTGCCGACCTCTGCCAGCAAATTCTATCTCGACACCATAGCCCGCCGAACATATGGTCTGAAAGGATATATCACCGGCGACTGCTCGGCGGTAGAGGAGATCTACACGAGTCACCATTATGCCAAAACACCGGAAGAGGCGGCTGCCATGGGACTGAAAGCCGGAGTGGATATCGACTGCGGAAGCGTTTATCAACGTAGCGCCCTCAAAGCGCTCAACCAGGGATTAATCTCGGTTGCCGATATCGACAAAGCGTTGGTGAACATATTTGCCATCCGTATGCGTATCGGCGAGTTCGATCCGTCCGCAAAAGTACCGTATGCTCTCTATCCGAAAGAGTTGGTTGGTTCGAAAGCTCACTTGGAACTTGCTAAAGAAGTGGCAACCAAAACTCCCGTGCTGCTCAAAAACGACAACAGCACAAAAACGAACCAAAAGATATTGCCTCTCGATCCGTCCGGGCTGAAGAAAATCGCGCTGATCGGGCCGCAAGCCGACAAGGTGGAGCTCGGACCTTATTCGGGCAGACCTGCCAAAGAGAACATGGTTTCTCCGTATGCCGGCATCAAAAAATACATATCGGAAAAAGGACTTTCGACCGAGGTACTGCTCTCTTCCGGGGGCAATACGGCAAGTAAAAGCAACCTGCTCTATATCACAGGCTTCGAGCTTCACAAAGCTAACGGTACCGTGACCAAATACGATGCCACCAAATTCAGTTCATCGTCCAAAGGAATCACTACAGGAGCGGGGATGGGCACCGAATTTCAGGTACGCTCCATAGACGACGGCTCGTGGACAGCTTACGAAAATGTCGATCTGACGGAAGTCGATACGATCGGCATCAGCCTGAATATTCTTACCGAGGGCGGAATTATCGAAGCACGCGTCGGTTCGCCGGAAGGAAACCTGTTAACTACCCTGAACGCTACCGTGGCAGCCGGATTTAAAGCGGGCGGCCCTTACGGCGGAGGTAAACTGGCCAAAGTGAAGGTAAACAAGCTGGGGTTAAACGGGCCTCAGACGCTCTATTTTGTGTACAAAGCTCCGGCTGATGCCAAAGTGGACGAACAGGCCATTGCAACCGCGGCTTCGGCCGATGCTGCCGTCGTGTTTGTAGGAACGGACGAGAATACCGCTACCGAGGAGGCCGACCGCCTCTCACTGGTATTGCCCGGCAATCAGGTAGATCTAATCAAAGCGGTGGCAGCCGTCAATCCGAATACCATCGTGGTGATGCAAACGTTGGGATGTGTTGAAGTGGAAGAGTTCAAAAACCTGCAAAATATCCCCGGTATCATCTGGGTTGGTTACAACGGACAGGTGCAGGGCGAAGCCATTGCCGACATTCTGTTCGGCGATGCAAATCCGGGCGGCAAGTTGAACGGAACCTGGTACAAATCGGTCAAAGATCTGCCGGACATTACCGATTATACCCTCCGCGGTGGTAACGGTAAAAACGGACGCACCTTCTGGTATTTCAACAAGGATGTCACCTACGAATTCGGCTACGGATTGTCCTATACGACTTTCAAATACGGCAATTTCAAAATCAACAAAAACAGCATCACGCCTCACGATAAGATTACGGTGAGTGTAGATGTTACCAACACCGGGAATTGTGATGGCGACGAGGTGGTGCAGGTCTACATGAGAACTCCGGACAGTCCGGCAGCTATGCAACGCCCCATCAAACGACTGAAAGGATTCCAGCGGGTAACCATCCCCAGAGGCCAGACGAAAACGGTTAATATCGACATCAACTGCGCCGACCTCTGGTTCTGGGACATGGAGCACAACCGCATCACCTTCGATCAGGGCAACTACCTGTTTGAAATCGGAGCCTCTTCCAAAGATATTAAGGGTACCGTTTCGGCCACGATGAACGGAAGCTTCCAGCCGGAACTGAAGGTGGTGGTGGCCGATTGCAACACCGTTGTACTGAAGAACGGAGCTACCACGCAAACCAGCGTAACAGCGGCCATGACCGACGACAGTTTCTACGACATTAACAAGGCAAAGATTGTCTACACCAGCAACAATCCCGCCGTGGCAACCGTCGACAGCAAGGGTATGGTTACAGCCAAAGCGTCGGGCGTGGCAACCATTACCGCAGCGGTGACGGTAGACAACAAAACCGTAGCTGGCAGCTATCCTATCAAGGTTGTGCCCAATCTGAATCCGGTTTCAATCACCGTGAACAAGAAAGTGGTACCGGGCTTTAATGTTTCCACCATGCAATACAGCTACCTGCAAGGAAAACCGTCGGCCAAAGCGCCGGTGGTAAGTGCCGCGCCGTCCGACCCGGAGATCGTGGTTGAAACAGTACAGGCAAAAGGCATTCCGGGAACGGCTGCCGTATCGTTGACAGATTACAACACCTTTGAGACCAAAGAGTATGCCGTGAATTTCGGCATCAGGTCGACCAGCGATGAATTCGATGGCAACGCGTTGGGCAAACAGTGGCATTGGGTACGTGAAAACGCTTCTCAATGGAGCCTCTCGAAGAAGGCAGGTTCGTTGACCATCACCAGCGGCAAAGGTGACATTACTGAAGCAAGCAATAACGCCGAAAACATTTTGTTGCAAAGCGCAAATACCGACTGGACGATAGAGACAAAGCTCGTCTGTTCGCGCAAACCATCCGGATTCGCTCAAAACGCCGGAGTGGTGGCGTATCAGGATGACAACAACTTTGTGAAGTTAGCCTACAGAGCCGGTGGTGGCGGACGAAGAGGTATGATGAGACCCGGCGCGGGCGAACAACCGGGCTCGGTAGAGTTGTCGGTAGAGAGCAACGGAAGTCAGAAATCGGCTGTAACCTTTAGCATGGAGGGAATCATAAAGAGCGACAACACCCTGATTCTGAAATTAGTGAAGAAAGGTGCCGTCTATACCGCATCGTGCTCTGCCGACGGCGTCAATTTCAAACCCGTCGGAACAGCCGAAGTGGTGCTGAAAGATATTCAAAGCGGAGTGATGGTTTGCGACGGCGTTGCATCGGGCCGCATGGCAGGTTTTCCCAGAATGCAGCAGGCTCCGCAACCGACCACGCCGTTTGAAGTATCATTCGACTATTTCCGAATCACAAATAACGGACTGAAATAGAAAACATTCATCTTCAGCATCGGTTGTTTTAAAAACAGCCGATGCTGAAACTTTTAATAGCTATCCGCATAATAACCTAAGGCGTAACCCAATAATAACGCTCCGATTCATCGGGGTGTAAATACAAAAGAGAGTCAACATAACCGCGTAGCGGTTTCCCATTGGCAAGGAAACGCTTACAGCGTACTGCGAAATGTAACATTCCTCTACGTCGGGATTTATCCCGACGTTATTATTGGGATAACACCTCCGGTGTTTTGTGGATAATCATTATTAATTTTGTACAACCCCTACGATACATTTGTTATGGCCCTACGAAACCTGTTTTTTCTCACCTGTAGCCTCTTTTTCGTTCATTGCACCGTCAGCGTTGCGGCAAACAGTGCCGAAGCCAACCGATCCAAAGGGTACAACGCCGCGATAGCCTATGCCGACGGATTTGTGGTTGCCGGTACGGAAGGGAGAATCGACCGGCTCTCTAAGGCGGGGACTGTTATCAAATCGGAAAAGTTTGCAGGAATCGAATTCAACGCGTTGGTAGCACACGACCAGACGATAGTAGCCGCCGGAGAGAAAGGCAACCTGATGGTCTCGTCAAACAACGGCGGGTTCAAACCCATCGACAGCGGAACGGATAAAACCATTCATACCCTTGTCCTCTTCAACAACAAGATTATTGCCGGAACCGATCAGGGAGAACTTTTAGTGGGAACAGAAAATGGCTCGTTCAATAAAATTCAGCTGGCGCTGAAGGGAAATATCGTCTCTTTGTCTGCCAACAGCTCGGTATGTTACGGCGTGACCGACGAGGGAGAGATTATTCATTCGAAAGACGGGGTTCAGTGGGAGATTCTCAATTTTAATGCACTCTATGCCGGCTATTACAAGCCCTGTTCGTTTACCCGGGTACTCGCGGTGGATAGCCGAATTGCCGTAGCGGGAAAACGAGAGGACGGCGCGCCGGTACTCTTCTTCTCAACGCAGGGCAACGTGTGGACCGACCGTAAGCTCGACTACTCGGACGACGAGAGGCAAATGAGCAGTCCGACCGAGGCCCTCAACGACATTTACTACTACTATCCCGACGATCTCTATCTCCTTGCCTGCGACAAAGGATTTATGATGCAGATCCCCTCCTGCTCGCACTGCAACAAGCTGATCCCGATCGGCACCGACGATTTGCGCTGCATGGCTTCCAATGGCAATGTATTGCTCTGCGCCGGATCGAACTACAGCATCAAAGCCGTCGATATGTGATCCAGTTTCATCAGAATCAATGATAAGTGACGTTATCTCGTTTCGTCGGAACATGTTTCGTCGGATTTGCAATCCGACGACGGTAAAGAGTATTAGGATTTGTAATCCGATAATTTTGCCAATTATACCACCACTACAGGCAACAACCCTTTTCCACCGGCATAGTCGATAGCCGAACTATATCGATACTCGTGAGAATGGCTTACTATTTCTGCCTTGACGGGATTGTTGTGAATGTACTCCATTTTTTGCTCGAAATAATCGTTTAAGAATACCTCCTGAATGTCGGTTCCTTCCTGCCAGAATCTGTAGTTCTTTATCTTTTTATCGTTGCGACCGCTAAATTCAAACCGATCGAGCATCCATTCTCTCCGGCTTTCTGTTACTTCGTGTTGTAAGGTGTCGACCAGTTTTTTGCTGGTGTATTTCTTAAAATCGCGCACAATATCGGATACTGTGTTTTCTCCAGTAACTCCGATCAGCAAATGCAGATGATTGGTCATCAATACCCAGGCATAGACTTCCATACCTTTGTTTTGTATGCAATAATCTAACGATTCCAATACAATATGCTTATATACCGGACGAGTAAACAGATCGACCCAATCTTCTACCGTTGTAGTAACAAAGTAAACTTTCCCATTTATTCGGTGTTGAATATTCATAAGCTTTGTATTTTATTTTGCCGGATCACAGATCCTTATACTCCATTCCGTCGTCGGATTGCAAATCCGACGGGACGGGAGGATTTATGATGCAGATCCCCTCCTGCTCGCACTGCAACAAACTGATCCCGATCGGTACCGACGATCTGCGGTGCATGGCTTTCAATAACAATGTATTGCTCTGTGCTGGATCGAACTACAGCATCAAAGCCGTCGATATGTGATTGCAAATCTTCTCGTCGTAATCGAAGATCAGCGAAGCTAACTCGTTTCGACGGAACGCGTCTCGTCGGATTTGCAATCCGACGACGGTAAAGAGTATTAGGATTTGTAATCCGATAATTTTGCCAATTATACCACCACTACAGGCAACAACCCTTTTCCACCGGCATAGTCGATAGCCGAACTATATCGATATTCGTGAGAATGGTTTACTATTTCTGCCTTGACGGGATTGTTATGAATATACTCCATCTTTTGCTCGAAATAATCGTTTAAGAATACCTCCTGAATGTCGGTTCCTTCCTGCCAGAATCTGTAGTTCTTTATCTTTTTATCGTTCCGACCGCTAAATTCAAATCGATCGAGCATCCATTCTCTCCTGCTTTCCGTTACTTCGCGTTGTAAGGTGTCGATCAGTTTTTTGCTGGTGTATTTCTTAAAATCGCGCACAATATCGGATACTGTGTTTTCTCCGGTAACTCCGATCAGCAAATGCAGATGATTGGTCATCAATACCCAGGCATAGACTTCCATACCTTTGGTTTGTATGCAATAAGCTAAGGATTCCAATACAATATGCTTATATACCGGACGAGTAAACAGATCGATCCAATCTACTACCGTTGTAGTGACAAAGTAAACTTTTCCATTTATCCGGTGTTGAATATTCATAAGCTTTGTATTTTATTTTGCCGGATCACAGATCCTTATAGTCCATTCCGTCGTCGGATTGCAAATCCGACGGGACAAAATCGTTTGTTATAGGCTGTGTTTTTTATTTTCTTTCTCTTTCAAAATAATCAAAAAGAGGATTCATTACGTCTAAAATATGAAATCCATATATCAAAACTGAAGGCACAGCTGCATCAAATTTATAAATACTATCCAAATTATTTGGAATAGGATATCGAGCTCCCCATTTAATCATATCGCTCAAATGTAGTAAAATTCTTTCTAAACTTTCATAATCAGATTTATGTCTATACAGATTAATCTTAGAATCAAATATACCTGATATTTCAGCTAATCTTAGCAGATTATGTGTTTTACCAGCTTGTCCACCTATATTTTTTAAAATCACATTTTGACTTTTAATCTCAAAATCAATACTCTCTGGCTGATGCTTAATGATAATGCCTTTTAATCCGTTTTCAATCGCAATCCCATAATGATAATGTGCATTGCTCCACAATGATACAAATTCGCTATAATCTTTGTCATCTCTTAGCTTTGCCAGAAAATCCTTATCCAGAATACAATTATTTAGAATCTTCTCTGCTACATTTTTTTGACTCTTTGAATAATCGAACCACACATTGCAATCTCGCATTTTCTTTAAATACTCAGTTTTATCCATGTGCGTTTTTTTAATATTGTCCATAACACCAATATATACAAATACTCAAATTGGATATGCGAACAATGTGTTCATATATATCAGCGATGTCTTCTGTTTCCCCTCTGCGTCCTCCTGCTCTCTGCGATAATCGCGGTTAAGACTATGTTGCGGCTAATCCGCTACCAGCCATCACTTTATTTGCGTATAATCAGCCATCAAAACTACGAAAAACAATTCACAAAATAATTATTTGGTTAAATATATCTACTGTTGCCTGGGCGAGATCTTTTTATGTTAAACATGAACGGATACAGAAAAAGGCACAATCTCTTGTGCCTTTTCTTTGTTTGACGTATTCGTTGCTAATGGGTAGCAGCGTTTCGTTATGCGTATTATTCGGCGGGCGATAACACTACGTTGTAGGTTTTAACCACGCCGTTATAATCGCATTTCACCACAGCGGTACCTGTTTTCGAAGCGGCCTGGGTAATGGCTATTTTCACCGCAGGATTGCTTGCCGAGGCGGTTACGGTTGGCGTAGCCGTAGCAGCGGCCGGAACTTTGTAGGTAGCCTGATAAATATCATACCCTACAATACCGTTGGCATTGGTAGAGCGAACCGGAGTTTCGGGAACTACGATTGCTTCGCCGTTTACCTGAATGGTTACAACAGGCACTATCGGACGCACGATTTTCTTTTTGGCCGAGCTGAATCCCAGTCCGATTAAATCGAACAGACCTTCGGAGTCACCCCCTTCGGCAACAAGGTATACGGCGTGTTTTTTGCCTAATTTATCAACAATGGACGACACGTCGATCGTGAATTGGGTAGTTTTTTGTGTCGCGTTTGCGGGCACCTCTATCACCCCGATTTTTTTACCTTTCCAGATGGCATTGTTCCACGGTCCGTCTATCCAAACGTTGACCTTAAAGGCGTTTTTGGTTTTTGGGGTAAGGAAAAGGTTGAAAGCGGTTTTGTTACCTGCTTTTACACCTGCGAATGCTTTCAGCCCTTTGGTGTCTTTTGCCAGACCTCCAAAACCGAAGTACTTATACCCGATAATATCCCCATTTTTCACCCCAGTCACCGGCATATTGTTATCCCAGATATCCCACGAATCCTGTTGGCTGTTGACATTTGAAAGGTAGCAGGCATACCCTGCCGAATAGTATTGATACGGGTCAAGACCATACATATGGAAACCTTCCGAAGTTACTTCGGCTCCGGTATACTCTTTATTTTGGCTATCCTTAGCCGTCCATAGAGTGCCTTTTGCATAGGGGTCGTATGCACGGATAACGACTTTTCCGCCATCTGCCACCGATTTTTGATCGCATACAACTGAGATCGGCGCTACCATGGCCTGACGTGCAAAGCCAAACCCTCTTGGTGGTCTGTGATAGAACACGTACCACTGGCCGTTAATCAGCTGAATACTACCGTGAGTATTGTGCCCGGCATTGGTTGTTTCCAATTTGGTTCCATCCTCATTAAGCACGACGCCTCGCGAATCGACCAATACGCCACCACTTTTCCATGGACCCAGCGGTGAATCGCTAAAGGCATAACGTAAAGCTGAGTTCGTTCTGCTTAGTCCGTATTCCGGGCCGGAAAATCCGCTGTAAACCCAGACATATTTGTTGCCAATCTTGCGAATAGAAGCGGCTTCGAAGAAAGCAAACGAGGTTGCATCCTGATCGGGATAAATCTTGGTTTGGAAACGGTTGATGGGTTGGGTTCCCGGTTTGAGCGAGTACATGGTTTTCTGATCCAACTCACCTGCCGACGACGTTTGGAATCCCCAGTAGCCATAAACGCGGTATCCGGTGTTGTAATCCGGATCGTTCTTGTCGGTAACGTAGTCAATAAGGATACCCGGGTCAAATCCCAACGTACTTCCCGGAATGGTTTTGGTTCCCTCTGCATTGAGGTTGATCGGCGTAAACGGACCTGTCGGACGATCGCCTTTGCAAACCATTGCTTCTCTGCCTCGTCCGCGGCTGTGCGGATACAAATAATAGACTTTTTTGCCATCTTTTCCCTTCACCTCAACAAGGTCGGGAGCATACATCACATCCCACTGACCCTCTATCGGGTAGGTGAAGATAGGGCCTTCATCGGTCCATTTTGTCAAATCCTCAACAGGTGCCGACCAAGCTCTGGTGTCCGGTCCGCAATAGCTGCCAAACCGAACATCGTGCGACCCGATGATATAGACTCGGTATTTACCCGGATGATCGGGATCCTCGAACACACGCGGCTCTCCGTCCGGCAAATGTTCCCACAACGGCAAGTAGGGATTACCCGCCAAAGTATGAGTAAATTTCTTTCCCGGCTGCGCTTTCGCAGGCGGAGTGGTTTGCGCTTTTAATCCATTTGTGGCAAACAAAAACAGAGCGGTAAAAAGTGCCATTACCAATGTTCTTTTTAAAATGCAAAAGTTTCGTTTCATTCTTTGTTTTTATATGATGTTGACAATTAATTATTTTCGGAATAAAAGTTCTTAATTGGAGTTGTGAAAATTGACTACCTCAAAAATACCTATAATAGACTTCATTCACAACTATCAATTGACGATTAATCAGAGAGAAAGTTTAATATGTTTCCAACCAACGTATTCTCTCTTAACAATCAGCGTTCAAAACTACAGAGAATAAAGTGGTAATCGGCACAAAACATCAGGTAAACCTGAAACAAGTGGAGAGAAGCTGACGGCTTATAAAATAGCAATAGTCTTGCACGTAGCTTTAAAGAATGTCTGTTTTTGCCTAAATTTGAAGACCGGAATACTGCATTCCCGTGTTGAAGCTTGTTGTTGAAAAGTTTCTTTTCTAATTGTTTGATATACATGCCTTAAATGTATTTGTATGAAAAAATTATTACTATTTGTATTGTGTTTTCCTCAGGTCTTGTGGGCACAGATTGAAGTTTTGCACCAGTCTCAGGATAATAATTCGTTTCCTTTGGTTGCAGGGACAAAAGCCACGCGAATTTGTTTTGATGCAAACGATTATGAAGTTGTCAAGAAATCGGGTAATCTGCTTGCCACAGATATAGAACGGGTGACCGGTAAAAAGCCTCAATGTATTGCGACCGACAAAGCGTTTCCGGCAGATGAGGTGATTATTGTCGGTACGATAGCGGAAAACCGATTGATAAATCAGTTAGTTGCTACTAAGAAGCTGGACGTAGAGACGATACGCGGTCAATGGGAACGTTTTATCATTAAAACCGTCGAGAATCCTTTCCCCGGAGTGAAAAGGGCATTGATTATTGCTGGTAGCGATCGTAGGGGTACAGCTTATGGCGTTTTTTCGGTTTCGGAAGCCATGGGCGTTTCTCCCTGGTATTGGTGGGCTGATGTGCCGGTTGTTAAGCATTCGTCGTTGTTTGTTAAAAATCTGAATTATACATCTGCTTCTCCATCGGTTAAATATCGGGGAATCTTTATCAATGATGAAGATTGGGGCATTTTTCAATGGGCAAAGAAAACATTCGATCCCGGTTTTGGAAACATTGGTCCGAAGACTTATGAAAAAGTTTTTGAACTGATGCTCAGACTGCGGTTGAACTATATTTGGCCGGCAATGCATGAATGCAGTACGGAGTTCGGTTTGGTGTCCGAAAATGTAGCCCTGGCCGATCGGTATGGGATTGTAGCGGGTTCGTCGCATTGCGAACCTATGCTGTGCAATAATATTCATTGGAACACAAAAACCAAAGGACCCTGGAATTATAGTCTGAATCGCGATACGATACATGCATATTGGGCACAAAGTGTGGAGGATCGCCGATCAGAAGAGGCCGTATGGACATTGGGTATCAGAGGAATTCATGATCGGGGGATGGAAAAGCCTCCTGTTGAGATTCCGGATAGAATCAATCTTGTACAACAGGTATTTAACGACCAAAGAGCCTTGCTCAATCAAAATGTAACGAAAGAGTGGGGGGATGTTGCCCAGTGTTTTGTGCCGTACAAAGAGGTTCTGCCGCTTTATGATGCCGGACTGAAAGTGCCCGATGATGTGACGATTATGTGGGTGGACGATAATTTCGGATATATCCGCCGGTTGGGAGCTGCAGCCGAACGCACACGATCGGGAGGAGCCGGCGTTTACTGGCATTTATCTTATTATGGCGGTCCGCATTCTTATTTGTGGATGAATACGACACCTCCGGCTTTGATGTGGGAAGAGTTGCATAAGGCATGGGAAAACGATGCGCGTAAAATCTGGGTTCTCAATGTGGGCGATATTAAACCGATGGAGATCGGGATGGACTATTTTTCGCGGTTTGCCTGGAACATAAACGAGAAAAATATTGACTCGCAGCCTCAATTTTTACGCGATTTCGCTAAGATGCAGTTTGGCGAAAATGTAGGGCAACCGATTGCGGATTTGTTGGGTGAATTCTACCGGTTGGGCACTATCCGTAAACCGGAGGAGATGAACCGAATGTGGGCAGTCTCTCTGTCGCGGGAAGAGGCGCAGCAATTGAAACACGACTATCAACAGCTTTTGGATAACGAAGCAAAAATAGCTGCTCAGATCAACGGGAAAACAAAAGATGCCTATTTTGAGATGGTTGGATTTTCGGCAAGGGTTCTTGGTGCATCAGGGTTGATTTTTATGGCCGATCGGGATATTCAGTTGGGCAGTGATAGTGTTGCTGCAAAAAAGGAGATTGCGCGACTGTGTCAGTATATCGACAAGCAGGTTGCTTTCTATAATAACGATGTTGCGGGTGGAAAATGGAAGTACATGATGCCCGGCAAGGAGACTGAAACGGCTAAGAGTTTGATGGATTGGAATAGTCAGGTGCGCTGGCCATGGGGCGAAAAGGGATGGAGCACTTCCTCTGTTACTGCTAATCCCGATCGTAAATGGAGAGATGCCAATGCTGCCGATCGTCGATCGTCTTCGGGAAAGGCCAACTGGAAGATGATTCCGGGTTTGGGCGCAACCGGAAAAGCGTTGGTGTTAAAACCTGCCAGTTTAGAGTCGTCATGGAATGTGGGCGACAACTCAGCACCTTGTCTTGAGTATGATTTTCAGACAAAAGGAGGCGATAATACTGTGCTAATTAACTTTCTGCCCACTTTCAGAGTTTGCCCCGGTATGCAACTAAGAGTGAATGTGAACATTGATAATCAGATTTCACAGGTGGTTGAAGTGCCCGGATCGAGTGGTAAAGAAGATGAAAACGGTTCTGTCCGCAGCAATGGCATTATGAATAATTATGTGCAGGCAAAAGTCGAACTGAAAGGTCTTGTTCCGGGTAAACATACGTTGAAAATATATGCGGTCGATCCCGGAGTGGTTATTGATCGGATTTCATTTTCAATGGAATAACGAATTGTTCTGGTGTGGCAATATTATTGTGGAATGTTGCTCTTTTAAGACAGTACTTTGGGGCAAAAGTTGCGGATATGATCCCGATAATGATATTGCCGGCGAAGCTTTTTGCCTTGCTGATTGCCTGAAGTGGGAGAGCTTTTTAGCCTGTAATTTTTTGAAAACCGAATAATCCGTTAAATAGAGATATTCTTTTGGATAACGTCAGACCTTCATTTCTTTGTCGAATTCAGATATTCGGACGGAGTCATGGAGGTCATTTTTTTAAAGGATGCTATAAAGTTTTGCCGGTTTCCGAATCCGCATTGATTTGCTATTGCATCCAGCGTCATGGTTTTCATCATGTCAGACGAAATTAACTTCTTCGCATGGTCTACCCGTAGTTGATTTCTCCAGTCTGTGAATTTGAGATTCAGAATGTTGGAGAAATAATAGGAAAGATGGTGTAATGGTATTCCCGTTAGGTTCGACAGCTTAGAGCGGGATAAATCCAAATTGCAGTATTCTTTCTGTGTAACAACATCATGCAATTTTCTTTTAATTTCGTCAATATATTCATCAGTGAAGAGTAGTAAGTCGGGAGATCCACTGTTCTTTGTGTTTTCAGGGTTCTCTATAGCAGGTTGATCCTCTATGTCGTCGGTATTTGCCACATGCGAGGGAAGTCCATAAAGTATTTGCGGGCAAAACAAGAGAATTACATTGAGCACCATGTAAATCAATGGAATAATGATATGCTTTGGGCCGACTATGTCAGTTCTGTTGAAAGCTACTAATTGTATCGACGCAAGCAGATAAATAATGTAAAGTGCAATAGTACAGATAAAGGTTACGTTCAACCAAAGCTCTACACTCTGCCGTTGCTTGGATCTTAATAGCGAATGAGATCTGATTTGAGGTAGGTTTGTGTAAAAAAGCCAGCCGGCATAACCAATATAAACTATTGTAATCAAAGATCTTAGTAGGTTTATGTATGCCTGTGGGATAATACTGGGGAAACCGAAAAGGTATGCTTGTATTCCTTTGCTTATTTCTACGGCCAGAGAAACCTTGTGATCAAAACTCCAAAAATAATACTTCCATAAAACAATGAAGGTGACAATCACCGGCAGAAGATGCCAGAGGTCTTTTTTGTACAACCGGGCGGAGTTTGTCACAATACTTCTTGAATAAAGATAGAAAGCGGGGCCAATGAGGAAAAATACGGGTGCGAAATGATACAACATGACAGCCGCTATTACATGATTGTTCTCAACATGCAGCGCAACAATGGCAAACTCTTGAAGATTAAAAAGGAAAAAGAAGATAGCCAAATAGATATTCCCTCTGAAATGCAGGCGGGAATATAATGCTAACACTAACGAAAGTAACATTCCAAATCCGGTAATATAGAGTCCCATATTATAGTTTGAGCTTGTGTTTGCAATTGGTTTATCTGGTCAGAAAGACTCAAAAGAAAAGTCCATGTGCGTATACGTACTTGAAGCTTCTCTCAAGAAGTTTGCAAACAAAGTTATTAAAATAAAATTGGATTTACCAAATTTGAAAAGAAAACACAAAAAATAACGCCGAAGTTATTTAATAACTTCGGCGTTTCTCTTTAGATTTTGGGTTGAATGTAACACAGCACTCTGCTGTCTGAAAAACTATTTTTTGGTATGTGAAAATTTATTGATACTAATGTGCTATTATGACATCTACAAAATTAAGCCTTATGATTTGAATCGTTAAAGATAAATGCATGATTGTTGTTGCGTTTTTAAAAAATATTACATTGTTTTGTTTTGTGTAATATTCTGTATGATAACATTTTGTGAAAATTGTTCGTGTGGAGATTTTGAAAGAAGTCATTTATTTAATTATTTGTGGCTGTTTTGTTATTTTAAATGTTTGCCTCTTGATGAGGATAGCTTATAAAATAAAATCGACTTTTCCTTGACGCCTGATTGGGGATTACTCTTGGGGCATACATGCAGTAGACCTAAATGACAAAAGTGAGCAAATGATTCAATAAAGAAGCACAAAAGAGAGAATCAGAAAACATGGTCGGGTTGCCCGTTTATTTGCCAGATGCTTGTCCTGTTTCTTGCTCCTTTTGAGCCAATAACTTTTTAAGCTGCTTTAGTTCGTTTTGAACGGCATTATACTTTTGACGCGAGACGCTGTTTTCTTCAAGACGGATATATTTCTCGCGCAACTTTATATAACGGGGAACCAGATATATCAGGGCAATGGGGCAAAATATTGTGATAAGAATAAGCAGTTTCATAGAGAGAGATTTATCCGATTAGATCTTCCGGTAATTGCTTATTGCTTTTGGCACCAAGCTCTTTGATGCGTTCAGCAGTACGGAAAATATTGCCGTTCCCGTTTTGGAGTTTCTTCATAGCTTCGTCGTAAGAGTTTCCAGCCTTGTCGATGCTGTCTTTTATTTTTCCGAGGTCGGTTACAAATCCAGCCAGTTTATCGTACAGCGTTCCGCTCAGGCGGGCGATTTCCTGTGCGTTACGACTCTGGTTCTCCTGTTTCCAGATAGATGAGATCGTTCGCAGGGTGGCAAGCAGAGTGGTGGGGCTTACAATGACTATTTTCTTTTCCCAGGCATACGAAAATAGTTCGTTATCGGCCTGAACAGCAATAGAGAATGAGGCTTCGATGGGAACAAACATCAGCACGAAATCAGGTGTGTTGAGGTTGTGTGCGTTTTGGTAATTCTTTTCGCTGAGCAACTTTACATGGCTGCGCAATGACGCGATGTGTTCTTTTTGAAAGAGAGCACGTTGCTCGTCAGTTTCAGCGGCCATCAGTCGTTCATACGCAACAAGCGATACCTTTGAATCGACAATAATGTGCTTGTTATCCGGTAGGTGAAGGATTACGTCCGGGCGTTGCACACTCATATCCGCACCTTCAACAACCTCTTCACGTTCGTATTCCTGTCCTTTGGTCAACCCTGAACGTTCAAGCACACGTTCCAGGATAATTTCGCCCCAGTTGCCTTGCTTTTTGACATCACCTTTCAGAGCACGGGTCAGATTGTTGGCTTCTTCACTCACACGGGTGTTTAGTTCGGTCAGTTTTTTTACCTCTTCCCGCAGGCTGACTTTGTCGCGTAATTCCTTATCATAGGCTTCTTCCACTTTCTTCTCGAACGAAGCTATTTTTTCCCGTAAAGGATTGAGAATCTCTCCGATATTCTTCTCGTTGTGCTGAACAAATTCATTCGAACGTTCTTTCAGAATGCGGTTCGCAATGTTTTCAAATTCCGTCTGGAGTTTCTTTTGCAATTCGGCCAATTCGCTCTTTTGTTGGTCGAGTTGTTCCCTTAAATAGCTGTTTTCCGTACTGGTACGGGCAATTTTTTCGCTCTGTGAGGCAACAGAATTGCGAGCCGATTCCAAGTCGGCCGTCAGCCGAGCGTTTTCTTCGGTTTTGATACGCAGGGTTTCGTCTACGATCGATTTTTTACGGTCTGTTTCAGCCTGATCCAGCAGGAATTGTTTCTCTCTATCGGCAGCTGCATTGCGGGAGGCCGATAGTTGTTTGTTCAGCCATACGGCAACACCCAATGCGCCGATAACGAGTCCGATAAATAAAAAAGCGATGTTCATAATCCGAAATTTTAACGGGTTGTTATTTCTCAAAGAAACGTATTACTTTCTGCATCCAATCTTTGCGCTGTTCTTCAGTGCTGAGGGATTCGAACGGGAATCCGCAAACCACGGTTCTATAGCTACCTTTGTAAGCTACGGCCGCACTTATATTGCTTTCGGGATATAAAGCAATGGTGTGCGCGTTCGGAGCATTGTCTGCCGGATCAATGCCGTCGGCTGACTCAGCGGCGTATTGCTTGTTGTTGATCTGAGTACAAAAGTTCCATTGGCCTCCAAATGTAGCGTAAGGTAGTGTGACGCCCTGCAATTGTCCGGCAACGGATGCTTTTTCGTTGTGCCATTTGTATTTCAATACGGAAGTTGCAAAGTTAATGCCGGTAGAATCTATTTGACCATTATTCCATAAATCGGATCCGACGAAACTACCTGAAACGAAAAGATTTCCGCCTGCAATGCAATAACGGCGTAAGACCGCATTTAGTTTGTCTGTAAATGTTCTGAACGCTACATGGTTTACATTTCCTCCGAAAGGAACCTGTTTCTCTTTTCCGAGTATAAGATCAACCATTTTATAGTTGTTCAACAACTCTCCGTTTTCTTCCACAGCCGCCCGACTACAGGAAACAAAAGAATATCCGGCGGCCTTAAGCGCCTGCCCATGAATGTAAGGGAAGTCAAAGCTATTACCGGCAACACTTATATTTTCAAAATTGGCATCTGACGTACCAAAGGTAGCGGATTCCTGTCCTTTGAAATTCAGTCGGTTGAAATTGTTCTGCTTGCCGGTGTAGGAAATGTCCGCTTTGTCAGGCACCCCGTTATCGGTAAAACCTCCGTAAGAAGGAGTGTCGAACCATGTGGGTGCAGAAATGCGGTCAAACCCGTTGACGATCATCGCTACAGGCGTGCTTTTCCAGTTACGGCATACCGAAAGAGTTTCCGACGGCATACTTTCACCACCATCATTGACAGCGGTTACACGAAAACTGTAGATTTTTCCTTTCTCAACAGCAAGGGTCATGGATATGCCTTCTGTAATTTGTCCGTTGTCGAAACCTTCGCCTTCTACACGCGTGTAGACGATAAAGCGGTTTGGAATTGCCGTTGGTTCCAGTGAGTCGTTTTCTGCTTTCCAGGAGAGGTTAATGTGGGTGTCGTCCACAAACTCCGAAGCAAGGTGGCTGACCGGAAGTGGCTGAACCACAAACGGGCGATGATGTTGATAAGCCAGATACTTCAGTATAGCTTTGTAGATAGACCGGCTGACGGTAAACTTAAACCGAGGATCGAGGCCATATTTCATGTCGGCAAAATTCTCGTGGGATAATAGCTCCATCAACACGGAAGGAACATCCGTTTCTCGCGATTCGGCATACGAACGATCCCATAAGCCTCTTCGGGTCCAGTTTTTTACTCCCGTTTGATGCAGGTCATCGACTATCTGCGTTTGTATCATGTCGGCCAGATCGCGTGAAGTCATGCGGGTTTGTCCGGTACTGAACTGGCCGTTGTTGAGGGATGTCGTGTAAATGGCCAATGTGCCGACAATAGAATCTCCTTTGACTCTTCCGGCATCGGAATGGATAGCCATCGAGAGATCTATAGGCACTTTCAAACCGGTGGAAGCCGAGTCTTTGCCCGAATAAACAGAACCACCGTTAAGATAATTCACCCAATAAGGACGCGCCCAGATGTCTTCGTTGTAGTCGTTTGGTGCTTCGTCTTTGCGCTTATGATAGATATTTGTCGGCATACCAGCCCACTGAAGCCAGTAGCGGGCTCCTTCCAGATAACGGGGACGACCGCTTACGGAAACGTGTTTGGCTGTGTAACGCACGGTGTCGGTACTCAGACTGTCCTGAGGCATTTTTTCATCTGTAATGATGTTGTTGTTCGTAATGTTCGGCTCCTGAATGCGTTGCTGTGTCGTATCAATTTTAGCGGGGGCTGCAGGTTTGGAAGGCATTTTTTCATAGCTGAAATCCGGTCGGGCGATATTTCCCATTCCTCCTCCGAAGCGTACAGCATCGGCAGTAATAACAGTCCCTCTTCCTTTGGAAGTCCCTGTTAAAGTTACTCTGCCTGACTCGGAGTGGATGCCTTTTTTGAAGTAAAAATTGCCCAGGTAAATCCATGTTCCGCCACCCATTTGCTGATTTATCGAAAACTCGGTTTGGCCTCCGGTGTGATAAACTGTATAATGAGCATTTTTACTGCTGTTTGCTAACGTTTTGTAGGCGATTGACACGTAATACCAACCATCTTCCGGAATATCGGGAATCCATTCGAATGCTACATTTTCAGTAGATCGTGAACCAGATTTGCGGTAAGTACCCAGCGCAAAAGGATTCTCGGTGTTTTCAAGTTGTTTCTTTGTGAATCCGAATCCTGAATTGCCTCCGTTTTCAATGGTTGTGCCTCGTTCGCGATAGATGGATGCACCGGCAGATCCGTCATTATCCACAATCACTTCGTTGGTTTGGGTGTCTCGTTCGCGGGGCAAAAAAACATTCGCTCCTGCATTCTCCAGCATTGGCAACAGATAAGGCAGAACGTAGCTCATGGTGTATTTGTCTTCGACGGTTTGAAACACACGATCGCGTTGCCAGAGCCAGCGGTCGGTTCTGAGGCGGTAATACAAACCATGACTTTGCCAAAGTGCCAAATGACGGTTCTCCAGTCCTTGCGTGATAGTGTATGGCTTTGATAAGAGAGTCATCAGCGGTGTTCCCTGAAATTCTTTTTTAGGAAACCTGATTTTGTCCACGTACTTATCAGGCCTGAACATATTTGGGATGAGAGTACTGAGTTCTTTGCTTCCGGCAAAAACCTGTACTTTGTAGTCGGGCTGGCCAGCGTGGGTAAGGGAATCAAGCTGAGCGTACAGTTTTGAAACCACAGCCGGACGATAAGGGATATACGATAATGCTTCGCTGCAATAGATATTCACGTGCTTTTCGGCTGCGTTGATGGAGATTTCTTTCACGCGGAATTTTCCCAAACCGGCATAAGCGCGTTCGTAGCTTGCCAGAAGAGAATCCACCTGAGTCTTCATCTCTCTGGGTTGACGTAATGCCATGGCATTCGTGATATATAAAATACAGCAAAAAAATAATATTAATCGTTTCATTATAACCTTATTAAAAACAGAGCAAAGACTGAAAAGTCAGCCTTTGCTTTGAAGAAAGATAGAAGACGTGGTCTTCCGGTTCTTTATGTATGTTCAGGTGTTTTTCTTAGAGAGCTGCTTTGATCGCATCAATTACCTGAGTATACTCAGCATCGCTCAAATATTTCTGTTTTGGGTTCATTTCGAATACACCGCCCCAGCCAAATGCGCCCTGATATTTGGGGACAATGTGAAAGTGAATGTGAGATAGCGTGTCGGAATAAGCTCCGAAATTGATTTTGTCAGGGTGGAATGCCTTGTCCATTGCTGCAGCAGTTTTGGCAACATCAGCCATAAACGCGTTGCGATCTTCATCGCTCAGTTCAAAAAGCCCGTCCACATGGCCTTTATAGGCAACCAACGTACGACCATGATAGGATTGTTCTTTGAAAAGGAAAAGTTCAGAAACCGAAAGATCGCAAATTTTGATCATTAAGTCTTGTTGCGTCTTGTTTTTAGTGCAATAGAGGCATTCTGCCGGATTTGTTTTCATTCTATAATAATTTTTCGCTGTGACAATTTTATTGAATAATAAATGAGGTCATGGATAACGAACCCATTACTAATTTATCATTAAAGAAACGGATTGTTTCTTCGGGTTGCTTCAATGCTAATGCGTAAAGCAGTGGCCAAAAATGATCAGGGGTTGGAATTGCTCTCTGTACGTCGGGTCCGAGTTTGAGATAATTACACAAATCATCAACCTTGCCGGAAGTAATCAATTTTTTCATCAGGCTACTAACGGCTGTCGCCCAGTCGTAGCCAAACTCTTCATCATCTCTTTTGCTCCAATCGAGCATACGCAGATTATGAATAATGTTTCCACTGCACAAAATTAGCACTTTTTTGTTACGTAAAAAAGCTAATTGTTTGGCGAGTTCGAAATGTTTCTTTTCGGAAAGTGTTTCGTTCAGACTGAACTGGATGACAGGGACGTTTGCCTTGGGAAACATATGCGTTAAAATGCTCCAACATCCATGGTCATAGCCCCATTCCAGATCGCTTATTATATTTGCAGTCCTGACTGTATCTATAATCTCTTTTGCTAATTCAGGATTCCCCGGCGCTTCATATTTTACAGCATGGAGCTTTTCCGGAAATCCGCCAAAATCATGAATGGTGCGGGGATGGCGCGAAAGAGTTACACATGAGCCGCTTGTAAGCCAGTGAGCAGATATGCATACAATGGCATCCGGCGTCGGAAGCTGGCGTCCAAGCTCTTTCCATTGGCCTGTGAATTCGTTTTCTTCTACGGCATTCATCGGAGACCCATGTCCGACAAACAACACGGGGTAGGAGCTATTCATAGTAGTAGCTATTTGTGATTAAAAGACAGATTTTATAATATTCTCTTGATAACCCTAAGAGAGTGGGTGTATTTTCCGGTAAAGACAGATTTGATCCCCTGATTATCGATAGGGGCAATGTGGACCTCTCCTGATGCGTGCAAAATCTGGTGGTCGTTTAGCAAAATACCTACGTGGCTTATATATCCGTCGTCGTGGTCAAAAAAGGCAACATCGCCGGGCTGCGCTTCCGCCAGAAAGCTTACCTGTTCTCCGAATTCGATTTGCTGACGGGCGTTCCTCGTTAGTTGCTTTCCGCACATGAGAGCGGCTACCTGAACCAGTCCCGAACAATCTATTCCCATGATGTTTTTGCCGCCCCACAGATAAGGAGCGTGGAGGTATGTTAAGGCCTTTTCGACAAATTCGGACGAGGATGTGTTGAGGTTTGTGTCTTCAGAGGAAAATCCGAAAACGCGGTCACATATTGAAAATTGCTGTTTGTCCTTGTCATAGAAGGGAAGCAGGCTACCACCGGGTAGAGGCTGTTTTGTGCCGTCCTGAAGGGTCGCATACGAAAGAGGCTTCGAGACTACTACATGCTCCTGCCGGTTTAGTTGGTCGAATAACTGCTCGTCAATAGAAGTCATCATTTTGCGATCGATCCATCCGGTCTCGTTATCGCGGACGTTATGAATCCGAACCCAGCGTTCAATCACTTCTTCAACACTGAAATATTCGCCAAATAAGATTTGGGTGAGCTGTTCGCTTGCCTCATCTGCAGCGCTTCTTAACGGGATTAATCCGTTGAGATTGATACCAAACATACCTTAGTTTTTTAATCGATTATATACAAAGATACATATTCTTTTATTTAGTGTAACTACATAAATATAAAAATATGTGAATTATCTAAATAAAGCAATAAATATTAGTCCATTTGTATAAATTCACAAAAAAGAACAAAGCTCTGATAAGTTGTGGATGGTATATGTAGGCTGTTTGGTGAGTTTTTGAGATGAATCGGCAGAATAATACACCTGATCTATTCCAAAATTCATGGCGCCTTCAATGTCAGCTTCAAAATTGTCGCCAATTACGAGGCTATCTTTTTTTTTAGCATTTGAAACGGAAAACAGGTGTGCGAAAAATTCGGGTTTGGGTTTGTGATGCCCAACTTCTTCGGATAAGAAAATTTTGTTGAAGTAGCCGGATAGCCCTGATTTATTTAGTTTTTTGTATTGTACTTCTTTGAAACCATTCGAAATGATATAGAGATCGTAATGAGGTTTCAGATAGTCCAAAGTAGAAAATGTATTGGGCATAACTGCGGTTTTTTCGCAGCATTGTTCAAGATAAAACGTACTCATTTCTCTGGCAAGTGGCTCATTCAGAATGCCAAATTTTCTTAGCGGAGCTAAAAACCGTTCTGTGTTTAGAAATTCTTTGGTTATTTTGTCAGCCCCGTAAAGTCTCCAGAGCGCAGCGTTGTTTTCTTCGAACTGATTGAAATACGAATCGAATTCAGAATAGTACCGCTTGAGGTTGTAAGTTGTATAAACATCAAAAAGTGCAGAACGGGCATTCTCCGTAAAATTCCAAAGAGTATTGTCGAGGTCGAAAAAGAGGTGTTTGTAATGGGACATGTATTTTGTGATTCGTGTTTCGGGAGAATTGCTGGAAGTGTTTGCTATTGTGTGAGTTCCGAAATGATTTTCTCCGTTTGTTTGATTAGCGAATGTTGTCCGTCGTTGACGATGATAAAGTCGGATTTAAGCGCCTTTGCTTCTTCTGTCCATTGCTGGGCTATACGTTGCATCACCTGCTCCTGAGTGCACTGGTCGCGGCGAACAACCCGTTCAATTCTGATATCCAATGGGGCTGTTACCAAAATGACTTTGTGTGTTTCGCTATTAAAACCGCTCTCAAATAAAATGGCTGTTTCCAGAAAGACAACAGGATTTGATTGTTGTTTTGCCCATGCCTGGAAATCTCTTTTGACCGCAGGATGTACAATGGCATTCAGAGCCCGGAGACGTTCAGGATTGCCGAACACTTCGCCGGCAAGGTGCTGCTTGTTTAATTGGTTGTTTAAGTATGTGTTTTCTCCGAACTCCAGTTGCAACGCTTTGATTACGGATAAATCGTACTGCATGATCTTTTTTGCCTCCGCATCCGAGTCGTAGACGGGATATCCCATGGCAACCAGCAACTTTGATATTACTGATTTTCCGGATCCAATTCCTCCTGTAATGCCTACAATAACCATGATTATTTTTTTATTTCAAGAAGAAAATCTACCGTTTCGGGCGATACGTGATACCGGATAAGGTCGGATGACGTAGAAAATACCTGAATCCTGGCTTTTCCGGCGTTGATTCTGGACAGTGTATTGTAATTGACAACTGCCTGAATGCTTTCGGAGGTCAGTGTCTTGAAATGTGATATGCCAACTACGCAAATTACTTTAACGGTAGCGGGAAAAGTGCGCAGTAAATATTGATCGGGCAGGTTGATGCTGGTTACCGGAACCTCCAGTGTTTTTTCGGTAAATGGTTCTACCGCGGCATGCACTTTTACTCTGGGTTGTGACAGGTGTATGCCCCGGGGTACTTTGAGGTAGAATTCCGAATTAACGGAATCTTTGACGTCTTTAAGGTGTATTGGTTCAGTGTAAATGGCTTTGAGTGTGTCGAGATTTTGTTTGTTGCCATATACTTCCAGAAATGCCGGCGAAACCGAAATGCCGTGTGTAATTATGAATTGTTGTGCCGGCTGAATGTAGCCGTAAAACCGAACGGGAACAACCTTCTTGTATAACGAATAGTAGTTGATAATCAACGAATCGGGAGCGATGTGTATTTGTGTGGCAGTTGGCTTTAGTTTGTAGAATATCTGTCCCTCGTATTTATTGGTGGGAAGGGAAATGCGTCCCGTTCCTTTGAATTGCCCGGTCAGGTCAACTTTGAAAGGAGGTAATTCCTGTTTCAGTATGTAAGTAAAAAGAGCCGACCCTTTGTCCTTGAATTGTACGTTGAGGGTTTTAGGTAATTTGCCGACGAGTTCTACGTTGTTTGGGATGCCAACATATTCGATAGGAACTTTGACTTTAAGTTCCTGTACATGACTGACTTTGTAGAGGAACCAAAGTAATGTTGAAAAGATCAGAAAAGACAAAAAGACAAAAGCTTCTTTCGTTGGGAAAGGAGCTTTTGCCTTTTTACCTAAGCGTTTTATCTGCCGTATGGATTTTTTAGCAGACATATTGGTGCGATGTTATTTCTGTTGGGTATCGGCAGCAGTCGCAAAAACAGAGTTTTTGTCTACGCGGATACGTACGTTTTCGTCAACTTCCAAAAGAATTGTGTCGTCGCTGATTTCTTTGATGCGGCCATAGATGCCACCCGAAGTGATCACTTTGTCACCAACTTTCATTGCTGCACGAAAGTTTCTGATTTCTTTCTGACGTTTTGATTGCGGACGAATCATGAAGAAATAGAAAACGACAAATAGTAACACAATCATGATGATACCGGAGTAGTTGGCCATGCCGCCCGGTTGCCCGCCCTGAGTTTGTAAGATAAGAGCTAATGTGTTCATAATTAGAATTTAATTTGGATTATGTTTGTTTAATTCGATAATTTAGTTAGCTTTCATGAGAGTTCCCTCTTTTTTAAGATGGGATACTATCTTGTCGAGAACTCCGTTGACGAAAGTTCCGCTTTTGTCTGTGCTGTATTGCTTTGCTATTTCAATGTACTCGTTCAGTGTTACATTGACCGGAATGGATGGAAAATCGTTTAGCTCACCGAGAGCTACCATCATAATGATGACATCCATGTAAGCAATACGGTCTAATTCCCAGTTTTTTGTAAACTCTTCAATAAGAGCCTTGTATTCATCTCCGTGTCGGATAGTATTGAAAAACAGCTTTTGAGCAAATCTTTTGTCCTCATCGTGATTGTACATGGGCAACAAAGCCTGATTAGCTCCCTTGCTTTCGTCGAATTTTTTGATCGTCTTCAGTATGAAGCTTATCACAAAGTCGGCTTCGGCACACCAGTAGATGCTTTGTTCTTCGAGGGCAACTGCTAATGCTTCGTTGTTCAGTACTTCGTTACGGAAAATTTTGCGCCACAACTCTTTGTCGGCGGCATAATCATTCGTGTCACTTTCCATATATGATTTGTAGCATTCCGAGGAGATGATCGAATCATACAAAGATTTCACCACTTCGGGCGAGTCAATCCAGGAAAGATTTTTTTCTTCAACCCGTTCAACGAACATTTCGTTTGCTTCCAGTTGCGCAATGAAGCGGTTGTCCGCAAAACGTCTGTTAGGGTTTAGCTCTTCTTCCGTAGGTCTGTATTTTTGTAATCCGGCATCTATTTTGTTACGCGCATGACGGGTAACTTCGATGGCCAATAATAACAAGTGATAATACAGGTCGTAGGTTTTTTCAATACTGTGAAATAACTCTTTCTCGGCAACTCCGTAGTCTTTCTCTCCACTTTTGTAGTATGCAAATACAATCTGGACGATCTTGATACGAAGCAAAATCCTATTAATCATAATGGTAGCGCTTCTTCTATATATTAATGCAAAGATAGGGCATTTTTTGCGGATTGCAAAACGGTGATAAAGCTAAAGAATTAAGTTGTACTGCGAGATTGTAACTTGTAATCCGATAAGATTAGTTTTGCTTTATTACTTTGTTGTTAAAGTGATTACTGTTATTTCAGGCGGCATTCCCAAGCGCATCGGGATACCCAGGTAGCCTAATCCTCTGTTGACATATAATGATTTATTATTATACGAGTAGAGTCCGTTCCATTGCTTAAATACCCACTGTGCCGGTGACCAGTGTAATCCGAATTTGCGTATACCCAACTGCATTCCGTGTGTGTGTCCGGCGAGCATAAGCCGGATATTTTGGTATTTTACAACTTGTGTCATCCAGTGATTCGGGTCGTGCGATAGGAGTAAAACATAGGGGTAACGTTCTGTTCCTTTCATTGCTTTTGCGAGATTACCGTAGCAATGAAACGGAGGTTTGCTCCAATTCTGTACACCAGCTATAACCAGCGTGTCCTTGTCTTTTTGCACGAATAAGTGTTCATCCATTAGCAACCGGAATCCCATTTGTTTCTCTCTTTCTATTAAAGAGTCGAGATTTGCCTTTTTTGCTTCCGGAGAACTCCATTTGGTATAGTCTCCATAGTCGTGATTGCCCAGAATAGCATATTTGCCGGTGCGCGCATTTAATTGGCGAAACGTTTTAATTAGTTCAGGGGTGAGTTCTGAGGCAAAATTGTCCATCATATCTCCTGTCATTACCACCACATCAGGCTTTTCTCTGTTGCATAAATCAACTGCTTTTGCCCAGTAAGAACTGTTGGCTCCCAGACTGCCAATATGTAGGTCGGAAAGTTGCACGATTTTCAGTCCGTTGAATGCTTTTGGTAATGATGAACTTTTAATTTTAATGTGTGTTACTTCAGTGTCGAAACGGCCTATGAATGCTCCATACATAAAACCAAAAAATGTAATGACGGCCAGAAAAATTCCTGCGTAGGTTACGATTTGAAACTTTTTTCTGAAAAATGAAAAAATGGCTCCATTTAGCAGTGAAAAAAGAATTAAAAAGAATTTTGGTATATATATGGTTAAGAGCAACCAGTTAAACCAGATGAATAATTCAAGAAAAATTTCGTTTTGAATTTTGGGTAAAATGAAGAGCAATGCTAATATCCCGGCAATAAAAATGACATAAATAGTCCAGTGTAATTGTTTGAGCCATTTTTTTTTAGTTGGCTTTATCCATTTGATGAAAAGTACAATATCGCATAGAGTGGTTATTATCAAGAATATAATGATTATTATTATAGAGCTTCTCATGGTGAAGAAATTATAAAATTGTTTAATCTGAGTTAGTTGAACATTTGTGTGTTATAGAAATAAAAAAATATTTTTTTTTGTTGTTTTATTGGTGTATATCTGTTACTTTTGTCGGCCAAGAAAATCTACTCGAAAAAAACTGAAAAATAGATTTAATTGTTATCTTTGTAAGGTGTTTAACCTGATTCGAAAATACGAATACAAATATATTCGTTTTGAACAGAGTTTATTTTAATTGTGCTATATTTTAACTAACCAAATCAATTACACAACAATGAAGGGAATTAATACAGAGCATCGTATCCTGATGGCTGCTGAAGAAGTGTTCCTTGACAAAGGATTCAGCGCAGCAAAAACCACAGAAATTGCACGTAAAGCAGAAGTGAACCACGCTTTGGTTCATTATTACTTCAGATCTAAAGAAAATCTATTTGAAACAGTATTTATCAACAAGTACAAACAAGTGCTTGTGGTTCTTACCGAAGCTGTGGACGGTGAAAAACCTTATCTTGACAGACTTCATCAAATGATGGCTGCTCAGTTTGAGTTGTTTATTTCAAGTCCTAAAATGCCCTTGTTTATCGTTAATGAATTTTTGAACAATCCTCAACGTTTGAACTTCCTGAAACGTAAAATTTCTCTCTTTCCACAGGAAATTTTGATCCGTTTCGAAAGACAAACCAATGAAGCGATCGAACAGGGTATTATTCGTCCGATCGAAACAAAAGAATTACTCTTTAGCGTATTCTCTCTCCTGTTCTCGGTATTCATCAACCGTTCGTTCTCTCAGTACATTTTCAACTGGGATGGAATGGATTATCCTGAATTTGCCAAGAAAAGAGAAAAAGAAATTCTCGATTTCGTAATGAAAAGTTTACGTCCATAATTTTTTGACAACAGAAACGTCTTGTAAAAAAACAGAATAGAATCTGTACGCGGGAAGTGGAAATATCCACGAAAAAGTGTAATTTTGCACTCCGATTGGTCCTATAGTTTAATGGATAGAATGACAGATTCCGGTTCTGTTGGTCTGGGTTCGATTCCCGGTAGGATCACTTTTTATGAGACATATTACAATTATAACAAGCCGACTTTTACGAGTCGGCTTTTTTTGTGCTTTTCGGTGTAGTAAAGAGCGTATAAATAAACAAAAAGAATAAGCGTTTTTTTGTACATTTGCGCGCAAAGTGAATATTATGATAGACTACTGGAAAGAAACGGCCGCGGCTGTGACCGTGTGTGACAAAAATGGTGTTGTGGTATACTGCAATAACCGTTCTGCAGAACAATTTGCAAAATATGGCGATTTGTTGGGTAAAAATCTGAAAGATTGCCATAATAGTTCGTCCTGGGAAAAGATTTGCAACCTGATGGAACCCGGAGACAGTAATATATATACTGTTGAGAAGAGAGGAGTCAAAAAACTCATTCATCAGATGCCCTGGCGTAAAGACGGAGAAGTGAAAGGACTGATTGAAATCTCTTTCGAACTGCCAGCCGACATGCCTCATTTTGTTAGAGAATAAAAACAATCAAATAAATTTTATGGAACATACACAAGAACCAATTACAGGATTGCCCGAAAATGCTTTTCGGGAGTTGAAACCGGGAGAAAAGTATGAACCCCTTATGAGTCCTAAAAAGACTTATCCGGAAGTGAGTCGTTATTCCGTGGGGTGGGGTTTGCTGATGGCAATACTGTTTTCGGCAGCGGCAGCATATCTCGGATTGAAAATCGGACAGGTGTTTGAGGCCGCCATACCTATTGCGATTATTGCAGTTGGACTTTCTACGGCTACCAAACGCAAGAACGCGCTGGGTGAAAATGTGATTATCCAGTCTATCGGGGCAAACTCGGGCGTGATTGTGGCAGGTGCGATCTTTACGTTGCCGGCTCTGTATATCCTACAGGCAAAGCATCCTGATTTGTCGGTTGATTTCTTCCAGATTTTCCTGAGTTCTGCTTTAGGCGGATTTCTTGGAATCCTCTTCCTGATTCCTTTTCGTAAATATTTCGTGTCCGAACAACATGGAAAATATCCTTTCCCGGAAGCTACGGCTACCACTCAGGTACTTGTGTCCGGAGCAAAAGGAGGTAATCAGGCAAAACCGCTCATTTTTGCCGGAGTAATCGGTGGTATTTACGATTTCGTGGTGGCTACTTTCGGAGCCTGGAGCGAAACTTTCTCAACACGTGCCATTCCTTTTGGCGATGTGGTAGCTCAAAAAATAAAACTGGTGTTTAACCTGAATGTTGGAGCTGCGGTTTTAGGACTCGGATACATTGTCGGTTTACGTTACGCCGCTATTATTTGTGCTGGTTCTGCGTTGGTATGGTTTGTCATCGTACCGCTGTTGCCTTTGTTGGGCGACACAACCTTGCAATGGCTCACCCCGACCTATACTCCTGTTCCGGGTGGTGTTGACGGAATGACTGCTGAACAGGTATTCAAAACTTTTGCACGACACATCGGTATCGGGGGTATTGCTATGGCTGGAATTATCGGGATAATCCGTTCCTGGGAGATCATTCGTGGAGCTGTCGGACTGGCGGCTAAAGAAATCGGTGGTGGTAAAAATGCAGATGAAAAATCGGCTGTTTTGCGCACGCAGCGTGATTTGTCGATGAAGATTCTTGGTTTTGGAGTGATTGTAGCTCTGATTGCCATTTTTGCATTCTTCTTCTTCGGAGTGGTTCACAACCTTTTCTACGCTTTGGTGGGACTTGCCGTGATTGCGATCATTGCGTTCCTGTTTACGACAGTGGCTGCGAATGCGATTGCTATTGTAGGCACAAATCCCGTTTCCGGAATGACGCTGATGACACTTATCCTTGCTTCTGTGGTGATGGTGGCTGTCGGACTGAAAGGCACTGCCGGAATGGTGGCTGCTTTAGTTATGGGCGGTGTGGTTTGTACGGCTCTTTCGATGGCCGGCGGTTTTATCACCGACCTGAAAATCGGTTACTGGTTGGGTAGCACACCTGCAAAACAGCAGGGATGGAAGTTTCTTGGCGCTACATTATCGGCTGCAACCGTTGGCGTGGTAATGATGATATTGAACAAAACATACGGTTTTACAGGACCGAATGCCCTTGTGGCTCCTCAGGCCAATGCAATGGCTGCCGTTATCGAACCGTTGATGTCAGGCACCGGAGCTCCTTGGATTTTGTACGGTATTGGCGCTGCAATTGCTATTGTCTTGACAATGTTTAAGATTCCGGCACTGGCTTTTGCTTTGGGGATGTTTATTCCGATGGAACTCAACGCACCGCTGTTGGTTGGTGGCCTGATTGCCTGGTATGTTTCTACCCGTTCAAAAGAAGAAGCTTTAAATAAAGCACGCCTTGAAAAAGGAACCTTGCTCGCTTCCGGATTTATTGCCGGTGGTGCCCTGATGGGAGTGGTAAGCGCGGCCTTGCGTTTCGGTGGTATCAACCTAACGAACGAAGCCTGGGTGGAAAGTGTTGGTGCGCAGTGGCTCGGCTTGGTGATGTACGGTGCTATTATCGGATACCTTGCTTACGATTCGATGCGTGCAAAACCTGATAAACAGTAATCATAGTCCTCAGTTCACAGTTCTTCAGTACACAGTGGAATGTTGGAACCTGGAATTTGGAATTTTTGAATCTTTAATTCGTCGTTATGCGGAAATTTATAAACGCTGGTTTGCTGGCTTGTGCCTTGATGGTGCTCGGTTGTGGCCAGACTAAGCTTGTGCAATTACGAGCTACCCATATCCCGGTCGATCAGAATGCAGATGCAATTCAGGATCAGGGTATGGTAAAAGCGGTTAAACCTTATGCCGATATCGCCGTCAAAACTGCTGATGAGGCGATAGGTTATACGGATCAGGATTTGACTCCCGGCCGTCCGGAAAGCCTTTTGGGTAACTTCTTTGCAGATGTGATGTTGTCTTATGCACAGAAACACTCTACAGGCAGAGTTGATTTTGCGGTTACAAATCCCGGTGGTTTGCGCAAGCCGATTCGTAAAGGCGATATCAAAGTAGCGCACATTTATGAACTGATGCCTTTTGAAAATGCATTAGTAGTTCTCGATCTTAAAGGAGACCGGGTGCAGGCTTTGGCCGATAGTATTGCCGCACATCATGGAGGTCCTGTTGCCGGAATTCGTTTCGGAATCAACAACAGGAAAGCCGTCAATGTAACTATTGCCGGTGAACCCCTGGATGCCGGCAAAACATACAGGGTTGTTGCCAACGACTATATAGCAAAGGGTAACGATTTTTACCAGGAACTGACGAAAGCCTCTTCTGCTGAGTTTTTTACGGTTTCTTTACGGGCGGTTATCCTCGATTGGGTAAAGCAGGAGACAGCAAAGGGCAATCATGTTCACGCAACTTTAGACGGGAGGATCTATGAAGAAAAGTAGTATTTTAATAGTTTGCGTGATGGCCTTTATTCTGGCTTCATGTTCGGTTCAGAAATCGTTGGTGGTGTTGACTACAAACGATACGCACAGTCAGATTTTACCGGGTGATGACGGAACGGGTGGATATGCCCGTCGGTTGGGAATTATCGATACGGTCAGAGCCAATCACAAGTGTGTGGTGCTGGTCGACGACGGCGATTTTTCGCAAGGAACCATCTTTTTCAATTTCTTCAAGGGTGATGTGGAAGTGTTGGGTATGAATACGATGAAATATGATGCTGTAACCCTTGGTAACCACGAATTTGATAACGGACTTGATAGCCTTGCAAAACATTTATCTAAAGCAAAATTCCCGATTGTTTGTGCCAATTACGATGTAAAGGGGACGGCTCTCGAAGGTTTGGTGAAACCGTACGTCATCATTAAACGCGATGGCCTCAAAATCGGAATTTTTGGGTTAGGCATCAGTCCGGTAAATCTTATTGCGGACTATAATTTCAAAGGAATCACCTGGCTCAATCCTGAAGAAACAGCAAGCGCTGTTGCCGAAAAACTGAAGAAGCAGGAAAAATGCGATGTGGTGATTTGTATCTCGCATCTTGGAGTTGCCGAGAATGCTAAATTTTCCGATTGGACGATAGCGAAGAATTCACATTATATCGATTTGATTTGTAGTGGACATTCACATCTGGTTATCAATAAGCAGGTGCCGAATGCCGACGGAAAGCCGGTGCAGATTATTCAGGCCGGTAAAACCGGAGCTCAAATCGGGCGGGTGGATATGGTATTCAGGAAGTAAAAAGTCTTGGTTTTGCTCCGATGCCATTTGTCGCGATCATTTTAAGGAGCAATTTCAATATTTTACTAACCAAAAACCATTATTGTTTTGAAAACAATTAATTATCAACGATTGGCGGTGTTGTGTCTCTCTGTGGTCACACTCACTGCAATGCCTGTTTTGGCTCAAAAGAAGGAATCAAAAACGGGGCAGGCAACAATCTCAACCAACCCGTTCGGAGATAGTACCCGTCACTGGTATGGCATTGCCGATAAAGGTAATATCATCCAGTCTAAAAAAGATCAGCCGCGGTACAAAGAGTCGCAGGTGAAAGAGATTGCCGATAATATTTTGCTGTACCAGCGTAACAACGGAGGATGGCCGAAAAATTACGACATGCAGGCCATTCTTACATCCGAGCAGAAAGACAGTCTCATTCGTACGAAAAATATTCTGCATACCACCATTGACAATTCGACCTCTTATACACATGTTGATTACCTTGCACAAGCCTACAACCTGTTGAAGGACGAACGTTATAAAAAGGCAGCCGTTAAAGGAATTGAATTTCTGATTGCTGCTCAGTATCCCAATGGCGGCTGGCCTCAGTATTTTCCTATCGAACAGGGACGTTACAGTCGATATATCACTTTTAATGACGGAGCGTATATCGGTGTGATGAATTTGTTTAAGAAAATTGTAGACGGCAATTCTGATTTTGCCTTTTTGGACAATAAAGTTCGTCAGCAGGTAAAACTCTCTTTTGAGAAAGGATTGGATTGTATTCTCAAATGTCAGATCGTGGATATGGGAGTGCTCACCGCGTGGTGTCAGCAGCACGACAACACTGATCTGGCTCCGGCCTGGGCGCGTGCCTTCGAACCACCCAGCATTTGTAATGCCGAGAGTGCCGAGATTGTGCTATTCCTGATGAGCCTTGAACATCCGTCTCCGGCAATAATTAACGCAATTAAAAGTGCGGTTGACTGGTTCAGAGCTTCCGAAATTCACGGTGTTCGTGTAAAAACCGTACCTGCTCCTCCCGAAAAGTCTATTTATCATACGTTGACTACCGACCGTATTGTGGTGGAAGATTCACTCGCTCCTGTGATCTGGACCCGCTACTACGAACTCGAAACGCACCGTCCGTTGTTTTGCGATCGCAACAGTAAGTTCCTTTATAAACTTTCGGACGTGAGTCGCGAGCGTCGGGTAGGGTATGGTTGGTACACTTATTCACCTCAGAAGGTGCTCGATGCTTATCCAAAATGGTTGGAAAAACATCAATAGCCGGAGCCGCAAACATATAAATCAGAGCAGCATTTAATGGTTTCTCCATTAGATGCTGCTCTCTTTGTATTATATCGGTATCATTTGTAGCTAAAAAAGTATTAATGGAGGAATAATTTTTATTGTACATTTGCCAGTATCAAAGATAGATATCAGGCGACTGAGCCTGCGTTTCAATATTAATTACCATGAAGTCAAAACACCGAATTATTGCCATCTCTCTGGTTGCGCTATGGACTGTAGCCTGCTTTGTGTTTTTTCAGTTCTTCTACAAATACCATTTAGTTCACAGGCTCGATCTTCAGCTTTTTCTGTATTCTCAGGAGTACCTCAGCTCCTATTTTCATCATCCTGCATGGCTGGCATCTCTTGCAGGTGATTTTCTGACCCAGTTCTTTTATTTTGAAGTTGGCGGATCATTAATGTTGGTCACGTTGTTGCTTGCCTTGGGACTGCTGTTTTATTTGGCTACGGGGAAAGTGTTGTCTGCATGGACTAAAAGCGAACCAAAGCATAGAAGTGTCTGGTTTTGGCTGCGCGTCCTGCTCTCGTTTTGTGCGATGACGTGGGAAGCTCTTCGTAATTGTGATGTCGATTATCGCTTGTCGTCCACCATCGCCCTTATCGGTGGAATCGCACTGTTTCTTCTTTTTGCGTGCACTCCGTCCCTTTTCCGTTATCTTACGGGAGCGGTGCTGGCAGTGATTGCTTACTGGATGTTTGGTTATGGCATTTGGGCTTTACTGATCTTTATTTTGCTGTATGAATTGGGTTTGCGTCGTTATCTTTCGGCGTCGGGTTGTCTTGTTATTGCTTTGGTTACGCCTTTCGCATTGCGTCAGTCTTACTATTTAACAGTGAAACAGGCGTATCTGATTCCGACCAATAAATTTTGGAGCCAGCCCGATTTTATGATAGAGAAGCTGTTAAAACTGGATGTGCTGAGTGCCTCGGGCCAGTGGAACAAAGTGGCTGCGATGACGGAAAACGATTACCAAAATTCGGGGCTGGGAGCCTATTTTTACAACCTTTCTCATGGTATGAGGGGCGATTTACCAAACAAACTATTGAGTCAACCGCAGCCGGGGCCGTTGGGTTTATTGCTGCCGCTCAATCCCAAAATGTCGCCGTTGGCAATCTGGAGCAGTAACGAAGCCTGGTTTCAATTGGGCGATATGACCATGGCGGAACACTCTGCTCTGTTGGGTATGATATTTTCGGCCGACCACCGGAGTGCTCGTATGGTGAAGCGTTTGGCTGAAATTAATATGGTGAATGGAGATACCACTGCGGTGATGAAATATCTGGGGATGTTGCAAAAAACATGGTTGTATAAATCGTGGGCCGATGCGCGCGTGCCGGGAAGGGAAAGTCCTGCTGTCAAAGCCTGGCTGCAACGTAAGCGTTCGTTCGTTGCGCAGACGGATACTTTGCGCGATGCCGTCAATCCGGCAGTTTCGTTGCGACTTTTGCTCGACAGCAACAAGGAGAACAAACTGGCGATGGATTATCTTTTGTGTTACGATATGCTGGCAAAAGACATCGACGGTTTTATGTCCGACTACAACAAATATAAATTGTCCGGGAACGAACCTGCTGAATCTGTTTATGCTCAGGCGCTACTCGTCGGATTGGCACAACGCAAGACCCCGGCCGAAGAGGTGAAGAAATACATGATTGCGCCGGAGTTTTTCTCTGAGTTTACCAACTATACAAATCTCTACGAAAAGAATTATCTCGGCAGGGCTTATCTGGTGAGTCAATTCGGTAAAACATACTGGTTTTATTATCACTTCGCAACCTTTAAATAACCATGAGAACGATCCGTTTTATATACCTTGCCCTGTGTTGTGTTGGCCTGTTGGCATCCTGCTCTCCCAAGCCGAAGAATGTAACGCACACCGATAGTTTGCCTCCGATTTATCCCGATTATGCTGATGTGACGATCCCGTCTAACATCGCGCCACTCAACTTCCTTTTGCGGAACGGTGCGGATGGAGTGGAGGTGAAGGTGATTAGTCAGTCGGACAGTATTACGGCATACGGTTCAAATGAGATATGCTTTTCGGAATCTGCATGGAAACGTTTGCTCGCAAACGAGGCGGGTAAAAAGCTCACAGTGCGGGTGACGGCACGGGTTAACGGACAATGGATTGCTTACCGTCCGTTTACCTGGGATGTGGTAACGGATAAGCTCGACAGCTATCTGAGTTATCGTCTGATTGAGCCGAGTTACGAGGTGTGGAGTGACATCCGCATTTGCGAACGCAATATCGAAAACTTTGACGAACGGATACTGGCCGACAACAACCAGTTGGGTAACTCTTGTATGAACTGTCACATCTATGGCAACCAAAAGGGCGATCTGACCATGTTCCATTTGCGGGGCAAAGAAGGTGGAACCATTCTGAACCGCGACGGTAAAATGAGGAAGCTGAAACTGAAAACAGAGGGCATGATTTCTCCGGCGGTGTACGGTGGTTTTCATCCTTCGGGGCGTTACGGGGTTTTCTCTACCAATATCATTATCCCGGAATTTCACTCTCTGGGAAACAAAAGAATGGAGGTGTACGACACGGCTTCGGATCTGGTGGTGGCCGATTTTGACGCTAACCGCATGTTGACTTCGCCCCTGATTTCCAATCCGAACGTATTTGAAACGTTTCCGGTATTTTCTGCCGATGGGCGGTCTATCTATTTCTGCTCAGCCAAAAGCGTAGCCTTGCCCGCTGATGTGAAGAAGCTGAAGTACAGCCTGTGTCGCATAGCGTTCGATCCGGTAAAACGACAGTTCGGGACGACGGTAGATACGCTTGTAAATGCCCGCACTACCGGCAAATCGGTCTGTTTCCCGCGTGTGTCACCCGACGGTAAATACATTCTCTACACGGTGGCCGATTATGGTACTTTCCCTATCTGGCACCGCGAAACCGACCTGCAGATGATGAACCTTCAAACGGGAGTCGTTGATCCGCTTGCTATCGTCAATTCCAACCGATCGGATACCTATCACAGCTGGTCATCCAATAGCCGGTGGTTTGTCTTTGCCAGTAAGCGCGATAATGGCCAATACGGGAAACCCTATTTTGCCTACGTGGATAAAAATGGCAAAGCCCGCAAACCCTTTGTGTTGCCGCAAAAGCATCCGTCGCATTACGACGAAATTCTCTATTCGTACAATATTCCGGAGCTTTCGCGTAGCAAAGCCACATTCAAAGCGTCTGATATCGAAAAGATTTACGCGGGTAAAAAAGCGGAAGAGTTTAGGTAATGCTTTTCAGTCGGATTCAGGGACGTTAGTCCTGTTGTCTTGGTAGTAAAGTCGGGATATTGAAACCGGAGGAGCGTAGCTCTGATGTCTTCGGATATATAGTAGATGTCAGGACTACGTCCCTCCGTTTTTTGCTTTGTTCTGTTAGGCTACCAAGACGGCGGGGCTACGCCCCTTTCCTTTGGTTTGATCTTTCCGTCGGATTTGGCTATCGCTGATTTTTAATTGGAGATGGAACTGGGAGTGTTTTTGCTAAAGTCTTTTTAGGTATTTATAGTCATTCCCAGACTTAGCCAAAATATATTTGTCCCAGAAAGTCCTATTATTTAGATTTTCATAAGAAAAAGTCCAATCGGTAAGGGGGTTAATTTGCTCAACAACTTTACTGCCAAATTCTAAATTATCAGTTATAACTGTCGGGGCAAAATATGTCCATTCATAAATGTTATTGGAACCCGAAAATGCAACGTAATAGTGAATTGTTTGTATGCCATCTCTATTAGTAATTAATACGGGATTTATCACAACATCTCTTTCTTTTGGGAAAATCAAAGAGTGTTCAAAATACATTGAAAATTCAGTTGGGTTAGAGTTTTTCAATTTCTCATAAAAAGGTTTTAGAATAGTGTTTTTTATTTGTGTGTCAAATATTTTATTTTCTGATTCTTGCTTTTTTTTCATTACATCAGCTACAATTTCATACATTCCAACGTAATCTCTATTATTTGCTTCTTCTGTTTTCCAAATAGTTTCTCCATATTTATTCCAGTCTGGATCTTTTGTGAGGTCTTTTATTTTTTGAAACTGGTTTGTCTCCCAAAAGTCGGGATTGCAGTCAGTAGAATTTTCTTTGAAGAAATTCCATGTAGCTAAGTTGAAAAAGTATTTTTGCTTACCATCTTCTATATTCTTGGCTTCAAAGTAAGTGGCGTTATCTTTTTGATAATACCATTTGTCTTTATATTTTACCCCCTTTACAATGTAGGCGTATGTTTGGGGAATATCGTCTAAAAAGCCGGCATCTGTAATGTCTTTGCTTGAAATGATTTTTGTGCTTTTGTCTTTGTTGTTGTCCTTTAGTGATTTGAAGTTGTTGGGGACTGCTTTTTCTAGGTAAAACGCAATGAATTTAGTTCGGTTTTCATCAACTAAACAATTGTAAATAGATTGCCGGTTTATACTACTGTCATTTAGTAATATGATTTTGTTGATGAATGCTGTGTCGGACGGCGTCGAAAAGTAGTTGTTGATTAGTACATTGTAGCGTTGTTGTGCAAGTGATTTTTCTTTTTGAAGAGTCGGGTTGTCTTTTGCCACGATTTCAATAACCTCAGCTAAAGCTTGAGAAAGCGCATTGTTAATTGTGCAAATCAAAGAACTGTCCTGACAGGAAAATTCAAAACCTCGATTATTCCAGTCTCCAATAAATTCTTTATCCAAAAGAATCGCATTCTTTGTTTGGTCGTAAAGTTGAACAGAAACTGTTGCTTTGCTAATTCCTTCTTTGTAGAACTTTAGTTTTGGGAAATTGAGAATGTATTGAAAATGTTGAGTGTCAGCTATTTTTTTGAGGTCGAAAATGCTTCTGCTACACTTAATGTCTTTAAGAGTAATCAAAAGATTTGGAAATCTCTCAAAGAAGCGGTAAGTAAGATATTGCTCGGCAGTGTAAGATATTTGTTTTGAAAAGTCAAGCGTTTTGGAAAATGCAATTTCGTTTTGCATCATTATTTTAATATTCTCAGGTTGGTTTTCCATTTCGCCTGATTGTTGTTCTTTATTTCCAAGCTTTTGCGCGTTCTTAATTTCGCTATTGTGGCTGGCAATCTCTTCTTCAAAAATTTTGTCATAAGTTATTTCATTTGGAGAAAGAATTAGAATTTGAGGCTCAAAATTGGTCTGCCCGAAACCTGTTGTTGCAGCTAAAGCAAATACAAGTATTGTGAAAAGTGCTTTCATCGCTTGTTATTAATTTTTTTCTGTTTGATCGTCTCGTCGGATTTGCAGTCTGCTTCAACGCTGTTGGAACAGGGTATTCTCAATACACTCTTTTTGCACCGCCATACCCTAATTTGATACAGAGCGCGATGGTGTGTATCACGCCGTTCATGGAATCGTAACGGGACGAAAACCTAGTTTGTTGGATGGTATACCTGAGGTGATAAGAATAATATCCTCTTTTGTATTTGTTGGGGTAATTGTCGGGTGAAAAATAGCTAGAAAACTCACGACCAATCTCGAACCCAAAGCAAGGTGCTGCCTGTGAGTTTATTTCCACACTTTTAAGGCTGCTGTTTTTATCAATGTCGTCTTGTGGAGGCGATGCAGAAAACCAACTGATTCCCGCGATAGGCGACAATACGAACTTTTTGCCTAATTCGATCGGGTAACTGACCGATATTTCAGGCAGAAACAGTTGCGCACTTTCTCCGGTTGCCCAGGTGGTGCTTGCAAAAGGGAAGTCGGTGTGCAACGAGCTGAAAACGATACAAGCCCGTGTGTTGATCTGAACTTTGTCAATCCCCCAGATAAAGCCGAAACCGAAAATACCTCCGCTTGCAAATCCTTTGCGCAAGGCCGGGTTAAGGATGGAAGCGCCGCTGTAAAATTCAACTCCCAGCGAAAATCCTTTGGGAATATACTGGTAGCGGAGCACGTTTCTAACGTAGCCGTCATAGATGCTTCCCGGATATTGGTTCAGGTATTTGGTCGATGCCTGGTTGAGCGTCTGTTCGTAGTGTCCGTCGTTGGGAGTCACTAGCGCTTTCAATATCAGTTGTACAAAGCCTTTGTCCCGATTCGACAGATCGGGAGCACTGCTGATTTGGCTGTCCACGATCTCTTTTTGAGCTAAAAGCCGTTTGCTCAACTGCATGTACAGTTGATCTCTGCCGGGAAAAACGGCGTTCTTCCGATTGGCCATACTGGTCGAATCGCTGTTGGTAATATCGGAAATGATAAAATGAAAGTCGTTCAACAGATAGGCAATCATCCATTTCTCTGTCTGATACAGGGCGATGTAATTGTTATCGTCCAGTTGTTGAAGGATGTAATAGAAGTTCTCCCGTGTTTTTACTTTGTCGTTGGCAATGATATTGTCCAGCAGTATATTTCTGTATTTGGAGATCAGTTCCGATCTGCTCGGTTCCTGCATTTGAGGTTTTATAAACAACGAGTCGGACTGGCCGAAAAGCGAGGCACAAAAGAGAAACTGGAGAAATAGCAGGGTAAAAAAGCGCATATAATTTTTTGAATTAATTTTCGCAAATATATGCTTTTATTGTATTGCTTCAAAATAGAGGATAGGCTTGTTCCGTCAGATTTAGCCATCGCTGATTCCTGTCCCGTCGGATGCGTTTCAGTTTGGTTTCGGCACAGGTCGGGAGGCCTGCGCTAGCGTGTGAAAACAGGCACCCAACGTCGCAATTCAATTTACAAAATGTTCGGCAACGTTATTTTTTTTGTTTCATCATTTTTCAGGTCTAGTAATATCAAGTCTTTGTTTTGAATAAAAAGAACGAGATTACAATCCTTTGACCAATCAACTGCTCGTCCAATTATGTTATAATATTTTGTTGTTTTTATTTTATTGTCGAACAATACAAATTTGTTCAGGAATGAATAACCTAATAGACTATTACTTGAAGACCAAATTGAACTAAGAATTAAATCAACGTTTTCAATTAAGATACTGTCTTTACCTTGCGACAAATCAAATATATGCAATGATGCTTTTGGAAAGTTCGAAGTGCCTGTAAATGTCGAATGTGTAAAAAGAAAATATTTACTGTCCGGTGACCACGAAGTAATTGTCGTGTTTTTATCAGGTAGTTTTAGTTTGATTTGTTTTTTGTCTTTTATCGAATAAATGTAAGGCGTACCTAGTGGCATTTGTTTGTAGGCGATATAGTTCCCGTCTTGAGATATCTTTGGAGAAGTGAAATTGTAGTTTTGCTTTGAAATATTGGCAACTTTGTTTTCTCCCAGTTTTCTCGTTAGAACAGCAGGCTCTCGTCCATTTATTGATGAAATATAGTAGCTTGTCTGGCTTGTCCTATCAAACTCAAGCAGATATTCATTTGATTGTGAAGCTCCATTGGTTGTCAAAGTGTGTTTGTCAATGTCTAAAATATATTGTTGTGAAAGGCCATTTTGTTTTGATAAAAATAATATCTGGTTGTTATTTATCCAGTTTATTGAAGTTTTGTATTGCAGTCCGATATTCAGATCAGAAGAATTAGTTTCTCTACTTACAGAATCATTCTTCAAATGATAAATGAAAATATCCTCCACACTACCTAAAAAAGCGATAAAAGCAATTTTATCCCCATTCGGAGAAAATTGCCCATCTCTAATCTCAGTTATCTGAGAATAACAAAGATTTCCAAATAGAATTAATAGAGTCAATAGTCTGAATTTCATTGTCTTTTTGAAGTTCACTAACGTATAATTTTCTAACATTCGTAATTTTTCAACTTAGCTTATTGCGTATATGCAAATTGTGTTTAGTGATATTTCTTAGCTCAAGTATCAGCTAATCAGTTGAATGTATTTGTTTGTCAACCAATCTCTTTTCCGCATATTCGCAATAAGCTGTCTCGTTGTAAATATAAAAACTTTTTTTAGCATAAAACATAAGTTTTCTGTTGGAGTTTTCAACGGACATGTTTGCTGTGTTCTCTTTATTGACACATTAGCATATTGGTACATTGGCACATTTTCCTCGGATATTTTTTGTAATTTTGCAGGTCAAAACCGAAAGGTTATCTTGTTCACTAATAATCGCTTAACTTTTATGGAATTAGCAAGTAAATACAACCCCTCCGAAGTAGAATCGAAATGGTACCAGTATTGGCTGGATAACGGATTTTTCAAGTCGAAACCCGACGGACGGGAACCTTATACTATCGTCATCCCTCCTCCAAACGTAACCGGTGTGTTGCACATGGGCCACATGCTCAACAATACCATTCAGGATATTTTGGTGCGTCGCGCCCGTATGCTGGGCAAAAACGCCTGCTGGGTGCCGGGAACCGACCATGCTTCTATTGCTACCGAAGCCAAAGTGGTGGGAAAACTTGCTGCCGAAGGAATAAAAAAAACCGACCTCTCCCGCGATGAGTTTTTGGAACATGCCTGGGAATGGACCCGCAAACATGGCGGTATCATTCTGGAACAGTTGAAAAAGCTTGGTGCCTCGTGCGACTGGGATCGTACCTGCTTCACCATGGACGAAGCCCGTTCCGAAAGTGTTATCAAGGTGTTTGTCGATCTTTACAACAAAGGATTGATCTACCGCGGCGTGCGCATGGTCAACTGGGATCCGAAAGCGTTGACAGCTCTTTCCGACGAAGAGGTGATCTACAAGGAACAAAACGGGAAATTGTATTACCTGCGCTATAAAATCGAGGGAGAAGAGGGGTATGCCGTTGTGGCAACCACCCGCCCCGAAACCATCATGGGCGATACCGCCATGTGTATCAACCCGCACGACCCGAAGAACACGCACCTGAAAGGCAAAAAGGTGATCGTTCCTTTGGTGAACCGTGTTATTCCGGTGATTGAAGACGACTACGTGGACATCGAATTCGGTACCGGTTGCCTGAAGGTGACTCCGGCGCACGACGTGAACGACTACATGCTGGGCGAAAAATATAACCTGCCCTCTATCGATATTTTCAACGATAACGGAACATTGAGCGAAGCTGCCGGTTTGTATGTCGGCATGGATCGTTTCGATGTTCGCAAACAGATCGAGAAAGACCTGGCCGATGCCGGTCTGCTCGAAAAGGTGGAAGATTACACCAACAAGGTGGGTTTTTCCGAACGTACCAACGTGCCCATCGAACCGAAGCTCTCTATGCAGTGGTTCCTCAAGATGGAAGAACTCTCAAAACCGGCTCTCGAAGCGGTGATGAGCGACGAAATAAAACTGGTTCCCGCCAAATTCAAAAATACCTACCGTCACTGGATGGAGAACGTGAAGGACTGGTGTATTTCCCGTCAGTTGTGGTGGGGACATCGCATCCCGGCCTATTTTCTTCCGAAGGGTGGGGTAGTGGTTGGCGAAACCAAAGAAGAGGCTTATCAAAAAGCATTGGCCAAGGTTGACTATCCGTTGACCATCGATGAACTTCGTCAGGATGAGGATGTGCTTGATACCTGGTTCTCATCGTGGTTGTGGCCGATCTCTGTTTTCGACGGCATTAATCACCCCGAAAACGAAGATGTAAATTACTATTATCCTACCAGCGATCTGGTTACCGGTCCTGATATTTTGTTCTTCTGGGTGGCCCGTATGATTATCTCGGGTTACGAATACCGTCAGAAGCCTTGTTTCAACAACGTTTACCTCACCGGTATCGTTCGTGACAAGCAAGGCCGCAAGATGTCGAAATCGCTGGGTAACTCGCCCGAGCCGCTGAATCTGATCGAACAGTTTGGTGCCGATGGTGTGCGTATGGGGATGATGCTGGCAGCGCCTGCCGGTAACGACGTGTTGTTCGATGAATCGCTCTGCGAACAGGGGCGTAATTTTAATAATAAGATCTGGAATGCTCTCCGTCTTGTAAAAGGATGGGAGGTTGCCGATATTGCACAACCCGAATCGTCGAAGATTGCTATCAAATGGTTTGATGCCAAATTGAGCCAAACCATCGAAGAGGTGGACGATCTGTTCGGTAAATACCGTTTGAGCGAAGCTTTGATGGCGGTTTACAAACTCTTCTGGGACGAGTTTTCGGCCTGGTATCTCGAGCTCATCAAACCGGCTTACCAGCAACCGATCGACAAAGCAACACTGGATGCAACCATTGGCTTCTTCGAAAAACTGCTGAAGATGCTCCATCCGTTTATGCCGTTTATCACCGAAGAACTCTATCATGCCCTTGGCGAACGTGCCGAAACGGACAGTATCATGGTAAGTGCTATGCCGAAAGCCGGTGTAATCGATGAGGCATTGTTGGCGCAGTTCGAACAAACCAAAGAAGTTATTGCGGGTATTCGTACCATCCGTCTTGAAAAGAACATTCCGAACAAAGAACAACTGGCCTTGCAGGTGGTTGGAAACGACGCATTAGCTTTGCAGACAGTGGTGGAAAAAATGGCTAACCTTTCGGAAGTGGAAATAGTTGCTGAAAAAGTGGCAGGTGCAGGATCCTTTATGGTCGGTACTACCGAATATGCTGTGCCGCTCGGTGCTCTTATCGACGTGGAAGCCGAACTGAAAAAACAACAAGAGGAGATCGTTTACCTCGAAGGATTCCTTGTGTCGGTAAACAAAAAACTGAGCAACGAGAAATTTGTGGCCAATGCCAAGCCCGAAATTGTGGCTAACGAACGTAAAAAACTGGCCGATGCCGAAAGCAAGATTGCTTCGCTGAAAGAGAGCATTGCCGCATTATCGAAATAAGAATGGATTACGAAGAACTTTGCCTCTCCGTTTGCGAAATAGCCCGGAAAGCAGGCGGTTTTATAGCCAACGAGCGTAAGCATTTCAATCCGGATAAGATTGAAAGTAAAGGCTTGCACGATTTGGTGAGCTACGTGGATAAGACCTCTGAAAAAGTGATTATCGAAGCACTTTCGACATTGCTTCCCGAGTCAGGTTTTATAGCCGAAGAGGGTACTTCCAATAAAAAAGGTGACCGTTTCAACTGGGTGATCGATCCCTTGGACGGTACCACCAATTTTATTCAGGGCGTGCCGGTTTATGCCGTCAGTATCGGATTGCTCGAAGGAGAAGAGCTGGTGCTCGGTGTGGTCTACGAAATCTGCCGCGACGAGTGTTTCTTTTCTTGGAAAGGTGGCAAAGCCTATCTGAACGGCGACGAGATTCACGTTTCGAAAACCTCGGATATGCACGATGCTTTGCTGGCAACAGGATTTCCCTATTCCAATTTTTCACAACTCGATAGTTACATGGGCTTGTTGAAGTGGTCGATGACAGAAGCCCGTGGCGTACGTCGTTTAGGTTCTGCCGCTACAGATTTGGCTTACGTGGCCTGCGGTCGTTTCGATGCATTCTTTGAATACGACCTGAAGCCCTGGGATGTCGCCGCCGGTGCGTTTATCGTACAGCAGGGCGGAGGAAAGATTGCGGATTTCAACTGTGGAGAAAGTTACCTGTTTGGTGGCGAGATTATAGCTTCCAATGCTCCGTTGCTTGCTGAAATGCAGCAAAAAGTGGATGAATTTATGAATTGAAAAATCAATTTTCAAGGATACAAAAAGCGGTCGTTCTGCGTAAGCAAAACGACCGCTTTTTTATGTTGCAAACGTTCGGTTTATTTCAATGTGCCGTCGTTAGCTTGTTGAATCATAGTAGAGTTAGCTGAGATGAAAACTTCTACGCGACGGTTTTGAGCACGACCTGCTGCAGTACTGTTGTCAGCTACAGGATTGTCCCATGCTTTACCAATTGTTGAAAGACGAGCACTTTCGATACCACTGTTGTTCAGGTATTGTCCAACAGCATTGGCACGTTCCTGTGATAAGCGCTGGTTAAGTGCCAAACTTCCGGTATTGTCTGTATATCCATAGATGGTAACGTCTGTTTGAGCATTGTTCTTCAATGAAGCAGCAAATTTGGTAAGAGCATCTTTTGAAGAAGCGCTGAGGATACTTTTACCTGTGCTGAACAGAATTCCTTCAGCGAAAGTTACTTTGATAGCTTCAAGGTTGTTTGCGTCTTTTACGGATTCAACCTGAGCGCCCTGTATTTTTGCCAACTCTTCTTTTTGTTTGTCCATTTTCTTGCCGATTATTACACCGGTAGTTGCACCAACTGCTGTACCGACTGCGGCTCCAATAACAGCGCCTTTGCCTTTTCCGAACAAAGCGCCTACGCCGGCACCAAGTGCTGCACCTGCACCACCACCCAAAAGTCCGCCTTTAGCAGTATTGCTCATGCTTGCACAACCGGACACTAGAATAGCTCCACAAAGAGCTAACGAAATAATTACATTTGATTTTTTCATTGCAATATAAATTAATTAATGTTTGATTTTAATTTTGCATCTTTCGTATTATGCAAAAATACTGTTTGTTTTTTCTCTTTATTTTGTAAATTAATTACTTGTGCCTGTCTGTGGATGGCGTAATTTGAAAGTGGCACAAGTATAGCTTCAGTTTGCAAAAGTAAGGCAAAAAAGGAGGTTTTCTATTCAATTTTCATAAAAAATGATGAATTGTATTTGTAATTTTCTCCGGAGAGATATGTTTTTTGTTTGGATAGAGATAAAAAAAATAAGGCAGAAAGCTGAACATCAGCTTTCTGCCTTATGATGATTTTATTTGGCAATTATTTTGCTCTTTCTACGTATGAACCGTCACGGGTATCAACCTTGATCTTTTCGCCTGTTTCGATAAACAGAGGAACACGAACGGTAGCTCCTGTTTCAACGGTAGCCGGTTTCAATGTGTTGGTAGCGGTATCGCCTTTCAGACCCGGTTCTGTGTAGGTAATCTGCAATACAACATGAGTTGCAACGTCAGCATACAAAACAGTTTCTGATTCTGCATGTGTTACTACTTCAACAGATTCGCCTTCTTTCAAAAAGTCAACGCCATTGATTAATGATTTCTGAATGGAAATTTGTTCAAAAGTCTCGTTGTTCATGAAGTTGTAACCCATATCGTCCTGATAGAGGTATTGATAAGGACGGCGTTCGATACGGACTTCATCTACCTTGACACCTGAGTTGAAAGTTTTGTCGATTACGCGACCAGTTTGTACGTTTTTCAATTTTGTACGAACGAAAGCCGGACCTTTACCCGGTTTTACGTGAAGAAATTCAACTATGAAGTAAAATTGGCCCTCCATATCGAGGCACATTCCATTTCTAAAGTCAGCTGTTGTTGCCATAAAAGGTTACTGTAGTTTGATATTGTTAGCGTCCTGTCAAATCTATATAGTTTGATATCAGGTTACTATTGATTATTAAAATTGTTCGGATTTGGACGACAAAGATAGTTCTATTTGGCGAATTTACAAAGACTTTGTATGTTGAAATGCCTACAGCATTCCGTTGTCGGCAAAACTGTAATAAGTTTTGTGTCCGATTATCAGATGATCCAGAAGTGAAATATCAACGATTTTGCAGGCTTCCGAAAGCTTTTGCGTTATTTTGATGTCTTGCTGGCTTGGTTCTATATTTCCGGACGGATGGTTATGTCCCACAATGATACCGGCAGCCAGTTTGTCAATGGCTGTTTTCAGTACTAATGGTATTTCCACAACTGTCTGGCCTGTTCCTCCCTGCGTGAGTTTTACCTGTCCAATTATTTTGTTTGCCCGGTTGAGCAGTAGCATCCAGAACTCCTCGTGGGGAAGATCGGCCATTTTCGAATGCAGCACCTCAAATACATCTTCGCTGGCAAGCACTTTCTTTTTTTCGGCAGGTTGAGCAACTTTTCGCCGTCTTCCCAGTTCCATTGCGGCAGCAATTGTAATTGCTTTGGCGTTGCCAATGCCTTTGAAGTTTTTTATCAGGGATTGGATGCTTTGTTTGCCCAGCTCGTCGAGATTGTATTCTACGGAATGTAAGATGCGTTGCGACAACTCCACAGCCGACTCACAGGCATTGCCGGAACCTATGATGATTGCAAGCAGTTCGACATCGGAAAGCGATTGAGCTCCTTTTAATAAGAATTTTTCTCTTGGACGATCTTCTTCTTTCCATTCCTTGATATTCAGGTGTTTGTTCATTGGTATATGTGTTATTTACGCAAAGATAAAATATTAAGTTTAATATATAAGGCGCATATTGGTTAAGTTTGTGTCAAGGGTATTGTCGTAAATGAAATGTAATATGCTAAATTAATGGCGTAGTCTTTTAGTTGCGGGCTAAAACTGAAATGTTTAAATAATTTAAATAACATAAAAAGCACGTCTTTTACTACAGCTGGATGTTGGTTTGCTTTTAAGAAATTGTATCTTTGTTTCTCATAATTAATTGTTATTCACATTCTAATTCTACTTGCCTATTGACCGATATTTACTTTTGAACCCTAAATTTAAAAGTAATGCCTATCAATTTGTTGGAAAAGACAGATGATGAGTTGGTACACCTTTACTCCAAAGGTGATCATGATGCTTTTGCTGTGTTAATAAGCAGGCACAAGGATAAAGTTTATACGTACATTTACCTTCTCGTACGTAATCGTCAGTTGGCAGAAGATCTGTTTCAGGATACCTTTATAAAAGTAGTAACTTCTATCAAGCAGCAGCGTTATGCTGATAATGGAAAATTTGTGGCCTGGGTGAACCGGATTGCACACAATCTTATTATCGATTATTTCCGTCGCGAACAGGGCGAAAATACGCTTTCCCATACTGATTTTGACTATGACGTTTTTAATAATGTCAGGTTGAGCGATTCCACTGTGGAGGAGGAAATGGTACGTGAACAGCTGATGTGTAATGTTGCACGAATGGTTGATTTTCTGCCTGATACTCAGCAGGAAGTTGTCCGGATGAGGTTTTATGAAGACTTGAGCTTTAAGGAAATAGCTGATAAAACAGGCGTGAGCATAAATACGGCGCTGGGTAGAATGCGGTATGCACTTATCAATATGCGAAAGATGGCAGAGGAAAATAATATGGTTTTGAATATTTAACTTACTGAAAATAATATAAGCAGGGTTTGTGCGTTTATTGTATGTAACTAAAAACCAAAACCTTGCCTATGAGAAAAAAATACACTTCCCAACCACATTCAAATACGCTCAAAAAAGAAGTTCCGCCAATACAGTTATCGCCAAGTAAAGCTGTTGTAGACCGTATCCTCGCTTTTTCCTCTTCCTACTGGACAGCAAACGGTTTAGACGGAGTAAATGTGGAGCTTATTTTGAATTAAAGCACAAGATCGGGCTGCGAGCCTGAAATGTGAAATAAAAAATGTCGGTACAACTTATTTTGTGCCGACATTTTTTATCTTTGTAACCGTTTTCTTACAAATTGTAATTCAATACATTGAATTGTAACTTTCAGGTATATAGTTTGTTGCATTGCGTTCGTTTGGTGGAAATGTTTATAATTGCACAAAAAAAATAATTATGTATTCCAAATTAGTAGATCGTTTTCTGAAATACGTGTCGTTTGTGACTACATCCGACGAAAAAACAGGTCTGACTCCCAGCACTCCGGGACAGTTGATTTTTGCAAATTACCTTGCAGATGAGTTGAAAAACATAGGATTGATAGATGTTTCGGTAAGTGAATACGGATATGTGATGGGCACCCTGCCTGCCAATACAGATCTTGCTGTGCCGACTATCGGATTTATAGCTCATATGGATACTAGTCCTGACATGACTGGCAAACACCCAAAACCACGCATTGTGGCTCAATATGACGGTAGTGAAATTGTTCTGAACAAGGAAGAAAATATTGTACTTGCTCCGTCCGAATTCCCTGAACTGCTTCAGTATAAAGGGCAGGACATTATTGTGACTGATGGTAAAACCTTGCTGGGTGCCGATGATAAGGCTGGTATTGCCGAAATTATGACTGCACTTGAAAATCTGGTTGCCAATCCGTCACTGAAACACGGGAAAATCCGGGTGGCTTTTACGCCAGACGAAGAGATCGGGATGGGAGCTTCCAAGTTTGATGTGGAAAAATTTGCAGCAGACTGGGCTTATACGCTCGACGGCGGAGAGATCGGTGAGCTTGAATACGAAAATTTCAATGCGGCTGCGGCTACGGTTACGTTCAAAGGACGCAATGTTCATCCGGGATATGCAAAGCATAAAATGTTGAACTCTATGCGTGTAGCCAATCAGTTCGCGGGTATGTTGCCACGTCACGAAACTCCCGAGCATACTGAAGGATACGAAGGTTTTTATCACCTTACCTCCATGGAAGGGAATGTGGAGAAATCGACCCTAACTTACATTATCAGAGATCATGATCGCGATCGTTTTGAGAAAAGGAAAAAAGAAGTGCAACATTTGGTCAATAAAATTAACTCCGAATTTCCGGGTTGTGCTTCGGTAGAGCTGAAAGATCAGTATTTCAATATGCGCGAGAAAATTGAACCGGTGATGCACATTGTGACAATCGCGGAAGAAGCGATGAAGGAAGCGGACGTCAAACCGAACGTGAAAGCAATTCGCGGGGGAACCGACGGATCGCAGCTGTCGTTCAAAGGATTGCCTTGTCCGAATATTTTTGCAGGAGGCCATAATTTCCACGGTCGCTTCGAGTATGTGCCCATTCCATCGATGCAGAAAGCGGTAGATGTGATTTTAAAGATTGTGGAAAAAGTCGCAAAACTCAACTGATTCAATGTCTGATTTTGAAAATTCAACCCTTACAATAATATGATTAAGACAACTCCATTTACAGAGAAACACATCGCGTTGGGAGCTAAAATGGCTGCTTTTGCGGGTTATAATATGCCCATAGAATATAGCGGAATCACAGACGAACATATGACTGTGCGTCAGGGTGTCGGCGTGTTTGATGTGTCGCACATGGGCGAATTTTGGGTGAAAGGCGAAAAAGCGTTGCCTTTTCTTCAGCGGATTACTTCAAATGATGTGTCGGTATTGCCTGTTGGCAAAGCGCAATATTCCTGTTTTCCTAACGGGAAGGGCGGCATTGTTGATGACTTGCTGGTTTATCATTACGAACCTCAAAAATATATGCTGGTGGTGAATGCTGCCAATATTGACAAAGACTGGAACTGGTGCGTGCAAAATAACACGGAAGGTGCCGATTTGGAAAATGCGTCCGACCGTATGGCGCAATTGGCAGTGCAAGGCCCTAAAGCGGTTGAAGTGCTGCAAAAGCTCACCGCTGTCGATTTATCCTCTATCGCATATTATGCATTTACGACCGGCGAATTTGCCGGAGTGAAAGATGTTATCATTTCCAACACAGGCTATACGGGAGCCGGAGGTTTCGAGCTCTATTTCTATCCTGAACAGGCAGATATTATCTGGAATGCAATTTTTGAGACCGGAAAAGAGTATGGTATAAAACCAATAGGACTTGGTGCTCGCGATACATTGCGTTTGGAAATGGGTTTTGCGCTTTATGGCAACGATATTGATGATACCACCTCTCCAATAGAGGCCGGTCTTGGATGGATTACCAAATTTGCTGATGACAAGAATTTTATAGACAGACCTTTGCTGGAACAACAGAAGGCAGAAGGTGTTAGCCGTCGGTTGGTTGGTTTTATTCTCACAGAAAGAGGTATTCCGCGTCATGATTATCCGATTGTTGACGCAGAAGGCCGTGTTATCGGAAAAGTCACTTCGGGGACACAGTCTCCGGTTTTGAAAGCCGGTGTCGGGATGGGATACGTGGAAGTAGGGTTTGCGAAACCCGAAACGCAGATTTTTATCAGTATCCGGAACAAGCCCGTTGCAGCTAAAGTAGTTAAGCCTCCTTTCTGTAAAGGAGCGCTCTAAACCGACTTTTTGAGTTTTGCTTTTTTTGCAAAAATAAACGCTTTGGACTTGTATCTTGCTCCAAAATGCTTTATTTTTGTGTCGCAAATTAGTACTAATTAAAAATTTCACAAAAATGGCTCACGTAATTTCAGAAGATTGTATTGCATGTGGTTCTTGTATCAGTGAATGTCCTGTTGAAGCTATCAGCGAAGGCGATATCTATGTAATCGACCCGGATATTTGCACAGATTGCGGAACATGTGCTGATGTTTGTCCTTCAGAAGCAATTCATCCGGCATAACATGCACTATTGCAAACATTTAAAACCACCTCACGGAGGTGGTTTTTTTGTATCCGCATACCATTAAAGATATGTTAGCACAATTTGTAAAGTTTTGTGTGGTAGGAGCTTCCGGTACGGTGATCGATTTCGGTCTGACGTATCTTTTTAAAGAGAAGGTTCACCTCAATAAGTACATTTCCAATTCTATCGGGTTTCTCTCGGCGGCGACATCCAACTATATCCTGAACCGGATATGGTCGTTCGAGAACCACAATCCTGCTATAGGAGAGCAATACATGCTCTTCATGTCCATCTCTCTTCTGGGGCTTTTGATCAACAACGGCGTTATTTATCTGTTGACTAAAAAACTTCACATGAATTTTTATGTTGCCAAGGTAATTGCCACTGGAGTTGTTACGTTGTGGAACTTTGTGATGAATTATTTATTTACGTTCCGGTAAATTTCACTGTTTTTTCTTCGGGAAACAGCAGTTTTCTCTCTGATAGTTTTTTAATTTGCAATATGAAAAACGAAGCGCGTATAGATAAATGGCTGTGGGCTATGCGGTTGTTTAAGACACGCACCATTGCCGCCGAAGCTTGTAAAAAGGGTAGGGTGATGATTCTGCAAACAGCGGTAAAACCTTCCCGGAATATCAAAGTGGGTGATGTGATTCAGGTGAAACGTTCGCCGGTCGTTTATTCATTCAAGGTACTTGCTCTTACGGAAAACCGGCTGGGAGCCAAGCTGGTTCCCGAATACATGGAGAATGTGACAACGGCTGATCAGCTGGAGTTGCTCGAACTGTCGAAAGTGGCAGGCTTTGTGGGGCGCGACAGAGGAACCGGAAGGCCAACCAAGAAAGATCGCCGTGATCTGGATGCTTTTATGGATGATGAAGAGCCTTTCTTTGCTGATGAAGACTGGGAAGATTAAAATAATTCCAAATTTCAGGTTCCAAGATTGCAAACTCTGTTATCTGACTTAAATACATTTGTATCAACAGTATTAATTTCTTATTTTCAAATTGAATCTATGTTTATTGCACAGCAAAAGCGAAAAGACAATATTGCCGAATATGTTCTCTATATGTGGCAACTCGAAGATTTGATCCGTGCCTATAAGCTCGATATTGAATCAATTGCGGAAAATGTGATCAATAAAATGACTTACGGAGAAGAGGGAAAAGCTCAGATTCGCGATTGGTACGAAAGTTTGATTGAGATGATGCGTTTGGAAGGTGTGCAGGAAAAAGGGCATTTGCAAATGGTGAAAAATACCGTGTCGGATGTAACCGATTTGCATTATGCTTTGCTGAAATCTCCCAAATATCCCGGCTATAGTGCTCTTTTTTATCAGACTTTGTCGGTTATCGGGGCTTTTCGTCAACGACAGGATAATCCTGATGCAGAAGATATTGAGCTGTGTTTTGTTTTCCTGTATGGGGTACTGATGCTTCGTTTGCAAAAGAGAGAAATTTCGCAGGATACGCAGATAGCTCTCACCCAAATCAGTAAATTACTAGCCTTGTTGTCTCACAATTATAAGCTTTATCTGAATAACGAACTGGAATTGGACGAGCCGGAAGTCTAATTGATAATTAGTAATGCTAATCATGAGTTGCAATAATTACTAAACCATCTGATCATTAACTTGACTGTAGGCCATACATGTCAAACAACGTTCAGCGAAGCTAATAGAAAATGCAATTTCTGCATTAATGCAACCCCATATGGGGTTGAACCTTGGCCACGATATTTATTTTCTATTGATATATAAGTATTAACGGACTATTTTTAACTCCGGTTTCTCATTTCTCGTTACTCGTTACTGATATCATGTCTGAAGCAGCTCACTAAGTGATCGTTGATCATTCCGGCAGCCTGCATGTAAGCGTAGCAGATAGTCGTGCCAACGAATTTAAATCCCCGTTTTTTGAGGTCTTTGCTCATGGCGTCCGATTCTGAGGTAGAGACAGGCGTTGTTTTCATGTCCGTGATTCTGTGGTCAATGGTTTTGCCTCCGGTGAATTGCCAGATGTAACGATCGAAGGAGCCGAATTCTTTCTGTACCTGCATAAAGGCACGAGCGTTGGTGATAGTTGCAAGAATTTTAAGCCGGTTCCGGATTATACCCTCGTTGTGCATTAAAGCTTCAATTTTTGCTTCATCATAATCAGCTATCACGCTATAATCGAAATTATCAAAAGCCTTTCTGAAATTCTCCCGTTTATTGAGGATAGTATTCCAGCTCAGTCCAGCCTGAAAGCTGTCGAGTACTATAAATTCGAAATGGCGCGCGTCATCATGGAGCGGAACACCCCATTCGGTGTCGTGGTATTCAATTGCCAGCGTGTGATTTGCCGGCCAGGGGCAACGTTGTTTATCTTTCATCGTCCGTTTGCTTTCAATACTACACCAATCGTGGCAACCATTATCTTCAGATCCATATTTATCGACCAGCTGTCAATATAGTCCAGATCCATCTTCATCCACTCTTTGAAGGTTACCGTATGACGACCCCATACCTGCCAGCTGCCAGTAATGCCGGGCTTCATGCTGAGCCGTCTTATTTGGGGACGACTGTATTTCATAACTTCAGAGAGCAAAGGGGGGCGGGGACCCACAATGGACATTTCGCCTTTGAATACATTAATGAGCTGGGGTAATTCGTCAAAGGATAATTTACGGATATAGCGGCCAATACGGGTCATTCTGGGGTCATTCTCCATTTTGAATACAGGACCGTCAGCTTCATTCAGCTGCATCAGCGCTTGTTTTCTGGCTTCTGCATCTACTACCATTGATCGGAATTTTAAGCAGGTGAACCGTCTGCCGTTTTTGCCAATTCGTTCCTGTCTGAAAAGGACTGGCCCTCCATCTTCTAATTTAATCAATGCCGCAATCAGTAACATTAGAGGAGAGCCTATCACCAGTAAAAAAGCACTTGCTATGTGATCAAAAACTTCTTTCAGGTGCAGACAAATGTAATTGTTGGGGGTGGTTTGATAATCAATAAATTGCTCTTTGAACGGAATGTTATTTTTGCCAGTTTGTTGTTGATGTCTGGGGAAATAGTGAAGCATCATATGCAGGCTAACACCTATTTCATCTAACGAGCGGATGAGTTGGATGATATCAAACTGTTTGTTATTAATCGGAATACAATAAAAAATATCGTCCACTGCGTTTAGTGTTACGAATTTTAGCAGGCTTTCCTGATTGTCTATGAGAATCGCATTGGCGTATTTGTCTTTGATCTGCGGATCAGGAGTGATGATTTTGCTGATTTTATACCCCCAGTCTTTCGAATACATAAATGAGTTGATAAACGATTCGGATGATTTGTTGGCGATAATAATAATATTTCGGGTGTTGTGATTCCTGCTTCGAATGAAGTGCATAATGCTGTAAAAACTGCTTTTAAAAGCAATAAGAGAGATGAAATTGATTGCTCCAAAATAACAGATGTATAAAATTAGCAGTTTTTTATGGCTTAAAGCAGGCAGGAATGTAGCTTCCAATATGAAGAATGTGCACCCCAAAATTATAGTGGCCAGGTAGCCGCGGATCATACTGTAAAACGAAGAGTTTCTGAAAATAATACCCAGATGAAGATAATAAAAGCAGACACTCCATATTATGATAAGCTGGCTTATGAACATGGTAAAATGCTCTGGAGTCAGCATTTGAATAGAAAATAGACAGGAGGTGCTGATAAAAATTCCAGAAGAAAGGATGACCTGTAAAACGATCATCACTTTCGAAAGATTAGACTCCCTTTGGGTAAGCATAATTCGTTGATTAACCTAAAAGTGGTTATTCTTAGTTGAAATATTTAGATAAAATTCTCTTCAGATATAAAGGCAAAAATAAATAAACATTTCCATATTACGAATATATAATTATAAATTAAGTTTAAAAAAACAAGGGTTAATAAGATTTGTAATGTAAAGTTTGTGTTTTGTTTGTATTGGATGCGTTGTGTCAGAGAATCTGGCAGTTGAGTAATATTGAATATGAGTGTTGTGGGAGACAAAATGTTTAACTAAACCATTGACGATATTAGTTTGTGTGAGTAGGAACAAAATATAACTTAGGAGATCTTTCGGTCCGTAGGTTCGTGTTGCAAAAGCAATACTCTTACTGAATCAATATTATTAAGAGTAGAGTGAGTATGTAAATGCAAGTGGTTTTGATTTGCGCCATTTGCGTTCCAAATGCGTTTTTCACAGACAGACACATTAACTTATCCGATTGTTTGCTTACTCGTTTGTCCTGAGAAACTAGCTATAAATAACCCCGAATGCATCCAGGGTTATTTAAATTCAATCGCTCCGTGGTTAATCGTAGAACTATACCCCCGTTCTCCACCCGACGATTGCCGAGGTAAATGGAGAACGTTATAGGGACGATTTTGTCTATGTGTAAATGTGGATGTTATGGCCGCTTCGCACGGAAGTGGTAGGTGAGCCCCAACTGAAGTGATGCGATGCTTGTAAACGGTGTTCCATGTACAATTTCATTCATCAGCTCGCTTGTTATATTGTTAGCAAGCTCAATATTCATGTCCAGGCGGTGACTGATGTGAAGATTGCTTTGCATACCGAAGCGTACAATATAAGTTGTTAAGTCAGCAGAATAGTCTCCTTTGCTTCTGTATCCTATTCCAATTCCTCCAAAAATTGACATTGTAATGAAACGGGGCTTGTATCCGTTCCACCAGTTACTCAGATTTACGGTACCATCTAAAGCTAGATTGGTTCCGGTCGCTTTATATGTTTTATTTTGCAAGGTCGTCCATTTATAACCAGCATATCCGAACTCCATGCGAAATCCGATTACTGGCGAAATGTCATAACCAACGTACATCGTGGCTAAGGGGCTTCCGTTGTTTTTAAAAGATAAGACACAGGGCTTATCTAGTGGATCATTATATTCAGCAATGAATAAGTTGTAACCTGAATAAATACTCATGTACCATCCGGTAGCTGATACCGGAGCGCTTTGTTTGTCAGGCTGGTTCTTGTTGTTCTGGGCATTTGCCTTGAACGTGAAAGCCGACATCAGAATAATAGAGGCAATAATTGGTTTCATAGTTGATTCTCTTTATTGATTTTGGTTTAAATAATATCGTTGCAGGAGCTTGTATTCCTAAACGAAAGTCTCTCTCAATGGCTTTATCTCCTTGTGTTTTAGCGCTGGTTATTGTAACCCACTAAAACACAAAGCCACAAAGTATCTGAAAAGACGAACCAGAACCAACGTTGTGTATAAACCGGACTCTTTATTTTTCTCAGGGATGGATTCCATGTATAGAAAACTGTCTCCTTGTTGCTATTCATCCGTACGGAATCTTAGCATTTATTGCCTCCGGATAACTGTTCGTTTTTTTGTTGTAAATAATTATTAGAAAGATCGCTATAGGTGAATTGTGTAATTCTGTATTGACAAATATAAGGCTGGATTGTAAAAAAGATTCTTTTTGATAGTTAAATGTTCGATCTGAAAATATTTAACGAAAACACATAAATACATATTAATCTTAGGATTTTGTTTTATAGATCAGGCTTAAGCAGATTTGTGGTAGCAGCGGGATTCGTACCAGAGGATTTTTTCGGCTGAGGGGAGGATTTCAGAAGTTACACGGAGACCCGGTTGCGGTGTTTGGCTGGTTTGTAGAGCGAAAAAGGGGAGATGATTATCCTAAATTCTTTCGGTGTCGTTAACTCTTTCGTCTGCAAAGTCGATTTAACCCTGATCGAGTAGTGGATTGTATGAATCAACCGGCAATTGTTATCATTAGGGAAAAGAACAAGATGAAGCTATTGTTCTTCATGATGATAAGTTTTACCACGAAGAACACAAAGGTTAGTCACAAAGTTCTATCTTGAATTGTCTTATCATTCAGTTGTTCTTAGTGCAGTCTTCACGCGCTTTGAGGTTTGATGTTGCTTGTTGCGAATGAATTTGTTCTACCATTAAGGCATTAAGAGGATTAAGTCTAAATACGTTCCTAAAATTCTTAATGATAAGAAGTTATATTATTTTGAGCTTCTTGGTGTGATTCTTGGTGCGCCTTTGTGTTTGATATTGCTTGCTGCAAAGGGAATCAAATTTATCCACAGATTACACGAAATACACGGATTGATTGGTCTGTAAATCCCATTAAGAAATTAAGTGGGTTGAGAAGATTCTTCTTTTCTATTTTCTTAACTTCTTAATGGGTGAATATGCATTGTGATATTTACCCTGCCATTTATTCATATTGTATGAAACGGGGTAATATATATTGCGGAATCTTACGTCCGATTTTACAAAACAATGTAAAATATCCCCACAGCCGGTATTTTTTGATAATCTCCAGATCTTCACTCGATTTCTTTTGTTGTAAGGCAGCCGTGGTGCTTTTGCCTCCCATGCGCATTTTGACCACCCATTCGTTCAAAAAGATCTTTTTAATGTTATCGTTCAGAAACCATCGCAACGATATTTCATAATCACTGGCTATTCGGTATTGTGTTTCATATAATCCGTATTTTTCAAAAAGCTCCCGCTTTACATAAATGGTGGTATGCAGGGGAATCCATCCAAATCTCAAAAATCTTTTCCGGTACGATTTTGCCGGATAGATGCGCTTGACTGAGTTTGGATCCTGTTTATCTACATACTGGCCATTGGCATAAACTAGATCTGCTCCGGTTTGCTCAAAACATTTGGCCACTTTCGAAAGCGTATCCTGATCGTAGTAAAGATCATCCGAGTGTAGAATGCCGATTACATCTCCCGTGGCAGCTTTTATTCCTTTATTCAACGCGTCGTAAAGTCCTTTGTCTTTTTCGGAGATGTAAACAGCCAGATTTGGCCTGTAGGGTTCAATTATTTCTTGTGTGCCATCGGTAGACCCTCCATCAACAACAATGTGCTCTATATCCAGATATGTTTGAGACTGCACAGACTGAATGGCGTCGGTGATGCAATGCTTGTTGTTATAAACAATAGTAATAATGGAAATTTTCACAAATTCAATAGTATAGAGGGTGTTTGCTTAATGTATTTATTGGGAAATCAATTAAGTGTTTTCAGCAACTGATCAAAATATGCAATTGTTTTGTTTACGCCTTCTTTTAATTGCACTTTAGGAACCCATCCATTGAGTTGTTCGTTTGCCAAAGAAATATCAGGTTGACGTTGTTTTGGGTCATCTTGAGGAAGGGGATGAAAAATAATTTTAGACGAAGTCCCAGTAAGGTCAATAATGGTTTGAGCAAGTTCCAACATGGTAAATTCGTTCGGATTGCCAATGTTGACCGGCCCGCAGAAATCATCGGGAGTATTCATCATTCGCACCATACCTTCCACTAAGTCGTCTACATATTGAAACGACCGGGTTTGCATTCCATCTCCGAAAATCGTAATGTCTTCTCCTTTAAGTGCTTGTACGATGAAATTGGAAACCACACGGCCATCATGAAGATTCATGTTAGGACCGTAGGTGTTGAATATCCGTATTATTTTTATACGAACGTTGTTCTGATGATGATAGTCCATAAAGAGGGTTTCTGCGCAACGTTTTCCTTCGTCGTAGCAAGAACGTATTCCTACAGGATTTACATTGCCCCAATAACTTTCTACCTGAGGATGTATGAAAGGATCTCCATATACTTCGCTGGTACTTGCTTGCAGAACTTTGGCATGTACTCTTTTAGCCAGACCCAGCATATTGATGGCTCCCATCACTGAAGTTTTAACGGTTTTGATCGGATTATACTGATAGTGTACGGGACTTGCGGGGCAGGCCAGATTATAGATCTCGTCCACTTCAGCAAAATAGGGATGAGTTACATCATGCCGAACTACTTCAAAATAATGATTATCCATCAGGTGCACCACATTGCGTTTCGACCCTGTGAAATAGTTGTCCAGACAGATTACATCATTTCCGTCTTTTAATAAACGTTCGCACAAATGCGAACCGATAAAACCGGCTCCTCCGGTTACAAGTATCCGTTTCATTTCAAATTATTTTTTTGTGATTATCCGCAATGTGTCCTAATTCATATTCTAACCCCTCCGCTACGCTCGTCCCATTAACAAAAGGGGACACCACTATATGCTGTATTTCGTCTCAATTTATTGATTGAATTGCGAATGCAGATTAGCTTACGCTGACCGTTGGTTGGTCTCCCCGTCAGATGAAGGGGAGTGCCCGGAACGGGGGAGGGATTTGATGCAGTATAGCATATAGATTATGACAGTATGCGGATAATCATATTATTTTTTTAATTTTATAGATCAAATGGATTCTCAGGTTGCGACCAATCATCTTTTGGTAAATTGAATATTGAAAAGCAACATGTTTATCCCATTTCTGAATCATTTATTTTCTTGTGATAATTAAAATCAGAGCTAAGAACTCATCTTGACTTCTTAGCACTCAGACGATTTGTCATCATGAAAAGTTAGACTACTTTGGTGCATCAGCATGTGTCGTTCCGATGGAACTTTTCTCCTGATTGGCTGACCATTTACTACAAACCTGTCATGCTTATGGCATTTTAAGTCCCATCGGGACGATAGGTTTATAGAAAAGCCTGATTTGTGAAAAAATAAAGTACCGTAGGTACGACATTTTATCCTTCTTTTATAGCAAAATTGAATATGTTTCGAAAAGTCAAGACGGTTTCAATATAAAGTCTGATTCTAGTTGCCAATAGTATAAACTTCAAATCCTATTTTTGAGAGTTTATCTTTCTGTAAAAGATTTCGTCCGTCAAATACAAATGCAGGCTTGTACATTTTGTTGTATATAGCTTCCCAATCATACGAGCTGAACTCCTCCCATTCGGTCAATAGGGCAATCGCATGGGCTTTGTCCATTGCTTCATAAGGTTCGTTGTGTACATGTACCAAATCTTTTAGCTCTTTCGTAGTCATGTCACCGGCAATTCCCGTCATGTCGTTGGACCGATGGTGTTGTTTCATATAGTCGAGGTCGGCATAAATTTGTTCCGGCGTTACTTTGGGATCATACACATGTATTTCTGCCTTATCGCGCAGTAAGGCTGTAGTTACATAGATGGCTGCCGATTCGCGGGTATCGTTGGTGTCTTTCTTAAAAGCCCAGCCGAGACAGGTTATTTTTTTACCGGAAACGCTATTGAACAATGTTTCAATGATTTTATTGGCAAAGCGGCGCTTCTGGTAGTCGTTCATTTTGATCACATGTTCCCAGTAATCGGCCACTTCAGGTAGGTTGAAGTATCGGCAAAGATATACTAAGTTCAGAATATCTTTTTGAAAGCAACTGCCTCCGAATCCAACAGAAGCCTGCAAAAATTTTGATCCAATGCGGCTGTCGGTGCCAATGGCTTTTGCAATTTCAGAAACATTGGCTCCTGTTTGTTCGCAAAGAGCGGAGATGGAATTTATACTTGAAATGCGTTGCGCCAGAAAAGAATTGGCGGTAAGCTTCGACAGTTCACTGCTCCATACATTGGTTTGGATAATCCGTTCGCGTGGAATCCAACGGGCATAGATGGAGGTAAGGGTTTCGATGGCTTTCAACCCTTCGGGAGTCTGATCACCTCCTATCAATACCCGGTCGGGATGATATAAATCCTGCACAGCAGTGCCCTCTGCCAAAAATTCGGGATTGGAAAGTACCTGAAAAGAGAGGTTCTTCGCATTGTTGCTCAGGATGGTTTTCAAAGATTGGGCAGTACGCACCGGCAGTGTCGATTTTTCGACGATAATTTTTTCTCCATGGGCAATCTCGGCGATCTGGCGTGCACATAATTCCACGTATTTCAAATCGGCCGCCATGCCTTTCCCCACACCGTAGGTTTTGGTGGGGGTGTTCACCGCGATAAAGATAATATCGCCTTCGCGAATCGCATTTTCTACATCGGTGGAAAAAAAAAGATTCCGGTTGCGTGTTTTAGCAACCACGTCGGACAGTCCGGGCTCGAAAACCGGCAAGTTGGACAGGTCATCATCGTTCCATTGCGCAATACGTTGCGCATTGAGATCAACTATCGTTACGTCAATATCAGGACATTTATCGGCTATCACGGCCATGGTGGGGCCTCCCACATATCCTGCACCAATACAAGTTATTTTCATTATGTTCTCGATATTTTTTTTGAATCTTATTTTGTTTTTCTAAACTCTTCAATTTTTGTTTTGATCTGAAAGAAATAGTGAGCCTTGTAAAGTGCAATATAAAATCCGGCTCTCCCATCCATAAATCCCCTCATTAAGATATATGCCCCAAAAAAATAAATAACCGGCAAAAAGGGAGTTTTCATCAGATTGTATTTAATCTTTTGATGAAAGGTCATTTTACTGAAACCCTCTTTTTCGAGATGAAGAAACCGCCGGGCTTCCCAGGTGGAATAGGCATTGTGGCGCGCTATATAATGCTCGAGTCCTTTATAATCGTTGTGCAAAATGGCCTCCTGAAATTGGCCGGTTTCACCTTCTACTATCGGGTGCTCATGCACCTCCATATCCAGGTGACTCCACGAATCTTCGTCTATTTTTTCGTACTCTCCTTTTCCTTTTCGGATCAGGGGCAGTTTTTTAAATTCGTATCCATGGTTGAGCTGCTTGCCCATAAAATAGTTTTTGAATACTACCCAATAGCCATTTTTGGTCGGATCTTGTATTTTCACTTTCAGCTCTTCTATAAATTCGGGGGTTAGGTATTCATCGGCATCTACAAAAAGTACCCACTCGTTACGGATTTTGAGATTACGCAATGCCCAGTTACGTTTTTTGGGGAACTGTCCGTTCCATTGAAAATTGACATATTCGGCTCCGTATTCCTTTGCAATCTCAGGAGTTCGGTCGGTACTACCGGAATCGATTACGATTAATTGTTCAAAACCGTCCAGCTTATCCAGACAGCCGGGAAGATTTACTTCTTCGTTTTTAACGGGAACAATAACCGTTACAGCTATTTTAGATGTCATCATTTTGTTAGTTCTCTTTTCTTGATAAATTTTGCAGGATTCCCTCCAACTACATTCCAGGCTTCTATATCTTTAAATACAGCAGCACGGGCACCAACCACAGCACCTTCTTCTATAGTTACCCCCGGCCCGATAAAGGCATCGGCAGCTACCCATACCTGATCTTCAATTTTGATGGGCTGAAGTATTAGAGGGAACGTTGGTTGGTTTATATTATGTCCGGATGCGCATAAATATGCTTTTTGAGAAATAACTGTGTTGTTTCCAATGCTAATCTTTCCTTGATTATAACAGTCTACATGAGGGCCTAAGGTTGAATATTCTCCCATTGTTAGATTCCAGGGGGCCCAGATTTTTGCAGTTGCATAAATGTGGACATTCGAAGCAATCTGAGCGCCAAATAGTCGCAAAAGAACGTTTCGCCAACCTTTAAATAGCCCCAAGTTAAATGGACGAAAAAGCAACCAATAACAAGAATTCCAAAGGAAACGCCCAATCTTGTTTTTCATGCTAAACCGGTGATCGTATTTCGACAAATCAATCTTATTCCCGTTCATTGATTGTGAATGTTTGTATATAGTTTAATCATTTCTTTTGCAATTGCCTTGATGTCATATTTTTCTTCCACCAGTTTTCGTCCCCGTAATCCCATTTCTTTAAGTTGTTCCGGGGTTTTATTGGTTGCTTCCAAAATTGTCCTAACTAAATTCTCAGCCGATAAGTCGATCCACTAGCCGCACCGATTAGTTTCCAGTTCCTGCCAGGGTGTACCGGTAGTTGTAATTACCGGAAGCCCGGTTGCCAATGCTTCGGCAATCACTATCCCGAAGTTCTCACTATAAGTAGGCAGTACAAAGAGATCGGCATCGTGATATAGCATCCATTTTTATCGCCATAATCGATTTCAATCGAGAAAAACAAAATCCGGTTTTTTGCCTTTTTGTAAAATCCATTTGTAAAGCTCTATCATCTTATTAGCTACTATTTTTACGGAGTAATTATCTCGAATGAATGAGTGGCCCCGTTTTCCCATAGCGATTCTCTCTTCTTCGGGTATATAGATTGCTTTCTCCATTGTCTTTGATATCGATTCCACATCGTTATCGATCCACCAACCGCATTGATATGTTTCCAACTCCTGCCATGGAGTCCCTTTTGATGTAATGACCGGAATACCATACAATAAGGCTTCTGCAATTATCATCCCGAAATTTTCAAAATCACTGGGAACCACCAGATAAGAGAGAGATTGAATTGTTTTTTCTTTTTCTATACCACTCAAAAATCCGGTAAAAATCACATTTTTTAAACCTAAGCGCACCACTTCTGCTTTCAGAAAAGTTTCGTATTCAATATCTCCGCCTCCTATAATAACCAACTCACAATCTTTTACTTTGTCGCCCAGTATGTCCCAGGCATAAGGCAGTCGTTCTATATTTTTCCGTGGATGGATACGGCCTAAATATCCGAACCGTCTTACATCTTGTTTTTCAAGGATGTTTTCTTTGTCTTTTTCAGTATCTATGGGGTTTGGAATTACAGCAATGGGCGATGTAATGCCAAGATCACGCAAATGTTGCATCTCCTCATGGCAAGTCGCTTGCACACAAGCCGCTTGTTGTAAATCTCTCTTTAAAAACAGAGATAAAGCTAATTTTTTTATTCTGCCTGAACGTACAAATTCCTGAGGATAAAGCATCCCTCTTGGAGTGATTATATAGGGAATTCCTTTCTCGCGGGCAATTTTAGCCCCAATATAGGTCGGGTATTGCCAGATACATTGCAGATGATAAAGATCATAAACAGTGTGTTTGTTCAGAAACGAAGCAAATTTACCGGAGTAAGCCAGCTTTGCAATGGAGGGTATCGGTAATAAATGGATAAAATCTCCGTCAATGATCAAATTGTCTTTGGACGAAGCGAGTTGATAGCTCAATATTTCAGCATTTATGCCTTCATCCCGTAAACCTACGACGGTTAAAGAGGTGCTGAGAGGCGGACCTCCACTATTCACTCCTAAGCTGGATATAGTATGCAATACATTCATTTCTTCTGATTGACTATATTAAGATAAATCTGCTCTATTCGCTCTAAACAAATTATTGGATCAAATCTTTTGGCATTTTCCAAACCCTTATTTACTTCTTCATCTCTCTGGTCTTTATTTTGAGAGCAGATTTGGTTTAGTACAACTGCACAAGTTTTTGCCCAGTGATTAATCACCGATAGATTATTAGGCATTCGGGGAATCAGATATCCTGCATCTCCGGCCACTTCGGTCATTGGGGCTTCGTTCGTCGTGACAACCGGACAGCCGGATGCCATGGCTTCTGCAATAGGCCAACCAAAACCTTCTGCTAAGGATGGAAATAAAAAAACGGAAGCTCCCTGATAGGCTAATCGCAAGTCCGGGTCTCCTATTTTTTCCAAAAAATGGATCTCATGGTTATACCCGGATTGTTCGCAGAACTTGATTAATCTCGCTGAAGGGGAGCTGCCAATCATTAAAAGAGGTAATTGTTTATTGGAGTTGCTTCGCCAGGCTTTATATATTTCCAGCACACCTAATCTGTTTTTGTAAAACTGATTGCCACCCACATGAAGCAAATATCCATTATGAAGATTTATTCCAAGTTTGTCACTCAGCAAATTTCTTATCTGCTGTGGATTGCCGGGAGAAAACGTTTGATTTAATCCGTTATATACCACTTCGGAAATAGCCGGTTGCCTCTTCAAAAACCGGTGCAAATCCTGTCGGGTTTTTTCTGATATCGAAATAAAATTGCACCCTTGTCGATATCCTTTTCGGATATAGGCTTGATATAGGCGTCCGGTCCAACCCACCGGGTTTTCTTTCAATTCGCCCGATGCAGAACGTTGTGCCAAAAAATCGTGACAATGAATCACATGTTTTCTATGGGCAACCAAGGGTATCCATGGGCCTAATGCCTGGTCCGCAAAAACAAAAAGAGTAGTGTCATCACAACTCTTTAACCGTTTTTTTACGATTATCGGGAAGAGGATAAACTGATCGAGGTAGCCCATCCATTTTTTTAGAGAACATGGAACAGGCCAATTATAAAAAAAAGCTTTAGCCGTCCAGCATTCTACCCGATGGCCACGTGCTGACATACCTTCTGCCAGCATACGTGCATAACGGGGCATACTTTGAGAGCCGATGAAAGTGGGGTGAGTAAAAATAATCAGATTCATCTATTTTCTACAATTGAAATTTTCTTTTTTTCTTTTACTTTCATAGATGCTAATATCAATCCCCCTGAGAGAACAATAAAGCCTAAAGATGTGGGTTGTGCCCATTGAGCCTGCAAAATGTAAACAAAGCCAAAACTTGTTAAGAGCCATGGAAGTATATTTCCTTCTTTAATTTTTAGAAAGCTAGATTTTAATAAATTGATAGCCAAAAATAACCGGATTGCAATAACGGTACCTCCAAGAAAAACCCCCATCTCACCGATAGTTCGTAACCATTCAAAATCAATAAGTGCAAATTGATTATTCTTAATCAATGTTGAACCTACACTTGTACTAATTCCAAGCCCATATCCCCAAAAAGGTAAGTCTTGAACATTTGAAAATGCATTTAACATTGAACCAAAAAAACGATTTCCAATTACACCATTTACCAATCCTCCTTCTGAATTATTTGCATCGTTAAAACGAGAGGTAAATGCGTCTAATCCTGTTTGAAAAACAGGTATTTGCATCAAAATAATTGTTAGAGCAAAAATTATCAAAAGGATCAGGATAATTCGCCAAAAAAAGGTCGGCTTTCTGGAAACTGAAATCATTGTAAATAATAATGTCAATCCGATCGAAAAAAAAAGGGTCCGGCTGATTGAAAATGACATGGCACCAAATAATGCTATTGTAGCAGCAATCAATAATATTTTATTACCTAAAGCGGATTCTAACCAAAAAAACAGAAGGTAAGCTGCGACAAATCCCCAAAAACATACATTCCCATTCGTAAATGAGAAAGTACCCGGTGGGCGAAAATAGCCTAAAGCACCGCCAAAACCTGCTCCATCTATATCATTTCCCACACCTCGGTTAACCCATGCAGTTTGCGGACTATAAAATTGTAAAGCAATTAAAACAACCATTGGTAAAGCTATCCATAGTGTGACTATACCTATTTTTTTGACATCCTCCCGATTGAAGACCTTTCCGATTATAAAAATCAAAGGGAAATGAATCAATAAAGAACGTAAGCCAAAAAGAGCAACAAAAAGATTGCCATGAGCAAAAAGAATTGTTGTTAAAAAGGAGATAATAGCAACCAAAGTCATAATAATAAGATAGGGATTATCTCTTAACATGCCATTACGCCATGCTTTATAAACTAACCATAAGGCAATTGGATCTCTAACTACTAGAAGTATATTAGATAAATCTGGTAAAATCCATTTTCGCAAAGCGCCCTCAAATATGAGTAGAAAAAAATAAAGCCAAATCGCACTTTTTAACTGCTGATTTGTATTATTCCTTTTATAAGTATCAGAAAAAGAGTAATAATTCACTAATTATAAATTTAGAGCAGAATATATTTTACATAAACTATATTATCGATCATATTCCATTATCGCATTTGCTAATTCCTTTCCATATACTCTCCATGGACGTTTTCGTGCGGATTCCATAGCGGCGCGGCCAACTTTTTCAAGTATTTCCGGTGTTTCAATAATTTGTTCAATCATTACGCGAAGAGTAGATGGTATTCCGGCAGAAATTATCCAACCATTTTCTCCATGTTTGATCAAATCCGGGCCAGCCGATCTGTCCGATGCGATTACAGGAGTTCCTTGCGACATAGCTTCTGTGATTACCATACCAAAGCCATCAAAAAGAGAGGGAAAAACTAATATATCATGTTTTCTCATTAATAATAGGATTTCATCGTGAGGTAAGGTTTTCAAATAATGGTGGTTGGTTAATTCATGATTTAATTTTATATTTTGTATCGGTTTTGGCCCAACCAATGTAAGCTCAACATATTGTTCTAAACCCTTGATGGCGTCAAATAAATCTGCCAGTCCTTTTTGTTGAGTCAGTTTTCCTACAAATAACAATTTGATTTTTCTCATTTTCTCAAATCCTTCATATTCTCGATGCTCGAAAACAGGAGGAAACCCATAAGGTATTATTTTCACAGGAGGAAGTTTCCCCGGATATGTCTTCAACGTATCGGCTGTAAATTTACTGGCGACAAATACGACATCTGCAAGTGATAATTCTTTATCTTTTCGTTTTAATTTAATCTCCGAGTCTTTAAATCCAGTAAATGTATCAGCCCAATCCGGTTTTCGCTCAATTTCTTCATGCAATAATGCTCTTGAAGCACGCCAATATCCAGTCGGTAAATCGTAGAAGCAATCTAAACCTATCTGTTTTGCTATTGAAAATGAATATTCAGCTCCATCTTCATAAGCATAAATTCCCGAAATGGTATTTGTTTTACATGTCCTTTGTATGTTTGTGGCGATATAATTATCTAAACTGTGATAAATAGCATCAACACTGAATACCCCAGACTCGTGTTCAATAAGTTTTTGCCAACCTACTTTTAATGCAAACAATCGACCTATTTCACGCCATGGATAGGTATTGGTCATTGAACGAAGATTTGGATTGAATTTTCGTCTTCGCAATTCTTTTAAATATGATATTGATCCTAATTTGAACAGAACTGTCTCAGGAAAAACTGCAATGCAGGTATAGAATTTAAATAATATATTTGCTTTTGTCAAACCGTCAACGGCTTCTCGTACATTCGAGTTACCGGTAGGATGAGAAATAATTATTTTCATAAAGTAGATTATTTATCCAATTAACCAGGCTCTGTTCCCTGCCAGGAATTCACATGGATTATACCTTAAATCTTCCGTTCTTTTTTTTTGAATGGATTTTGCCGGATTACCAACTACTATTTCGCCGGGAGCAATACTTTTACTCACAACAGCCCCCGCTCCCACAACAGCACCTTTCCCAATAGTAACACCGGGTAATAATATGGCATTCGTAGCAATCCATGCATAATCTTCAATTATAATTTGAGCTTTGATCGATGACCAATCCGGATCTGAAATATCATGCGAAGCTGTCAATATCTGAACTCCGTCATTGATGCAAACTTTATCACCAATAATAACCTTTTCATGTAAAGCAATCCGAACCTTTCCAACAAACGAAAAAGCACCGATTGAAAGTTTCGATTTATGACCATCAACAACAGTCTCTCCAATTTCGGCAGTCGGATGTATAGAGGCTCCTTTACGTACTAAACCAGATCGTCTTTGATTTCTTTTAATCAATTCAGGTAAACACAAAATACGTTTTGCCCATGCACGATAAAATAAAACAGAAGAAAAGGGATATCTGGCTCTATTATTCCACAAGTATGTTAGAGTTGCCATATCAATTCTTTAAAATCAATGTATTCAGAAAGTCAGTACATACTTTTTGCAGCGAATTTGCAATAACTGTATTACGTTGCTCTAAAATTGTGTCATTAATCATTCCCGGATGAAAGATATTAATTCCCACCGGCAACCGATCTTTAGGGAACTTTTGGATATCCCATGATCTGGAGACACAAAGAACGGGCAAACTATGTTCTCGCATAGCTGCGATAGTTCCACTTTTCTCAGCAAGAAGTATTGGTGTTGTTGAAATACCCAAATGTGAGTTTTGCAGATATTCCGAAATCATATTTTCTGACATCTCTCCATTTTCGCAGACTACAAAACCATAGGCTTTTAATTTTGAGCTCCATGTAGACTGCTCATTGCTACACTTTCCAATAAAATCAACTTTAATCTTTATGTTTTCCTTCATTGAATATTGTTTCAAATCTTTACAGAATTCTTCAATAGGGGCGCCGTAATGAATATTTCCAAAAAAAATAATTGATAGGCGATCTCCTTTTGAATTTAATTTATAGGAGACTCTCTTGATTATTGGGATATTCCCAAATAAGGGCAGGTATTTAACGTCTAAACCGAATCTTCCAAGCTGCCATTGATAGAGCTTTGTTTGTGTATGTATAAAGGGATTTAAACTTTTAACAAGATTGAGAATTAATAGAGTTTGTATTCTTCCCCAGACTTTATTTTTTAATGTGGCTTCATCCTCCATTCCCACCCACAATTCATGGAACATAATATGCCATTTCCGGCCTTTGCCAATTCTTGCCAACCGTCTGCCCAAGCCAAATGGCAATCCTTTATTCTGAAAGGCAAAAGGAACATATTGAAGACTTAACCACTCAGGGTTCATTACTTCTATGAAATTTTTAGCTTCTAAAAATCTCTTCTTCGAACATAGCTTAGCTGATAAGCGCAATACCTTTACCTGTGTCCCTTCAGTCTCTTGAGATGTAATTTGAACATCCTTAAGCATTCGGTCATTCAATGCAATAATTGAGGATTGATGACCCTGACGGATCAGCTCTGCAGCTAGCCGCCGGGTATAATCCCCAACTCCATCTCTACCGGGTGCAAGTGAGCCGCAAATAAAAGTGATCTTCATACTTATAGTTTATCTCCGTCTATAAAAGCGGCCAATAAATGCGCAAATCTGGATTTCAAACACCTTAAATCTCATTTTACGTTTTGAATGTAAATAAATTGGGCCATTTACACATTTCCAATAATCTTTTAGTGTTACACTTGGAGAATACCCTTTAAGGGTACTTAATATGATATTATTGTCCCAAGGTTTTGGTATGCCTAATGCATGAGACATCATTCGTGCACCAGATTTAAACGCCATTGCCTCTTGCCCCATTATACTTGCATCCTTACTCCAGGCTTCTACGGTTGCATTGAGGGCATCCTGATCGGTTTTGCTAAAAGGTGCAAAGTCACTCTTATCTTCCTCAGACAAAGCTTTGCTATTTGTCAAAGCAGAACGATTAAGACCACCAATTCGAACAGCCATTGCTTCTTGAATTTGTTTCCACATATGAAGAAAACCAATTTCCTCTTTTTCCAATCCAACAAAACCACCATTTACATAAGCAGACTCCTTATAAGTCAATGCTATTGAATATTGGCTAAAATAATTGCGCCAAGCAATCCTTTTTGGATGATTTTTATGCAATGGAGAATTCACATCTTCACATAATGCAATCCCTGAACCGGCCCATGATTCGAATACTTTCCAGGGAGCGCAAACGACGATATCTGGATCAAAATAAAACATGCTCTGCGCGTCCTTTGCAGGACCATCCCATAACTCTAGCATGAAATCAGGCTTGTAATTTGTAAAATGGTAATCAGTAATAAGCGGCAAAAAATGCAATTTCAAACCCTCTCCAATCTCCAACGTCCTTGCTCCGTTCCAACTCAACCCGGAATCTTCTTTAGCATTTGCCGCCCAAAAAGGGAGCTCTCCTCTGTAACCAACATAAACAGATCCTCTAAATCCATTTTTATACAATGAATTAGACAAAGCTGCTACGCCATAGTGATAATGGCCTTCATATAAGGTACATATAGCTGTTTTCATATAGTAGTTTTAATTTTGTAAAGGCAATACCCACCATTAATAAGTAACTGAAAAAATGAAAGATAAATATTATACAATAGCACTCCTTGTAAAGAGGACATGTTAAAAATCAAAGCGCCAACTACTATTGATAATAAACTAAGAAAAATTGAAAAGACAGGATTTATAACCCAACCTCTACTTGTAAAAAGAGAAAAAGCTACTCCCGCAAGCAATCCTATACAACTTCCTATTATACTTAATATGAGTTCATTCTGAAGCCCAATATAGTTTTTTCCTAGTATCCATAAAATCGAATCGGAAAACAAATAAACTAATGCTACAATAATAAGAAGCACAAAAAATAGCAATATAAATATTTGGAAAAACCTTTCCAACAAGACCTTCTTTTTCTCCGATAATCTGGCAAAGCGAGGAATAATCAAAGTCCCCACCCAAACATTAAGTAGAGTCAACAACATTGCAAACCGCCCCAGCGCACCTAACTGTGCCACAGATGTCGTATTCCCCAAAATAGAGATTAACCATAAAGCAATCTGCCCGGATAAACAATAATAAATTGAACCAGGAAGAATTCTCCTTACCATTGATAAAATTTCTTTTCGGATCACTGGATCTAGTTGTTGTCTATCCGTAAATCCATAAGCTATCTTTCGCAACTGAATATTACCGTAAATACGGGGAATCCCACTTGCCCAAATAGCCACAAAAGTCCATGGAAAAACAAAAAGAGTGAGTCCTGTTAGAACTAAACGACCAATACCAACTCCAACCTGATTTTTTTGAAGCGGAAATATCGACTGATTCAGTTTGGGAACCATCTCTAACAATGAATCAGAAATAGCGGCGTAAAAAGCTGGTATCAAAGACATTACTATCAAAATAGAAGTCATCCAACTGGCTCCGTGATGCAACAGTAAATAGAATAAAATAGGAGTAGAAACTATCAAACTTCCCACCGCAAACTTTCGCCGCAGATCAAGTCCGGTAGCCAATACCACACCCAGTTTTTCCCGATCCTGCCACACTTTGCCACCCTGCGCCATGACGCCGGATGATATTCCACCATCAGCAAGAACAGTCATCGTGCCCAACATAGTATTTGCCAAGGTATACAATGCATATTCCTGAGTTGGTAATAAACGAATAATCAGAATACCTGTAACAAACCCTACTCCCTGAACAATTATTTGTGCCAGTCCGGTAATGGAGATGGTTTTAAACCAATAAAGGGCTTTATCGTAATAGGGATGGGATAATATGCGTTGCCTTAGGGCTTCCATGTATAATCAATTCTATTGTATTTCGTAGAGTTTATTTGTCTCTTACACAGAATAGCTCAATGTGTCCTCTGTGTAACACTGTGTTTGTTTTATTTCAAAGAGTTATACTGCGTTGTGTGGTCTCCGTTTCTGGTGTTGGTTTTTATGCCGTTTAATCACAGTCGATAGGGCATTATTCGGAGTGGTAAATGAAAAGGGATGGGTGTAAACGTGTTTTGCAGATAACAGCACATGAGCCGTATCTGCAAATGAGAATCCCGGAAGCCGGGAGTGTTTTGTTAAAGGGAAGAATATGTGGTTCGCAACAAAACAGTGATAATACACCTTCCATTATTAATACAATTGTCACTCTTAAATGAATTCAATTTTAATAAACTAAATGGCTTGCTTAGCCTTAATGATCCTGGTTAGTGTAATACCACCGTTTATTCTTTGGCTCTGAGGCCAAAGAATAACTTGTGCTAAAATTAGAACAAGGGTGGAGTCTTCTTCTCTTTAGATATTGAGTTGCAAAGGTAAAATTATTTTTGAACACGACCAGTAAATTACAAATATAATTTACTGAAAAATTAACCTAATGTAATTCGGTTGAAAGTCATTATAATTGTGTTTTAGGACTCTATTTGTAAATAAATAGGGGAGATTTGATGGAAAATATACAAATAGGTGCTTGTTTTTGTTATGTGACATACGAAATATAAATCATATATTTCGTAAAATGGGGATTAGGCATGATATAGATTAAGTCATTAGTAGTTGCAGACCTGTCTCGAGAGAGAGGGGCTGTTGAGTTCTCAATTGACTGAAAGTCATATTTATTTCAGCCCAATGGCGAAGCCTTGGGTACAATGCAAACAAACGGATTTAAGTCCTGAAAGGACGGCTTAAATCGTCCTTTCAGGACTTAAAATCTGCTTTATCAGGCAACCCAACGTTTCGCTTCGCTTTACGTTGGGTTGAATTGAAAATCGGCGGAGCCAAATAAACCACCACTCTGTGGTTAATATTAGAACTTAACAGCCCTGCTCCGGAAGAGGGGGTGATGAGAGGTCAAGTGCGAAAAGTAAGAAATAAACAAAACCATTGAGGCATTAAGAAACATGAAGCTTTCTCGCTACAACCTTAATGTCTTAATGGTTTGAATATGAATTTATAGTCCTTCCTTTCAGGTAGCATTGATTTAGGTCACTTGCGCCACCGGTCACAGTTTGCGATTATGAAAATCAGGCTTTTCAAGTCATTAGGTAAAATGTCAGCTGCTCATATTATTAAGAGTCTGGGCGATTTTGGAAATAAAAAAAGTTTTTGATTTGTGCGATTTGCGTAATGTGCGTTCCCAACTGGTTTGAAAACGCATTCTTGTCTTTTTTTCGAAATCCTTCCATCTGAGATTGTCGCAAAAAAAAAGCAGTACACGGTGATGTTATATCACTGTGTACTGCTTACTGCAGACTGTGTGCTCAATTTAGTTTTTCAGAAACGGGAATCTTTTAGCATCCTTCTTTTCTTTTTTATGACCGTAATATTTGCCGTAGCCGTAGCTGTATCCTTTGCGGTAGGAATAGCGGCGATGGTCTATATTTACGTCATTTACAACGAGGTAGAGATGATTCAGATTCTTTTCCTGATGCAGTCGGTTTACCAGTTCAATATTCCGTTTGTCGGAGTAGCCGGCACGGCAAACATAAAGCGTGGCGTGTGTTAGCCTGTTGAGAAGAAGAGTGTCAGATACGGCACCTACCGGAGCGGTGTCGAATACGATGTAGTCGTAAGCTTTTTTTAGCTCTTCCACCAACGTGTCGAGACGGTCCTTCATCATCAGTTCGTTAGGGTTGGGTGGTATCTGGCCTGCCGGGAGTATGTCCAGGTGGGGATAAGCTGCCGTTTGGTGAATAAGGTTTTTGTAGTCGGATTCATGGCCGGAGAGATAAGCCGATATACCGTCTTGTTTTATAATATTGAAGTACTTTGCAAGCTGTGGTTTTCGGAGATCCATTCCTATCAGCAATATTTTCTTGTCGGTGAGCGAGAGTGATAAAGCCAGGTTGATGCTAACAAAGGTTTTCCCTTCGCCCGGTTCTGTGGAGGTGACTATAATCACTTTTTCGGAGGGGTAGTCGAGTGCAAATTGCAGTTTGGTTCGCAATAGTCGGAATAGCTCGGCGTTGGTATTGGATTGCGACGTATGATCGATTAAAGAGGAGTCGTCATCATTATGTCCGAGTTCGGTGATCACAGGTAGTGAAGTGAGTTTTTCTACCTCCTTGCTGTCGCGGATGCTGGAATTCAGTAGGTCTCGGAAGTAGATAATAAGAATAGGGAAAGCGATACCCATCAACAGAAAGACAAATAGTATCATGTTGGTGCGTGGACTCTTATGAGTTGCTTTGTCGGGCGCATTTAACATCCTTCCTTTGGGTACAGTGACAGCCATGTTGAGCGAAGCCTCTTCCCTCTTTTGCAGGAGGAACAGATAGAGGCTTTCCTTTACCTGCTGTTGTCGTTTAATTTCGAGAAATTCTCTCTCCTGGCGAGGCAGCTGGTTAAGACGGGCCTTAAGTTGTGAATATTTGGAGTTGAGGTCGCCATTGCTGATCTGTAATCCTTTGCGGGAGTTCCCGATACTGACCTGAATGGCTCTTCGGGCAGTTTGTATTTGTTGGTTAAGGGTTTTTAGTGAGGGGTTATCGTCCGAAGAACTCCGGCGGATGCGATCGCGGGCAATTACCAGTTCGTTGTATTTCTGGATAACGGCTACCAGTCCCACATCGGTGAGTCCCAGGTTGGGAATCAGGGCTGTTTCGTTGGCTGGATCGTGAATAAACTGTTCTACATATTTGGCCAGATGTAGCTGTATTTCAGCTTCGTTGCGCTGCTGATCGTATGCGGTGCCCTGCTGAAGATAAACCTGAGCATCGGCATCCAGATCTGTCATGTGGTTGGCTTGTTTGTAGCTTTCCACATCTTTTTCCACGTTTGTCAGGTCTCCGGTCAGTAATTTTAGACGGGTGTCAATAAATGTGGCGGTGTTGACAGCCGAACGATTGACCTGTTCCACAGCATCTTTGTTGTAAATTTCTACTAATGCCTGGAGAATGTCTTTGCCCTTTCGGATGTTGGTGGAGGTGAGGGTGAGTTGGATTACATCCGCCTGTTTTCCTATGTCTGATTGAAGGGCATTTTTACAAAGATCCTGCGCGATGGTTGTAGGGTTGGATATGACAATGTCTATTTCGGTTTCAGGAATAGCTTTGCCCGGGCGTAGTTCCAGAGTCATTGCGCCAAGGGGTGTTTGGATAGTGGCAGGTAGGTGCTTTATCTCCTGATTGAATGTTTGATTGCCATAACTTCCATCAACTGAGAGGGAGCCATCTCCGGATGGGGTGACTTTTAGTTCGATGCTTTCGTCAATGTCAAGCTGACTGAGGATTTTGTAATCTGTCTTCAGGTGTAAAGGAGAGTCGGTGTAGAGATCTTCCTGTTTTAGAAAATGTTTGCCGGTATAGGAGGTGTGTAGTTCTAACTGATTGACGACCCTTTTCATCAATTCGGTGGAACAGAGAACCTGTTGTTCGTCATTGACCATGGAAGGGGTATTTCCGCCAATACCCATTGCATCGAGCTGTTTCAGCATGGACATTTCATTCATCTGTCCGTTTTTCGACTGGTCGATTACCAGCATGGATGCGTTGAATTCATATGTGTCTATTTGTGTTCGGGTGTAAATATAGCCGGCTATGAGGAAGAGAATGGCTGACGCAACAATCCATTTCCAATAAACCACGAAGCGCTCAAATACGTCTCTCCAGTTGATTGGTTTTTCCTGAAATTCCTGTTCAAACAGGTCTGAGTAGTTCTCCATAAATGATAGATTATTGATAAATTCGAACCGGAGTGGCGACTTCCGGTCTTGAATGATTGCAATGATGCTTAATTTGTTATTTTGATAATGTCACAATCAGTGACGCAAGTGATATAAGAGTGCCTACTACCGAGATGGATATTGTTTCTGCGGTGCTGAATCCCGAAGCTCTTGACTTTGGATTGTTGGGTTGTATGTACAATACATCATTTTGTTGCAGATAAAACCAGGAAGAGTTGATAAGACGGTTGTCTCTCAGGTCGATGCGTGTGGTTTGTCGCTTGCCGTCGTTTCCTTCCCGAATAAGCAGTACGTTGTCGCGTTTTCCGTAAATGGTCAGGTCGCCGGCAAGAGCAATGGCCTCAAAGAGTGAGATTTTCTCATTGTTGATGGAGAAAGCCCCGGGGCGGGTAACCTCTCCAAGAACGGAAATTTTGAAGTTGGCAAAACGTATGTTGACGATAGGATTCTCCTTGATGTATTTCGGATGTATTTGTTTTACGATGTAATCTGCCAGTTGATTTTTGGTCATTCCTACTGCATGGATTTTGCCTAAAACAGGAAAATTGATATTGCCTTGTGTGTCGATCAGATAATTTTGGAGGGTGCCGGAGCCAGTGCCTCCTGCTGATGAGATATTGCCACTGCTCGGATCGTAGTTGCCGGTATTGTTGCCCTGGCCGGGAATGAGTGGCAGGTTGAAAGGAAGAGCAGCTTCCGGGGTTGTTGCATTGACGGTGATAACCAGAAGATCGCCCTGTTTTAGTATTGGATCCGGTATTGAACAGTGTGTTGTGTCGGTGAAGCCGGCCAATCGTCCCGCGTCCTGTACATACACAATATCTTTGTAGGCGTGGCAGGAAGAGAGTAGCAGAATCAGGCAAAGATAGAATAATGTCTTGTTCACAAATAATGATTTTATGGAAAATTAGGGGGCAAAGGTAATCAAATGAATTTTAACAGTGTGTAAATCTCGCCTTTTATTAACATAATTTTTATCGGAAAAAATATATTTGCATCGTGTGATTAAATAGTGTAAAATAAAATAAACGGAAAAAGATGTGTAAAATAAGGGATTGCGCATTTAAGAATTTTGCAAAGAATGGACACTAAAATTTGTAACGAATGCTCTGTCAGATTAGAAGCGGCCTTGTGCGGTGAGCCAACCAACGGTCAGCTTAAGCTAAAACAAGAAAGGCATGCATAAAGTTGTCCATTGGTTGAAGCTCATGACGAAAGGAAGAGGCCATTTGGGGCCATTTAGCTTGACGAGCACCAGTTTTTTGAGCGAAGCGGGCACAGTCTTGACCTTTTTGTGGCAAGTGGAACATTCCGACCGTAGCGGCGGTACAAAGAGGAAATCGGGATTACAGTGACGGAAGCTCCTTGTTTAATTCTTAAATGCGTAATCCCTGTGTGTAAAACAGTAAGAGTTTGTTGCGCGCTAAACATTTCCTAAACAAGGAAGCCGTGTCTAATAGTTAGTACATAGCACCCCGATGGATGATGTATGCAAAATTGGAATAAGAAAGCTGCAATCAGAAATCAAAACAGGTAAGTCGCCTCCGACGGTCATTGAAAAGGAATGCGTGTATATATTCAACGCTAAACAAAGAGTGGTATCACATTATTGTTTCCCGAATAATACTCTAAAGGCGTCTTCCACTTTCTTGGCTTTGATTACTTCGATGGAGAAGCGGGTGTTTTTATCGGACTTATGAAGGTTGTAGTCAGGAATAATGATTTTCTTGAAACCGAGCTTTTCTGCTTCGAGAATGCGTTGTTCGATGCGGTTTACCGGACGGATTTCGCCTGACAGACCGACTTCGCCCGCCATGCAGATATGCCGTTCGAGTGCAATATCCATGCTGGATGAGAGGATCGAGGTGATAATAGCCAGGTCAATAGCGGGGTCGTTTACTTTCAGCCCGCCCGCGATGTTCAGAAAGACATCTTTTTGTGCAAGTTTGAATCCGGCTCTTTTTTCAAGGACAGCTAAAAGCATGTTCATACGGCGAATGTCAAACCCGGTGGACGAACGTTGTGGCGTGCCATAAGCAGCTGTGCTAACCAATGCCTGTGCCTCAATGAGAAAAGGACGGATGCCTTCGATGGCTGAGGCAATGGCGACGCCACTAAGACCTTCGTGATTCTGTGATAGCAGAAGTTCCGATGGGTTAGTTACCTCGCGCAGCCCGTTTTGCAGCATTTCAAAGATTCCAAGTTCGGCAGTACTTCCAAAGCGGTTTTTGTTGGCGCGGAGAATGCGGTACATATAGTTTTGGTCGCCCTCGAACTGAAGCACTGTATCGACAATGTGTTCCAGTACTTTCGGACCGGCAATACTGCCTTCTTTGTTGATATGACCGATAAGCAATACCGGAATGCCTGATTCTTTGGCGAATTTGAGAAGCGCGGCAGAACACTCCCGCACCTGCGTGACGCTCCCGGGTGATGACTCAGCATATTCCGTTGAAATGGTCTGGATGGAATCGATTACTACAATATCGGGTTGTACATTTTTGATGTGAACAAAAATCTGCTCGAGTGAAGTCTCGCTTACCACAAAGCATTCCGAAGCTGGTTTAAGCAGCCTTTCGGAACGTAATTTCAGCTGTTTTACGCTCTCTTCTCCCGAAACATACAATACTTTTTTATTGACCATGTTAAGGGCAACCTGAAGAATCAGGGTCGATTTGCCAATGCCGGGCTCTCCACCCAGCAAAACCAGTGAGCCACCGACCAAACCGCCACCCAGTACCCGGTTGAACTCGGCGGAATAGGTGTCCATACGTTGTTCGGTTGTGCTCTCTACTTCTTCAATACGAACCGGCTTTGATTGAGCCGTATCCACATTGTGAACGGCTTTCGATGGCGTTTCTTTTCGGATTACCTCTTCCACGTAGCTGTTCCATTCACCACATGAAGAGCATTTGCCGATCCATTTAGGCGATTCAGCTCCACAATTCTGACATACGTAAACCGATTTTATTTTAGCCATGTTCAAAAAAATATTTATTTGCAAAGGTAATTGTAATGTGTCAATAAGAGAGCAAAGAGTAAAGAACAAAGAGCAAAGATTTTAGAAAAGTCAGATTTGTGAGCTATTTCGGAGGTCAAAATAAATGAAAGTGATAATTTTTCTTTCTGTGATATACAGCCTAAAACTACAATCCGGTTGTGAAAGAAATTATGGTCGTTTCGCCTCCGGACTCGAATTGTATTGCGATGCCGTTCAGTCTTTGTTCTTTACTCTTTGTTCTTTATTCTCATCTTGTCATATTGATAGATTAACTGTACATTTGTTGCTGAAAGAATTATGTTATGCGAATACTAAAACGAATTGATTCATATACACTTGCTAATTTTATAAGGCTGTTTTCGGCAACCTTTTTTATCTGCCTGTTTGTCTTTTTGATGCAATTTCTCTGGAAATATGTTGACGATATGGTAGGAAAGGGGCTGGGCATTACTGTGCTTGCGGAATTTTTTATGTATGCCGCCGTGTCGCTTGTGCCGCTGGCATTACCGATGTCCATCATGCTTGCCTCGCTTATGTCGTACGGAAATATGGGGGAACAGCTCGAACTGTTGGCGATGAAATCGGCAGGAGTCTCTTTGTTTCGGATTATGCGGCCTCTTATCATTGTTATTTCAATGGTATGCGTGGGGGCATTTTTCTTTTCTAACTATGTGTTGCCCAAGAGCCAGACGAAGATGTTCACCCTCCTGCTCTCTATGCGGCAGAAATCACCCGAGTTGGAAATTCCTACCGGCGAATTTTATAAAGGAATCAGCGGCTATACTCTTTTTGTAGGCGGTAAAGACCTGAAGGGGCAGCTACTCAAAAATGTGATTGTCTACGATTTTTCCAACGGTTTCAGCAATGCATCGGTCATGCTGGCCGACTCTGGTCGTCTGGTGATGAGTAGTGATAAGCACTTTCTTACTTTCAGTCTTTATAGCGGTGAGTCGTTTGAGAACTTGCAGCAGCAACAAACGATGACGCCCGAGACCAAGGTTCCTTACCGGCGCGAGATATTCTCGAGAAAGCAGATCATTATTGATTTTGATGCCAGTTTTACCCGCTTTAACGAATCGCTACTGAAGAATGAGCAAATCAGTAAGAATGTGATTGAGCTGAATCATACGATTGATTCTCTTAATAAGGAAATAAAGCAGATAATAAAGAACCGGACTGTCGTTAATAATCAGAATCAGTATCTGAACCGGATAAACCATGTTCCATTCCATCAGGCAACAGCTAAGAATTTTAAGTTTGAAAAATACAATACCGACACGCTTTTTATGTCGCTTAGTCTGGATGAAAAGAAAAACGCGGTTAGCAATGCACTGAGTGAGGTAAGTCGTGCGAGAGGTGAAATGACCTTCTCAAACATGGATATAAAGGAAAAACAGATGAATATCCGCCGCCATTCAATAGAATGGCATCGTAAATTCGCACTGTCGTTTGCCTGCCTTATCTTTTTCTTTATCGGGGTTCCCTTAGGAGCTATTATCCGAAAGGGAGGTTTCGGTATGCCGGTAGTGATTTCTGTTTTGATGTTCATCTTTTACTATATTATTGACAATGCCGGTACAAAGATGGCAAGAGAAGGATTTTGGCCCGCTTGGCGAGGAATGTGGCTTAGCTCTGCTATTTTGTTGCCGATCGGAATATTTTTGACCTATAAAGCAGTGGGCGATTCCGTTATTATGAATCCGGATGCATATTTGCAGTTGATAAAGACCGGCCGAAAACGTTTGGCAGGCTATTTGCAACAAGGGAAAAGATATGTAAACCACCGCTTGCGCAAAAACTCAAAAAACTAATCAATGGTTGTGGAAGTCTCTGGTCACGACGTAGTGATTACTGATTGCGCCATAATTATTTTGCTTATTTATTCTATACTACATATAATATGGAACAATTTCAATTAAATACTATAGATGAGGCCATTGAAGAAATTCGCAATGGCAAATTTGTTATCGTGGTAGATGATGAAGATCGCGAAAATGAAGGCGATTTTATTTGTGCTGCCGAGTTGATAACTCCCGAGAAGGTAAACTTCATGATTACACACGGACGCGGTTTGGTGTGTGCGCCTCTTACCGAAGAACGTTGTGACGAATTGTCATTACCTATGCAGTCAGAGGATAATACCTCCATGCACGGTACGCCTTTTACGGTGTCTGTCGATTTACTGGAGCATGGATGTACCACCGGCGTTTCGGCATTTGACCGTGCGGCCACAATCAAAGCTTTGTGCGATCCGTCAATTCTTCCTACCGATTTAGGTCGTCCCGGGCATATCTTCCCGTTAAGAGCACGCAGTCGTGGTGTCCTACGCAGAGCAGGGCATACCGAAGCTGCTGTTGATTTGGCTCAACTGGCAGGGCTTTATCCAGCCGGAGTGTTGGTGGAAGTGATTAACGAAGACGGAACCATGGCGCGTTTGCCTCAGCTGCTGGAAGTTGCAAAGAAATTTGACTTGAAGGTCGTTTCTGTAAAAGACCTCATTACTTATCGTCTGGAACGTGAGTCGTTGGTAGAAAAAGGTGAAGAGGTGATGATGCCTACTGCTTACGGTGAGTTTCACCTGATTCCTTTCCGTCAGAAATCGAACGGACTGGAGCATGTTGCCCTGATCAAAGGAGAATGGAACCCGGATGAACCGATTCTGGTACGCGTACATTCTTCGTGTATGACCGGCGATATTTTCGGTTCAATGCGTTGCGAATGCGGCGAACAGCTTCACAAAGCCATGCAGATGATCGAGAAAGAGGGGAAAGGTGTTGTGGTGTACATGAATCAGGAAGGTCGTGGTATCGGCCTGATGAACAAGATAAAAGCTTACAAGTTGCAGGAAAACGGTATGGATACCGTGGATGCAAACCTTCATTTGGGTTTCAAAGCCGATGAACGTGATTATGGTGTTGGTGCGCAGATATTACGTGAGTTGGGTATTACACAAATGCGCCTGATGACCAATAATCCGGTAAAACGTATCGGTTTGGAATCATACGGACTTACTATTGTGGAAAATGTCCCCATTGAAGTTACTCCCAATGAACACAATGCATTCTACATGCACACCAAAAAAGAACGTATGGGTCATGTGTTGAAAAAGATATGATATAATGGCTAATGATCAATAATTGATCATCTCTGAAACGGGCGAACCTACACGAGTAGGTTCGCCCGTTTTTTTTTATTCATTGGAATTCTATGGGGCTTTTTCGCATTGGATTATAAGACCTACCAGAAAGGAAAAATTACAAACCACCATTTGTGGGAGAAGTCATATTCTTCCTTTGTTCATGATCTTCTGTTTTGCGTTAATCGGCTTTATAGACAAACCTTAATAATGAATTGTAAAAGCAGAGTCTTCTGCTTTCCATGTAATATTTCCATGTTAATTTTTGCATTAGTGTTTTCTGATCTCTATTGTTCTTTTTTTTATCACTTGGAATCTTGTGTGAAATATTGATATAGGTTTGTTAATTACAATAAAAGTCCTCAATAAATTAACAGATTCTGTTTGATTGAATAATTTAATGATTAGATATGCTCAAAATTGGAAATTAAATATCTAAAATCAAAAGATAAAAAGAGCGAAAAAATAGATTTTTGCAACATACATTAACCTTAAGTTTAGATACCGAAACACTATGCAAACCACACCTTTTATCCCCATTTATATGCGTAATTGGGCGCTTTTTTATCCCTGACGCATCTATTCTCCTACTTTCAAGGCATTTATCTCAAATGAGACCGTTCTGTTTTGTTCAAATAATCAATCTTAATTTTATGTAACAATGAAAACACTAAATGATGACAGTTGAGACAAAAAATGCTTTTTAGTGATAGATACTGTATTATCTATCCAAAAATTAATTAACCATACAAAATCATTGAATAGTAAATAGTTTAATATGTTAAATTTCTAATACAATGAAGCATAATTACAAAAATGTGCCAATTCGTTTTCTAAAAAATAATATTAGGAGAATGATACTGGTAAGATTTTTAATCTTATCTATGCTTTTTTTATGTTCTGCATTGCAGGCACAGGACAGGCGTACTGTTAAAGGTCAAGTACTTGATGAAAAAAAAGAACCTTTGATTGGAGCTACTGTAACGGTAAAAGGCAATAAGTCGATAGGTACGGTTACAGATGTTGACGGAAAGTTCATCCTGAATATTCCGGCAAAGCAACCCATTCTTGTTATCTCCTACGTTAGTTATGAAACTAAGGAGGTAAATACAACCGGCAAAAACAACATTTCGATAGAAATGACTAACAGTAGTGTTAGTTTGGAAGATGTGGTGGTTGTTGGTTATGGACAACAAAAGAAGACAACCCTTGTAGGAGCTATCACCCAGACAGACGGTAAGGTGCTCGAACGTGCCGGCGGGGTCTCGAATGTTGGTGCAGCATTGACCGGGAATTTGCCGGGTGTTGTTACCATGCAAACTTCGGGTGTTCCGGGAGAAGAAGATCCTAAGATTATAATTCGTGGAACCAGCTCATGGAACGGAAGCGACCCATTGGTACTTGTAGATGGTGTTGAACGTCCGATGACAGGAGTCGATATTTCTTCTGTTCAGTCAATTTCAGTATTGAAAGATGCTTCTGCAACTGCTGTATATGGGGTCAGAGGTGCAAATGGCGTGATTCTTATTACAACTAAACGCGGACAGGAAGGACGTGCTAAGATTGAAGTCGGATTTTCTTCAACAATAAAAGCACCATCAAAACTCCCTGGCAAATACGACTCATACGATGCTTTGGCTGCACGTAACGTGGCAATCGAGCATGAATTGGGTGTAAAACCGGATTCCTGGTCATATATGACCCCCCAGGAGATTATCAATAAATATCGTTATCCGGCTAATACTACTGAAGCAGAACGTTATCCGAACGTTGACTGGCAAAAACAGCTCTTTAAAAATTATGCAATATCCAGTAATGTTAACCTGAATATCAGCGGGGGAACAAACTTTGTGAAATACTTTGCAGCTGCCGACTTTGTACGTGAAGGTGACTTGTTCAGAGTATTGGATGCCGGACGTAATTATAAATCCGGTTATGGATACAATAGATTGAATGTACGTAGTAATCTCGACTTTCAGTTGACCAAGACTACAGGATTGAAGGTGAATATCTCCGGGTCAAACTCATTGAGTACTCGTCCATGGGGTAACACAAATACATCGGACTGGGCAGTAGCTCAACAGTGGGCCGGTGCATACAATATTCCGCCGGATGTTTTCCTTCCCAAATATTCAGATGGATCGTGGGGATTTTACCCTCTGACTTCCAATGTGACCAACTCGGCTCAGGCAATGTCGGTAGGTGGAGTGCAAACTCTTACAACTACACGTATTGCAACTGACTTTGCTTTGGAACAAGACCTTAAATTTATTACCAAAGGCTTGAACTTTAAAGGAACTTTGTCCTATGACAATACTTTCTCTGATGGTAGCCGTGGTGTGAATGACCTCTTCAATGATCCTGTAATGAAATGGATTGATCCTGCAACAGGAATTGCCACATACAAGGTGGAATTCAACCAAAACTCAAAATTTGACTATACTCAGGGCGTGCTTTGGAGTACATCGGGTGGTTCCGTAAATAACGGCGCAACTTACCGTAGTATGAACCTGCAATTACAATTAAACTGGGCTCGCAAATTTGGTGACCACAATGTAACAGCTATGGGTGTTTTCACCCGTCAGCAGAATGCTATGGGTAGTATGATTCCAAGTTATCGTGAAAACTGGGTGTTCCGTACAACATATAATCTGAAAGATAAATACTTTTTAGAATATAACGGTGCATACAACGGTTCAGAAAAATTTGCATCCCAAAACCGTTTTGGATTCTTCAACTCAGGTGCTGTGGGATGGTTGATTTCTCAGGAAAATTTCATGAAACCTCTCAAGTTTATTGACATGTTAAAAGTCAGGAGTTCATTGGGCGAAATCGGGGATGATAGCGGAAGCCGATTCCTTTACATGTCTCAATGGGCTTATGGAGGAACATCAACCCTTTCATTGAATCAGGGTGCCAGCCCATACAATTGGTACAGAGAAGCATCTGTTGGAAATCCTGATGCTCACTGGGAAATTGTTCGCAAATTCAATGTCGGTGTTGATTATGCTTTCCTGAAAGGATTAATTGCCGGTACGGTTGAAGTTTTCAACGACAATCGTAGAGATATTCTGGTTAACGGTGGAAGCCGTTCGGTACCTCCTTATTTCGGTCAAGATCCTCCGACAGCAAACTTAGGACGGGTACGCACAAATGGATATGAAATTGAAGTTCGTTTGAATAAATCTTTTCATAACGGACTGCGTTTATGGGGTAATTTTAGTATGACACATGCTAAAAACGTAATCATCAAGAAAGATGACCCTGCATTATATCCTGCATATCAGAAGGAAGCAGGTTATAGTATTGGCCAGACAAGGGCTTATGTCAGCACAGGTTATTTGAATACTTATGACCAACTCTATGGAAGTGTGCAGCATGATACCAATGACTTGTACAAATTGCCGGGTGACTATAATATCATTGACTTCAATGGGGATGGTATCATTGACAGTAAAGACCGAATTCCATACGGATTTTCTGATTCACCTCAAAACACTTACAATGCTACCATGGGATTCGAATGGAAAGGTTTTAGTGCCTTCGTTCAGTTCTATGGCGTTAACAATGTAACCCGCGAAGTAAACCTGACCAGTTTCTCAGGTATGCTTGATACCGTATACGATCAGGGTACCTGGTGGTCGAAAGATAATACTACAGCAGATATTACAACTCCACGTTGGGCTTCTACTCCAAGCTATAACAATGGTACTCAATATCTGTACGACGGATCTTATGTCCGCTTGAAAAATGCTGAAATAGCTTATACTCTCAGTGGCAAGGCTATAAAGAAATTAAAAATGAACAGTTTAAGAATATACCTGAATGGAAACAACTTGTGGGTATGGTCTAAAATGCCGGATGACCGCGAATCCAACTTCGGAGGTGCAGGTAGCCAGGGTGCATATCCAACCGTAAGACGTTACAATTTGGGTCTTAAAGTAACATTATAATAATATAGAGCGCTATGAAAAATATATATAAAGCATTTTTAGGGGGTGGAATATTCCTTATGATGATTGCATTTTCATCCTGCACATCATATTTGGATAAATCACCTGACTCAAATGTAGATCCGGCAACGGCATTTAAAAATTTCACAAACTTTCAGGGGTTTGTAGAGGAAATTTACAATTGTATTCCTGATAAGGAAAAATGCTATTGGACTACATCGTGGAACTGGGGAGATGATGAGCTCTTTAATACTGAAGGAGCATGGCACATGACTAATCAAGTGGATCTTGGAAACTTCTGGGCATGGCAGGCTGGAAATTTGGCTCAGGCCGGATGCTGGTTAGATAAACCATCAACCAACCCAACGTCTGGAAACAAATTTGATCATGCTCTTTGGCCCCATGCCTGGTATTGTATCCGCAAGGCCAACATGGGATTAGAGAATTTAGATAAAATGGCCGTGGCAACGCAGGAAGAAAAAAATCTGATTGCAGGTCAATTGTACTTTTTCAGAGCATGGTGGCATTTCGAATTGATGGAATATCTTGGAGGATTGCCTTATGTGACGAAAGTCTTACCTTCATCCGGTGCCCTGACATTGCCCCGTCTTACTTATCAGCAATGCGCTGACAGTGCAGCTGCGGATTTCAGAAAAGCAGCTGATTTGTTGCCGATCAATTGGGATAATACCACGGTAGGAAAAAGTACTCTCGGGAAAAACCAATTACGTGTCAACAAAATCATGGCTCTTGGATACTTAGGTAAAGATTATTTGTGGGCCGGAAGTCCGTTGATGAAAAACGGAGCTCAAACAGGTGGTGCTAAAACGTATGATTACGATGTTAATTATTGCAAAAAAGCAGCCGAAGCATTCGGAGAATTACTGACATTGGTGGAAAATAACCAGACTCAGTATTCGTTGGCGCAATTCAAATATAGCAATGTTTATGATCACGTGAAAACCAGCGATGCTACAAGTTGTTTTACCGATATATTCTATACAACAGGACAAGGTTGGTTGATGCCGGGATCTACAGAAGCAATCTTCCGTGGTCCTTCATCTGATGGTAATGGCAGTAACTGGAATACATCTAAGACATTCGGACCCAAAGTTAATGGTTTGGTTGAACATGATAACATTATCCATGTACCAACAGCTAACTATGTCAAATTGTATGGTATGGCCAACGGATTACCTTTGGACGATCCTAATTCAGGTTTTGATCCTACTCATCCTTTCAAGGGTAGAGATCCGCGTTTCTACCATGATATTATGTTCGACGGCTTTAAGTTTGTGAATGCTTCAATGCCGGCTGATCAGGAATATCTGCGTAACCTGCGCCTTTATACCGGAGGTCCGATGAGATCTGCAAACAATGGTAGTCGTACGGGTTATTTCATTCAGAAATTAGTACCTCATCAATGTAACAAATACGATGGTATGTATAACTGGGGTGGTAACTTCCACTGTTATTTGCCCTATATGCGTCTGGCAGATATTTACCTGATGTATGCTGAAGCTTGTGCTGCTGTGGGTGGTTCTACAGCTAAGGCTACTAATTTTAGCAAAACAGCAGTAGATGCAATTAATACTCTTCGCCAACGCGTAGGAGCCGATCCTGTTGGAGGTGGCCCGAGTGGAGATTTAAATCCGTCCTTGAGGACTGATCCTCATAAATTTATGGATGAGATAAGAAGAGAACGTGCTGTTGAATTATCTTTTGAAGGATTCCGTTTTAACGACTTGCAACGTTGGTTACTTCTTACAGAAGCTCCTTATAATGTTAAAACATCGCAGGAATTCGACCGGGTAGAAAGTGACGATTACTACAAAACGAATGATCCTAAAAATGCTCGTATAGCTAACTTTAGAGAACAGGTCGTATTGACCCGCCTTTTTGGTTCAAAGCATTATTGGTTCCCTCTGAAAATTAAAGATACTTCGCTGTATCCGCAATTCGGACAAAATCCCGGATGGTAATTCTAATAAACATCAATGTTTAACAACAAATGAATATACGATGAAATACATAAAAATAAGACTTACTTTATGTGCTTTGTTTGCCTTCTCCTCGCTGTTTTTAGCGACTGCGCAAACATCTGCAGATAATGAAGCTGTTTCTTCGAATAATGATGGAAACTCATTAGTTCAGGTGGCTTACAGGAAAGTGCCGCAAAGCGATTTGTTAGGAGGGGTTTCCGTAGTCGATATGGAAAATTTAATGAAGAAGAACTACAACACCTATAGTCTTGACAATATGCAAGGTTATGTGGGTGGGTGGACTGGTAATTCATTGTGGGGCATGGGTAGCGATTATTTAGTCTTAATAGACGGCGTTCCCCGTGATGCTAACAATGTTGATCCAACTGAAATTGATCAGATTACATTCCTGAAAGGTGCTTCCGCGATAGTGCTTTACGGTAGTCGCGCAGCCAAAGGTGTTGTGCTTATTACAACAAAGAGAGGTAAAGCCGGACCAAACAAAGTGGATGTGCGGGTTAATACTGGTATGTTTGTTTCCAAGCGCTACCCAACCTATCTGGGTTCTGCTGAATATATGTCGTTATACAACGAGGCTCGTACCAACGATGGTTTGACTCCTTTGTACAGTGCAAATGACATCTATAATTACAGCACAGGTCAAAATCCGTATCGCTATCCGAACCTTGATTTCTACTCTTCTGATTTTCTGAAGAAAGCTTATAATAAAACTGAAGCTGTTGCAGAGATTTCAGGTGGAAATAACAGAGCACGTTATTATACAAATATTGGTTATTATACTCAGGACGATCTGTTCAAAATTGGACAGGGAAAAAACAATAATATCAATCGCCTGAATGTAAGAGGTAACATCGATTTTGCAATCAATGATTTAATTAAGACGTATGTCAATGCAAATGCTACTTTCTATAATACCCGCAGTGCAAAGGGTGATTATTGGGGTGCTGCATCTACCTTCCGTCCTAATCGTTTGTCTCCGCTTGTGCCACTTAGTTTTATTGACAAAAACGATGTCAATAATCTGGCATTGATTAATAGCAGTTTGAATATTGTTGATGGTAAGTATTTCCTTGGTGGAACACAGGCTGATCCAACGAATGTTTTTGCTGATATGTATGCCGCCGGTTACAGTCAATGGACAAGCCGTCAGTTCCAGTTTGACACAGGACTCGATTTTGACTTGAAAGGAGTGTTGAAAGGTCTTTCCTTCAAAGGTATGTTTGCAGTAGATTATGCTACATCATATACGCTTTCTTACGATAACAGCTATGCAGTTTTTGCACCTACATGGGCTGCTTACAATGGTACAGATGTTATTAATACGATTACGAAATATAATGACGATAAGAAGTCTGGAAACCAGAATGCGAGCAATTCAGCCGACAGACAGACTATTGCATTTTCTGCTCAATTTGACTATAAGACAAAAATCAATGATGTTCATAATATTTCTGCAACATTATTGGCTGCAGGTTTTCAGCAGACACAATCAGGAACTTACCATAAACCCTCAAATGCCAATATCGGGTTACAGGTAAGCTATGATTACCAAAAGAAATATTTTGCAGATTTAGGCATTGCCGGAGTTCATTCAGCAAAGTTAGGAAGCGGAAACAGAGATGCTCTATCTCCGTCAATGACTTTGGGATGGAATGTGAAGAAAGAAAATTTTCTGGCGAATTCGCCGGTTGTAAATGATCTTACTTTGAGTGCGTCGGCAAGTATTCTGAACTCAGATTTGGATATTGCAAACTACTATTTGTACCAAGGTAACGTAACGCAAGCGGATGGAGCCTACTGGGGCTGGTATGACGGAGCGTCTGAAAAATCTACCAACGTTCGTCGTGTTGACAGTCCGAACCTGACTTTTGTGAAAAGAAAAGAATTTTCTGTCAACATGAAAGCTGCCTTGTTGAATAAACTGATTACAGTAGATGCTTCTTACTTTACAAATAGCATGAAGGGCCTTATTGTTCAGCCATCTACTCAATATCCAAGCTATTTTATTATCGGTTATCCTCAAACATCGTTTGCTCCATATGCTAACTTTAACAATGATGGACGTAATGGTTTTGATGTTAAACTCAATATCAATAAGAAAATTGGCAAACTGGATTGTTCTTTAGGTTTGATAGCAACATATTATATGGCTAAGGCTACGAAGAGAGATGAAAATTATCTGAATGCTTACCAAAACCGTGCAGGCAAACCGCTGGATGCAATCTGGGGCTTGAAAGCGCTTGGATTTTACACTAAGGATGAGGTTACTGCTATTGATGGTACGGCTGCTCATCCAAGACCAACCTTTGGTAATGTACAAGCCGGTGATATCAAATATCAGGATATGAACCAGGATGGTGTGATTGACGAAAAAGACCAGGTTAACTTGGGTCGTGGCGGTTATTCCGGAGCTCCTCTTGTTACAGGTGTAAACCTTACAATGAAGTATGGAAACTTTACTTTATTCGCTTTGGGTACAGGTGGTTTTGGTGCAAAAGCCATTAAAGGCGGTACATATTATTGGGTGTATGGAGAAGGGAAGTACTCGGATGTTGTTCGTGGACGCTGGACAGAAAGTACTGCAGCTACAGCCACATATCCAAGATTAACAACAGGAAGTGGAACTAACAATTTCCAAAATTCTGACTTCTGGCTGTACAGTACAGATCGCTTTGATTTGGCTAAAGTTCAGTTGACTTACGATGTTCCTAAGGCATTGTTGCAAAAGTTCTTTATCCATGAAATCTCAGCCTATATTAGCGGTTCAAACTTGTTGACAATCGCTAAAGAGCGTAAAATATTGGAAACGAATGTAACAAGCGCCCCACAAACCCGATTCTATAATTTAGGCGTTAAAGTGGCATTCTAATTCATAAAAAAAGAATTAAAACTATGAGAAATATATTGAAACTTTTGGTTCTTATACCTCTTTTGGTGGCATGTTCTGATTACTTTGAACCAGCCATTGAAAATAATCGATCTATCGACGCTATGTATCAGGAACCGGCATTCGCTCAGGGTTTGTTAGGTTCAGCATACATTCTTTTGCCTTATCAAAATGCTCCGGCTACTGATCTTGCATCTGATGACGCAGTCACGAATGATTTTAATAATGCATATTTGAGAATGGCAACGGGTTCCTGGACTGCCAGTACCGATGCTCAATCAAGATGGAGTGGATGTCGTGCTGCAATTCAGTATTTGAATCTTTTCCTTCAGAATTCAGATAAGGTGGCCTGGGCTAAAGATCCCAACCGTAAAACGATGTATAATGATCGTTTCAAAGGTGAGGCTTATGCATTACGTGCACTGCAACTGTTTACGTTGCTGAAAGCACATGGGGGTTGGACAAGTAGTGGACAGTTGTTAGGAGTGCCTATCGACACTATTCCTCAAACGACTTCAACCAATTTCAATGTGCCCCGTAATACGTTTAAGGAATGTGTACAGCAGATATACAAGGATATGTCAAGAGCTATGGCTTTGTTGCCTTTAGACTATACCGACATAGCGAATGCAAGCGGCATCCCGGCCAAATATCAGACAATGGGAGTGACAAAAATCACTGACTATAACGATGTATTTGGCAACATTATGAGAGGTCGTATCACTGGGCGTATTGTAGAAGCGATTAAATCGCAGGTTGCGCTTTATGCTGCCAGCCCTGCATTTAGTGCCGGAACCAATGCTTCGTATGCTGATGCTGCCGATTACGCTGCTGTCGTGATTGACAGGCTTCCAAACAAAGTGAACGATTTGCCCGCGAATGGTAATACCTGGTATACAAATACGTCAGATATTGACGCTATTGCTTCAGGTTCCAATCCAAGTGAAATAATCTGGAGATCGGATGTCGGTTCAAATCTCGATTTGGAGAAAGACAATTTTCCTCCATCTCTGTTTGGAAAAGGACGTGTGAACCCGTCACAAAATCTTGTTGATGCTTTCCCTGCATTGAACGGTTACCCTATTTCGGATTCAAATAGTGGTTATGCGGCTACCAATCCATATGCAAACAGAGATCCCCGTTTGGCGAAATATATTGTTGTGAATGAAGGAACTCAGGGTCCAAGTAGTACCAAGATTATTTCAGGAACGTACAATACGTCTAACAATGATGTTCTTAATAAGCAGAGTGGGGCGTCTACCCGTACCGGATATTATTTACGTAAACTGTTGCGTGCCGATTGTAATCCTGATCCTTCGAAAAATACAGGACAAAAGCATTATACTGCACGTATCCGCTACACCGAAATATTTTTGAACTATGCAGAAGCAGCCAATGAGGCGTATGGTCCTACCGGAACAGGTTCTCATTCTTACAGCGCCTATGATGTGATCAAGAAAATACGCCAAAGAGCAGGTATTACCGGAGGTGATGCTTATCTGGAAAGTATTAAGAGTGATAAGGCTAAAATGCGTGACCTTATTCGCAACGAACGCCGTATTGAAATGTGTTTCGAAAATCAACGTTTTTATGATTTGCGTCGTTGGAAAGTCCCGACAGCAAATCTGAATGAAACGGTAAAAGGAATGCAGGTCGATAAGTTGTCGGACGGAACATTGAAATATACTCCGATTAACGTTGAAGCAAGAAATTACAAAGATTACATGTATTTTGGACCAATACCTTACAGCGAAATACGCAAATTCAACTCGTTGGAACAAAACGCAGGCTGGTAATTTTAATTGAACAATAATTGAAAAATACATTAGAATATGAAACGAATAAATTTATTCTCTGTCCTGTGTACTGCAATTTTGGCATTGTTGGTTACATCTTGCCATAATCAGGATGCAGAGTTCCCTGACTTTGGTCGTACAACTGTATATTTTGCTTACCAATTTCCGGTCAGAACGATCGTGTTGGGAGATGATACATATGACACCAGTTTGGATAATGCTCATCAGTGTCAGATATATGCTACCATGGGAGGCGTGTACGCAAATAAGAAAAAGATTGATATCGACTTTTCTGTAGACAATTCGTTGTGCAATAATTTGCTTTTCACAACAGGAGGAGCTGCCGTAAAAGCGATGCCATCCAATTATTACACTCTTTCGGGTAACAAAATCTCTTTGGATCACTCGTTGATGGGATGTGTAGGTGTACAGTTGACCGATGCGTTTTTTGCAGATCCTCTTTCATTGCAGAATACGTATGTTATTCCTTTGCGTATGACTAAAGTTGCGAATGCAGATTCGATTCTCTCCGGAATACCCAAAGTAGCAAATGCGGCCAGAGCCAATTCTGCATTGTGGGATGTTCAGCCAAAGGACTTCGTTCTCTATTGCGTGAAATTTATCAATCAATATCATGCAAATTATCTCAGAAGAGGTAAAGATGTCATTACTTTGGGTTCTGCTACAACAACCAATATCCGTCACAACCAATATGTTGAAAAAGATGAAGTATGCAGTACAAGCACGGTTTCGCTGAACGCTGTTCAATTGCCGATAAAAGTGGTTGATGGTGGAGGAAATACAGTGGCTTGCACTCTTCTTCTGACGTTTGACAGTCAGGGAAAATGTACGGTTTCTTCATCAACGACCGGATTTACTGCAACAGGAACCGGAATGTTTGTTAAGAATGGAGAAAAGAAAAGTTGGGGTAATGTAGATCGTAGTGCAATCTATCTGAACTACAATATTACGATGGGGGCAAGTGGTAAGAGTTATCAAACCAATGATACCCTGGTAGTCCGTGATCGTGGAGTGAAAATGGAAACATTTTTACCGGTGAATAATAATTAAATCTTCATTTAGATCTTATGCTTATGAAAAGTATATATAAATTGATGATAACTCTTGTCGCAGTTGCTTTTTTTGCTTCCTGCGCGGACAACAGTGATCTCTTTAATTATGATGTGCAAAAACCTGATGGTCTTGCCCAGTTAGAATATTTGAAGAGTTATAAGGTGTTGAAAGAGTATGTTGATACTACAAAGTTCAGATTAGGAGCCGGAGTCTCAGCAACTGAATTTAATACAAAAGGTGCTCTTTACAGAATTATAAAATCGAATTTTACAGATGTGACTGCGGGTTATGAAATGAAACATGGGGCTGTTGTTCAAAATGACGGGTCAATGGACTTTTCTACCGTGGAAAGTTTTGTAAAAACCGCACAAGGCGCTGGTATTTCAGTTTTTGGTCATACTCTTTGCTGGCATGCAAATCAGAATGCGACCTATCTCAACAGTATCATTGCACCGACTGTTATTGTCGGAAGTGCTCCTGCAAGATGGGATCCGCTTTGGTCTCAGAACTTTGAAACCGACAATTCTTCGACTGCCGGATCTGTTTATTCTTACAATGCTAACGCAGTAAGAGGCTTTACAGCAGCAGGTGGAGGAAAAGACGGTATCGGTAGAGCTCTCACTATTACAAATGCTGCAGTTCGGACGAATGACTGGGATTGTCAGATATTTTTCACATTCCCGAAAGCTGTGAAACAAGGTGATAAGTTGCGTTTAACCATGGATATCAAATCGGATGCCAATGCTTCTTACCCAACTCAAGCCCACACGGCTCCGGGTGCATACAAATTTTACGATTTCTTTGGTACTCTCAGTTCAACACCGACATGGACAACCTACGTGAAAGAAATGACGGTTTCCAGCAGTCAGGATGGTTGTAACACCATAGCATTTAACCTTGGTAAAACGGCAACAACTTACTATTTTGATAATGCGAAAGTTGAAATCTGGAATCCGAATCCGGGTACTACTACAGTACCAAAAACCGATGCGGAAAAGACAGCTATTATTGACAAAGCATTAGAAAACTGGATTTCAAGCATGTTGGCAAAAACAAAAGGTTATGTCAAGGCATGGGATGTTGTCAATGAACCAATGTCGGATAGCGATCCTACACAAATCAAGACAGGTGTTGGCAAAACGCTGGCGGCTGATGAATTCTACTGGCAGGATTACCTGGGCAAGGATTATGCTGTTCGTGCTATTCAGTTAGCGCGTCAATATGGTAATGCCACTGACAAACTATTCGTTAATGATTATGGATTGGAAAATCCCGACCAAAAGAAATGTCAGGGTTTGATTCAGTACATCAATTATATTGAAAGTAAAGGTGTGAAAGTAGATGGTATTGGTACCCAAATGCACGTTACATTGGGTATAAATACAATAGAAGGAATCAGAGCGATGCTCACGAATCTTGCTGCTACTGGTAAACTGATTAAGATTACAGAATTGGATATGGGTATCAGACCTGCCGGTAGTATGGCTAATGTCAAAACCGCGGACGTAACCTTTGATCAGCTGAAACAGATGTCTGATTTTTACAAACAAATTGTGAAAGCTTATTTTGAGCTTATACCAGCCGCACAGCGTTATGGTATTACACAATGGTCTTTGGTCGATAGTCCGACCAGCTCTTCATGGAGACCGGGTGAACCTATCGGCCTTTGGGATGCAAATTACAACCGCAAACCTGCTTATGCTGGTTTTGCAGATGGTTTGCAGAAATAATATGTTGATATTTAGTGGAGACCTGCTTGCAGGTTTCTGCTAAATAGCTTCGTTGCTCAGAATATAATTAAGGAATTGGATAAAAGTTTCCTCTTTTCCTGATTTCTTAGAAAATACATTAGATATAATAGCCGGCCTTTATCCATTGGCAAATAAACCGGCGTTAACGTAAGCCTTGTAATGAGAGTCGTTTATATATCTGCTCTTATACAATTTTTTGACTAGAAATTATTATAGGCTTTGGAGAAGGTTCCTGCGAGAGCAGGAACCTTTTTGTTTTATATCATTATCGGTTATTTTGCTTATGGCTTGAAAAGCCCCATTCCCATAACCGCAGGTCTGTGACCTGCGTGTAAGCATAGCTTTAACCTACACGACCTGAAAGGTCGGACAAGATTCAAAGCAATGTTTTTTAGACAATATAAAGCACAATTGGGTGGCATATATAATAACATTGCAACAAGGCATAGAAAAACAGCCCGGCATAAGCATCAAATACTTATGCCGGGCTGTTTGTAAAAAAGACTATTCTATAAATTGGGTTCGTTTTGTGCCGTTCTTTCTTTACTTAGCAGCAAAACAATAGATTACTTGATAAAATACGGCTGAAATATATGGGTTTTACTTCTTCGTCTTAAGGCTTCTCCAAACCAAATAAGCTCCGATCAGCACGAAAGGAATGCTCAGCCACTGTCCCATATCCATAGTCATCGATTCTTCGAAAGCTACCTGACGCTCTTTCAAAAATTCAATAAAGAAGCGGGCAATAAAGATCAGCGCGATAGTGAGGCCGAAAAAGAAACCTGTTCCAACGCGGTTTTTGAATTTACGATACAGTACCATGTTTACAATAAAGATAAACAGGTAAGATAGTCCTTCGTACAACTGAGACGGATGTCGCGGCAACATGTCCACTTTTTCGAAGACGAAAGCCCAGGGTACATCAGTTGGTTTGCCGATAATTTCGGAATTCATCAGGTTGGCCATGCGGATAAAGAAGGCTGAAATGGGAGTAACTACAGCTACTAAATCGAGGGTGACCCACAAGCTGCGCTTTGTCTGATAAGTGAACAAGGCCAGTGCGATGATCAATCCGAGTGCACCTCCGTGACTGGCGAGCCCCTGAAAACCAGTAAAATGATAGCCGCCGTCGGGCAAATGCTGAATCGGGAGGAGGATCTCAACCGGATGGGCAAGGAAATACCCCGGTTCGTAAAAGAGACAGTGTCCGAGGCGTGCTCCGAGTACAATGCCCAACAGTCCGTAGAGCGTGAGCTTATCCCATTCTTTGGACGTGAAACCTTGCAGTTTTGCCATTTTTTCAAGCATCAGAAGCGCCAGAAGAATACCTCCGACAAAAAGGATTCCGTAATAACGCACCGATATGCCAAAGATCTTCACAATTTCAGGGTCAATGTTCCAGTGGATGAATAAGTTCATATTCTAAATTTACGATTTAAAGATTTACAATTTACGATTTACAGATCCAGACTCAAACTGAGAACTGTTTACTGAATACTGTGTGCTTTCTCACTTACTCGCTTCCTCACCACCTGCTTTACACGGGTCGGGATAGTCGATGGTGTAGTGCAACCCGCGGCTCTCTTTCCGTTGCATGGCTTGCTTGATAATCAGATAACCCACGCTGATGATGTTCCGCAGTTCGCATATTTCTTTTGATACCACCGAACGGTCGAACAGGCTTTCTGTTTCGCGGTAGAGAATTTCCAGACGCGATAAAGCTCTTTGCAGACGGAGGTTGGAGCGTACGATGCCCACGTAGGTACTCATGATCTGCTGTACCTCTTTGACACTTTGGGTGATCAGTACGTTTTCTTCGGGAAGCGATGTTCCTGAATCATCCCATGAGGGAAAATCTTTATAGGAATAGTTGTCCAGACGTTGCAATGCATGTTTGGCCACAGCATCAGCATACACTACTGCTTCAATCAGTGAGTTGGACGCAAGACGATTGGCTCCGTGAAGTCCGGTGCGCGAACATTCACCGGCAGCATAGAGTCGGTTAATGGTCGATTGTCCGTCCAGATCGACACTGATGCCTCCGCACAGGTAATGCGCCGCTGGAGCTACCGGAATCATATCTTTGGTGATGTCTATGCCCAGATCCAGACAGTGCTGATAAATGTTCGGGAAGTGGTTTTTGGTCTCTTCCGCATCTTTGTGACGAACATCCAGATACACGCAGTCGTCACCACGGTTTTTCATCTCGTTGTCAATAGCGCGGGCCACAATGTCGCGGGGAGCCAGAGCACCACGGGCATCGTATTTGTGCATAAATTCTTTGCCGTCGCTGGTGCGGAGCAGTGCTCCGTAACCGCGCATCGCTTCCGTAATCAGGAACGAAGGACGTTCACCGGGATGGTACAAAGCCGTCGGGTGGAATTGCACGAACTCCATGTCGCGAATTACACCTCTGGCACGGTGCACCATGGCAATGCCGTCGCCGGTGGCAATCACAGGGTTGGTGGTGGTGTGATACACGTTACCGATACCGCCGGTTGCAATCAGCGTTATTTTTGCCAGAAAAGTGTCGATATTGCGGGTGTTGTTGTCGAGCACATAAGCGCCGTAACATTCAATATCGGGCGTATGGCGAGTGACAATCTGTCCCAGGTGGTGCTGGGTAAGAATTTCGATGGCGAAATGGTTGTTGAAAACATCGATGTTCGGGTGGTGTTTCACCTGCTGAATCAGGCTTTCCTGAATTTCGCTTCCGGTAGTATCCTTGTGGTGCAGGATGCGGAATTCGGAGTGGCCGCCTTCGCGGTGAAGGTCAAAATTGCCTTTCTCGTCCTTATCGAAATCGACGCCCCAGCTGATCAGTTCCTTGATTTGGGCGGGAGCCTCTTTTACCACTTTTTCCACCACGTCGCGATCGCAAATGTTGTCGCCGGCTGTGATGGTATCCTGAATATGCTTCTCGAAATTGTCGGTTTGCTTCATTACCGAAGCAATACCGCCCTGAGCATACGATGTGTTAGCCTCTTCGAGAGACGACTTGCACAAAATGGCAACTTTCCCTTTGTCGGCCACTTTCAGAGCAAAGCTCATGCCGGCAATTCCGCTGCCTATCACTAAAAAATCGTATTGATGAACCATGATTGGAAAAGTACTCAGTAGTCAGTATCCGGTACTCGGCAGTTGGTAGAGTATAAGCTCCATCGGACTGTGCACCGGGTGCTGTTTACTTTTTTGTTGCGGCAAAGTTACTCTTTATTTTGCAAAAAGTAGCGATGCAACCTGCAACACCTGACGATCCATTAGATTTGTTATTTGGGCGTGCCCCTCCTTACGTCGGGTCGGGCTGTACGCTGCAAGTCCTCGCCTGCGGCTGAGGGCTTTCCGCTCCCATCCCTCACGCGGGCGGGAGGCACTGTGGGTGCATCTTGCGCGACTCGGAGGTCGCGCCACCCAATGGGACAAGCGGTTTTCTAACCGCTTGAAGGGCAATCATGCCTTCTGGTCTCTGTAATTGTTGCGGTTATGAGTTTCCCTGAAGCCTGCACGAAACCGGGATAAATAAATCCGACAGGGCGTGGCATATGGGTCTTGCGAATTCCGATTAGCAAAGGGTTTTAATTATTTTCCATGTCCTATTTTAACCACCTTCCCAGTTGAGGCTTCTAATAGAATTTCAAAAGTTCCACCACACATACTATATTTTGGTAATGAACCTGTTATGTACCAATATTCATTGATTTTGCCAATCTCATATGGACGTTCTTCTACGATTTTATCCTTCCCATAAACCTCAAATAGATAAGTCTCTGCAATTTTAACTGCCGTTGCAGTATCGGGAACTAAAACAGTGTTTTTGATAATAGAAGTGGCAGAATCATTTATAAGCCACGAGTAGTGTCGCTTTAAGGTTTCGCTATCTATCGGGATCCAATGTTTTTTATTACAACTACAAAAAGTGGCCATGGTCAGAACAATAATTGCGAAAATATTAAAATTTCTCATAGGCTAAATTCTATAATATAGACTCTCCTTTACCGATTTCGTTCCCCCGGATTTGCAATCCGGGGGTATTGAGAATTAGGATTTTTAATCCGATATGTATTTAATAAACAAGTTTTTGTGTTATTTTAGGATCACAGATCCCGAAGCTCCATTCCGTCGTCGGATTACAAATCCGACGGGACGGGATTAAGATTGAACGAATATTGCTATGTTTGCTCTCATTATCAATAATATACAAGTGTTTAAGGAATATGTAGAATGTCGAATTCTTGGATTTTTGCACTGTCATGTGTTTCAGAAAGTAATTTGCATCTACAACTATCAGGTATGCCAGGTCTTTCAGGCCCAGCTAAATAGTTCCGATAACTGATCCATATCTTTACATAATAAGAAGCGTATCCATATTTGCAAATTTCTCTTTTCAAAATTTGTTTTTCTTTGCAGTGAAGTAATCTATTTAGATACCCTCCTATATAGATGCAATAAATAGGTTGGTCTTTAATTGATTGAAAAATATTTAATTGCTTAAATTTTGTGCTATCTTTCTCTTTGACAGGAATAAAACGTATCATTTTGCGTGTGTCTTCACTAAAAAAAGCTACAGCATTACCTGTATAACTGATCGTATCTACCTTTGTTTTAACGGTCATTTGGCTATTGTCTTTTTTATTGTAACACGATGTTAAGCATAGAACAATCAACACAATAAAATAGGAAATCCTTAGATTCATGGTTTTGTATTTTAATTCCTTTGTCTTTCCTGCATAGAAATAATCCTGCTATTCGAAAGCTCTTCAAATGTACTAATATTTCTTCCAAACAAAATAGAGATAGTATTTTGTTATTGCATTGTCTGCAGCTCCAAGATTGCCTATTCAAGAAACATAGAGCAATGGAAAAATAGTTTTGCAATCCCATGCTTCAAAGATTTGCCGTATATTTGTTCTGCAAACCAATTCACTTTTTTGCGTATGGATATTATTTCTGCACGGGAGTTTTGCATTACATTGCCTCACACCGAGGAGACTTTCCCTTTCGGTGAAGAGCATCTGGTGTTGAAGGTGGGTGGCAAGATGTACGCCATTATTGCTCTCGACGGCGACTCCACTATTGCCCTGAAGTGTGATCCCGAATTGGCCATCGAACTGCGGGAGCAATATGCAGCTGTGCAACCCGGTTATCACCTTAACAAAAAGCACTGGAATACCGTTTTGCTCAACGATACGATCCCCGACGCGAAAATCGAAGAATGGATTCGTTTGTCGTACGAGTTGACCATCCAAGGACTAACGAAGAAAGTGAGAAATGAATTGATGTTGTAATTAAATCCTTGCCGCTAAACTCTTTCTGGAAATGTGAAATATGAGTCTTGATGTTAACCTCATGGCTCTTGTATCTAAAAATAGTATGTCTTCTAAATTTATTATATATCAGCTACTTCCCCGCTTGTTCGGGAATACTACTCATGTCAACCTGCCCAACGGGTCAATCGATATCAACGGATGCGGCAAATTCAACGCCATCACGGCAAAAGCTCTGAAAAGCATTCAGGAACTTGGCGTGACTCATGTTTGGTACACAGGAGTGATTGAACATGCTACCCAGACCGATTATTCGGAATTCGGAATACGCAAAGGCCATTCGGCCATTGTCAAAGGAAAAGCCGGTTCGCCTTACGCCATCAAGGATTATTACGACGTGGATCCCGATTTGGCAACCAATGTTCCTACCCGGATGCAGGAATTTGAGGCTTTGGTGGAACGAACCCATAAAGCAGGAATGAAGGTGTTGATCGACTTTGTGCCTAACCATGTGGCGCGTCAGTACGCTTCGGATGCCAAACCGGCCGGTGTTGCCGATCTGGGTGAAAACGACAATACCAACCATGCTTTCAATCCGCAGAATAATTTCTACTACATTCCCAATCAGTTTTTTGCGGGACAATTCAATCTGTTGAAAGACGAAAAAGCTCCTTACCATGAATACCCGGCCAAGGCGAGCGGCAACGACGTCTTTTCGGCTCATCCTACGGTAAGCGATTGGTACGAAACGGTCAAGCTAAATTATGGTGTGGATTATCAGGGCGGTCACACCAGGCATTTCGTTCCGGTTCCTGATACCTGGACTAAAATGCTGGACATTCTGCTGTTTTGGGCAGGCAAACAAATCGACGGATTTCGTTGCGACATGGCCGAGATGGTGCCGGTGGAGTTTTGGTCATGGGTGATTCCAAAAGTAAAGGAACAGTTTCCTCATATTATTTTTATTGCCGAAGCCTATAATCCGGCTGTTTACCGCAGCTATATCGATTTCGGCCATTTCGACTATCTCTACGATAAAGTGGGGATGTACGATACCCTGCGAAATATCACTTGCGGCAACGAATCGGCTCGACGTATCAGTGTGATGTGGCAGCGGGTGAATGATATTTTGCCCAAGATGCTCTTCTTTCTCGAAAATCACGACGAGCAACGTATTGCATCCCGTTTTTTTGCAGGTGACGCCCGGAAGGCTCTTCCTGCAATGATTGTAACGGCGACCTTATCGACTTCGGTGGTGATGGTGTATGCCGGACAGGAATTGGGCGAACCGGCTGCCGATGCTGAAGGGTTTAGCGGCGATGACGGGCGGACTACGATTTTCGATTACTGGAGCGTCGATTCTTTGCGTCGATGGTACAACAAGGGCAAATGCGGCGGAGCGCATCTGACGACAGAACAACAGGAGCTGCGGGCTTTTTACCAACAGCTGCTGAACGTTTCGTTGCAGGAGAAAGCCATCCGTGAAGGCGAAATGTTCGACCTGATGTACGTCAATTGCAGTAATCCCCGCTTCAATTCCGACCGGCAGTTTGCATATCTGCGCAAAGCCGGTGACGAACTCTTGCTGATTTGTGTGAATTTTGCGGATACTGCGGCAGAAGTGGCCGTGATTATTCCCAAGCATGCCTTCGATTATCTTGGTCTGCAGGAAAATATGCAGGTTGGAGCCGTTGATTTATTATCGGGGGTAGTAGAACCTGAACAACAATTTTCTTCCGA